>NZ_CP011503.1:0-325827 GCF_001028665.1 Burkholderia pyrrocinia
CCGACGACGCACTGAAGCGCGTGGGACGATTGCGGGCTGCCGGCGACGCTCGCGCTCGTCGCCGTCGGCGGCTACGGGCGCGGCGAGCTCGCCCCCTATTCCGACGTCGACATCCTCGTGCTGCTGCCGATGCGCACGACCCGGCGCTCGATCCGCGCATCGAACGCTTCATCGGGATGGCGTGGATCTCGGCCTCGAGATCGGCAGCAGCGTGCGCACGGTCGCGCAGTGCATCGAGGAGGCGTCGCAGGACGTCACGGTGCAAACCTCGCTGCTGGAAGCGCGCCGCATCGTCGGCAGCACCGCGCTGTTCGAGCGCTTCACGGTGCGCTACCACGAGGCGCTCGACGCCCGCGCGTTCTTCACACGCGAAGGTGCTCGAGATGCGCCAGCGCCACGCGAAGTTCCAGGACACGCCGTACAGCCTCGAACCGAACGTGAAGGAAAGCCCCGGCGGGCTGCGCGACCTGCAGACGATCCTGTGGATCGCGCGTGCGGCAGGCTTCGGCAGCAGCTGGCGCGAGCTCGACACGCGCGCCCTCATCACCGATCGCGAAGCGCGCGAGCTGCGCCGCAACGAAGGCTTCCTGAAGACGCTGCGCGCGCGGCTGCACGTGATCGCCGGCCGCCGCCAGGACATGCTCGTCTTCGACCTGCAGACGCAGGCCGCCGAGAGCTTCGGCTACCAGCCGACGCAGGCCAAGCGCGCGAGCGAGCAGCTGATGCGCCGCTATTACTGGCCGCGCGAAAGCCGTCACGCAGCTCGCGACGATCCTGATCCAGAACATCGAGGCACAGCTCTTCCCCGCGACGAGCGGCATCACGCGCGTGCTGTCGCCCAATCGCTTCGTCGAGAAGCAGGGGATGCTCGAGATCGTCGACGACGGCGTGTTCGAACGCCATCCCGATGCGATCCTCGAAGCGTTCTTGCTGTACGAAACGACCCGCGGCGTGAAGGGCCTGTCCGCACGCACGCTGCGCGCGCTGTACAACTCGCGCGAAATCATGAACAACGCGTGGCGCCGCGATCCGCAGAACCGCGACACGTTCATGCGGATCCTGCAGCAGCCCGAAGGAATCACGCACGCGTTCCGGCTGATGAACCAGACGAGCGTGCTCGGCCGCTACCTGCTGAACTTCCGCCGCATCGTCGGCCAGATGCAGGCACGACCTGTACCACGTGTACACGGTCGACCAGCACATCCTGATGGTGTTGCGCGCAACATCCGCCGCTTCGCGGTCGCCGAGCATGCGCACGAATACCCGTTCTGCAGCCAGTTGATCGGCAACTTCGAGCGCCCGTGGGTGCTGTATGTCGCGGCGCTGTCCCACGACATCGCGAAGGGCCGCGGCGGCGACCACTCGACGCTCGGATGGCCGACGCGCGACGCTTCTGCGCGAACACGGAATCGCCGGCGACGACGCGGCGCTGATCGTGTGGCCTCGTCCAGCATCACCTGACGATGAGCCAGGTCGCGCAGAAGCAGGACACGAGCGACCCGAAGTCATCAAAGCGCTTCGCCGAACTCGTCGGCAACGAACGGCGCCTCAACCAGCGCTCTACCTTCTGACCGTCGCCGATATCCGCGGCACGAGCCCGAAGGTGTGGAAACACGTGGAAGGGCAAGCTGCTCGAGGATCTGTACCGCATCACGCTCGCGGTGCTCGGCGGCGCGAACCCCGATGCACACTCCGAGTTGAAGTCGCGGCAGGAACAGGCGCTCGCGCTGCTGCGCCTCGAGACCGTGCCCGACGACGCGCACCGCGCGCGCTGTGGGATCAACTCGACGTCGGGCTTCTTCCTGCGTCACGATGCGGCCCGACATCGCATGGCAGACACGTGTGCTGTACCGGCACGTGAACGCCGAAACCGCGATCGTCCGCGCGCGGCCGTCGCCGATCGGCGACGCGCTGCAGGTGCTCGTGTACGTGAAGGATCGCCCCGACCTGTTCGCGGGGCATCTGCGCGTATTTCGACCGCAACGGGCTGTCGGTGCTCGACGCGCGCGTCAGCACGACGCGGCACGGTTATGCGCTCGACAACTTCATCGTCACGCAGACCGAACGCGACGTGCGGTACCGCGACATCGGCGAATCTCGTCGAACAGGCAGCTCGCGACGCGGCTCGCCGAAACCGCACCGCTGCCGGAGCCGTCCAAGGGCCGCCTGTCGAGGCTGTCGCGGACGTTTCCGATCACGCCGCGCGTCGACCTGCGGGCCGACGAGCGCGGCCAGTACTACATCCTGTCCGTGTCCGCCAACGACCGGCCGGGCCTTCTCTATTCGATCGCGCGCGTACTCGCCGAGCATCGGATCGGCGTCCATGCGGCGCGGATCAATACGCTCGGCGAACGCGTCGAGGACATCTTCCTGCTCGCGGGCGCCGGCTTGTCCGACAACCGCCTGCAGATCCAGCTCGAAACCGAATTGCTGCGCGGCGATCGCAGTCTGAATGAATCCCAGCGTTTATGCGCACCAAATTGACCGTCAAGAATCCGCGGCCGGCGTCGCCGACCCGCGCACCCGGCCGTCCGCTCCGGCAGCCACGTTGCCCGCAAGGCGGTGCGCCCCGCTGGCGCCGCCCGCGGGAGACAAGCCGGCCCGCCCGAAGAAGGCGTCCCCGGCTGCCGGCGGCGAACGCACGTTCAAGCCGCGCGGCGCCGCGGGCGCCGAGCGCCCGGGCGCGGATCGCGCAACGGCCAAGCGCGCGCCACGTGACGGCGGTGGCCGAACGCGGCTATCGCGGCGCTGACGGCAAGCCCGACTCCGCGCCCGCCCCGTCGCAGCGACGCCGATGCGCGGCCGCGCCGCGCGGGTGCCGAAGGCGGCGCGCGTGCGCCCTATCGCGACAAGACCGCCGGCGAAGGCGCGAAGCGCAGCTTCGGCGACCGCCGTCCGTCGTCCGACCGCCCGCCCCGTCGCAGCGATGACGACGCACGGCCCCGTCGTGCAGGTGCCGAAGGCGGCACGCGCGCGCCTTATCGCGACAACGCAACGGGCGAAGGGGCGAAACGCAGCTTCGGCGATCGCCGCACGTCGTCCGACCGCCCGCCCCGTCGCAGCGATGACGACGCACGGCCGCGCCGCGCAGGTGCCGAAGGCGGCGCACGCGCACCCTATCGCGACAAGGCAGCCGGCGAAGGGGCGAAACGCAGCTTCGATGACCGCCGTCCGTCGTCCGACCGCCCGGCCCGTCGCAGCGACGACGATGCACGTCCGCGCCGCGCAGGCGCTGACGACGTCAAGCGCACGCCCTATCGCGACAAGGCTGCAAGCGAAGGCGCGAAGCGCAGCTTCGGCGACCGCCGTCCGCCGTCCGACCGCCCGGCCCGCCGCAGCGACGACGATGCACGTCCGCGCCGCGCAGGCGCTGACGACGGCAAGCGCGCACCCTATCGCGACAAAGCCGCCGGCGAAGGCGCGAAGCGCAGCTTCGGCGACCGCCGTCCGTCGTCCGATCGCCCGGCCCCGCCGCAACGGACGACGATGCACGTCCGCGCCGCGCAGGCGCTGACGACGTCAAGCGCACGCCCTATCCGCGACAAGGCTGCAAGCGAAGGCGCGAAGCGCAGCTTCGGCGACCGCCCGGCTCGCCCCCGCACGCGACGGCGAACGCCGCTCGCCCGGCGCGGGCCTGAAGACCGCGCAACCCGTCCAAGCGCCAGGCTGCGGACACCGATTACGGTGACGAAACGGGCCTGATGCGCCTGTCGAAGCGGATGTCCGAGCTCGGCATGTGCTCGCGCCGCGAAGCCGACGAATGGATCGAAAAGGGCTGGGTGCTCGTCGACGGCGAACGCATCGACACGCTCGGCACCAAGGTGCGCGCCGACCAGAAGATCGAGATCGACGAGCGAGCGAGCGCCGCGCAGGCCGCGCAGGTGACGATCCTGCTGCACAAGCCGGTCGGCTATGTGTCGGGTCAGGCGGAAGACGGCTACGAGCCCGCTGCCGTGCTGATCACGCGCGGGAACCACTGGAGCGGCGACCATTCGCCGCTGCGCTTCTCGCCGCAGCACCTGCACGCGCTCGCGCCGGCCGGCCGGCTCGACATCGATTCGACCCGGCCTGCTCGTGCTGACGCAGAACGGCGTGATCGCGAAGCAGTTGATCGGCGAGCAATCGGACATCGACAAGGAGTACCTGGTGCGCGTGCGCTTCGGCGAACGGCTCCTCGACATCGACCAGCACTTCCCCGCGGAATCGCTCGCTAAGCTGCGCCACGGCCTCGAACTCGACGGCGTCGCGCTGAAGCCCGCGATGGTGAGCTGGCAGAACGGCGAGCAACTGCGCTTCGTGCTGCGCGAAGGCAAGAAGCGCCAGATCCGCCGCATGTGCGAACTGGTCGGTCTCGACGTGATCGGCCTCAAGCGCGTGCGGATGGGCCGCGTGATGCTCGGCGCGCTGCCGGCAGGGGCAATGGCGCTACCTGTCGGCCGACGAGACGTTCTGACCGCGGGCACGCCCTATGTGCCCCGCAATGAAAAAGCCCGCGCAAGCGGGCTTTTTTGTTTCCGGCGGGCGGCGCGAAACCGGACGCCTGCCGCCCCGCGTGCCGGTCAGTCGTCTCCCGCCGGATCGAGCCCCGGGAACAGCACCTCGGTGAAGCCGAAGCGCGTGAAGTCGGTGATCCGCATCGGATACAGCTTGCCGATCAGGTGATCGTATTCATGCTGGACCACGCGCGCGTGAAAACCGTCGGCGACGCGATCGATCTTCGCGCCGAACTGGTCGAAGCCGCTGTAGCGCACCTTCGCGTAGCGGCTGACGACGCCACGCATGCCCGGCACCGACAGGCAGCCTTCCCAGCCCTCTTCCATGTCCGGCGGCACGAATTCGATCTTCGGGTTGATCAGCACGGTCTCGGGCACCGGCGGCGCATCCGGGTAGCGGTTGTTGTTGCCGAAGCCGAAAATGATGATCTGCAGCCCGATGCCGATCTGCGGCGCGGCCAGCCCGGCGCCGTTCGCGTGGTGCATCGTCTCGAACATGTCCGCGACCATCTCGTGCAGTTCGGGTGTGTCGAACCGCTCGACCGGTTTGGCGACTTCGAGCAGGCGCGGATCGCCCATCCTCAGGATCTCGCGAATCATGGCGTATTGCCCTCCAGGAGTTGGTGCAGACCGTCTTCGTCCAGCACGGGGATGCCGAGTTCCTCGGCCTTCACGAGCTTGCTGCCGGCTTCGGCGCCCGCGACCACGTAATCCGTCTTCTTCGATACCGAGCCGGCGACCTTCGCGCCCGCCGCTTCGAGCATCTCCTTTGCCGCATCGCGCGTGAGCGTCGGCAGCGTGCCCGTCAGCACGACGGTCTTGCCGGCCAGCACGCCCTGCGGCGCCTTCGGCGCGGGCGGCCCTTCGGGCCACGTCACCTTGCCCGGCGCGCGCAACTGCTCGATCACGGTCCGGTTGTGCTCTTCCGCGAAGAACTGGTGAAGCGACTCGGCGACGATCGGCCCGACGTCGTTGACTTCGAGCAGCTCGTCGATCGACGCGTCCATGATCGGCGTCAGCGAGCCGAAGTGCTTCGCGAGATCCTTCGCGGTCGATTCGCCGACATGGCGGATGCCGAGCCCGTAGATGAAGCGCGCGAGCGTCGTGTGCTTCGCCTTCTCGAGCGAGTCGAGCAAATTCTGTGCGGACTTCTCGGCGAACCGGTCGAGCTCGGCAAGCGTCGCGAACCCGAGATTGAACAGGTCGGCCGGCGTGCGCACGAGATTCAGGTCGACGAGCTGGTCGATGATCTTCTCGCCGAGCCCGTCGATGTCGAGCGCGCGGCGCTGCGCGAAGTGCCACAGCGCCTGCTTGCGCTGCGCCGGGCAGAACAGGCCGCCGGTGCAGCGCGCGATCGCCTCGTCCGGCAGGCGCTCGATCTTCGAGCCGCACACCGGGCATTCGGTCGGCATCACGAATTCGGCTGCATCGTCCGGACGCCGGTCGAGCAGCGCGCCGACCACCTCGGGGATCACGTCGCCCGCGCGTCGCACGATCACGGTATCGCCGATCCGGATGTCCTTGCGGCGCACCTCGTCCTCGTTGTGCAGCGTCGCGTTGGTCACGGTCGCGCCGCCGACGAACACGGGATCGAGGCGCGCGACCGGCGTGATCGCGCCGGTGCGGCCGACCTGCACGTCGATCGCGACGAGCTTCGTCAGCGCTTCCTGCGCGGGGAACTTGTGCGCGAGCGCGAAGCGCGGCGCGCGCGACACGAAGCCGAGGCGCTCCTGCTCGTCGCGCCGATTGACCTTGTAGACGACGCCGTCGATGTCGTACGGCAGCGACTCGCGCTTCTCGCCGATCTTGCCGAAGAAGCCGAGCAATCCGCCGGCGCCGTGCACGACCGCGCGCTCGCGGTTCACCGGCAGGCCGAGCGCTTCGTACCAGTCGAGCAGCGCGCTGTGCGTGTCGGGCATCGGCATCCCGTCGAGCACGCCGATTCCGTATGCGAAGAACGACAGCGGACGCTGCGCGGTGATCTTCGAGTCGAGCTGGCGCAGGCTGCCGGCCGCCGCGTTGCGCGGGTTCGCGAATTCGCGCTGCTCGGCCGCGCGCTGGCGTTCGTTCAGGCGTGCGAAATCGCGCTTGAACATCAGCACCTCGCCGCGCACGTCGAGCACGGCCGGCACGTTCTCGCCCTTCAGCTTCAGCGGGATCGACCGGATCGTGCGCACGTTCGCGGTCACGTCCTCGCCCGTCGTGCCGTCGCCGCGCGTCGACGCCTGCACGAACACGCCGCGCTCGTAGCGCAGCGAGATCGCGAGGCCGTCGAACTTGAGCTCGCACGCGTATTCGACGGGCTCCGTCACCGAGCCGGCGAGATCGGTCGTCTTGTCGAGCGCATCGGCGACGCGCTTGTCGAACGCGGCGATGTCCTCGTCGGCGAAACCGTTGTTCAGCGACAGCATCGGCGCGTCGTGGACGACCGGCGTGAAGCCGCCGGCCGCTTCGCCGCCGACGCGCTGCGTCGGCGAATCGGGCGTCACGAGATCGGGATGGTCGGTTTCGAGCTGCTGCAGTTCGCGAAACAGCCGGTCGTATTCGGCGTCGGGCAGATCCGGCTGGTCGAGCACGTAGTAGGCGTAGTTCGCCCGCTCGAGTTGGTCGCGCAGCCACGCGGCGCGCGCGTCGGGCTGGCTGGCTGGCGGTTCGGCTTGGGTTCGGGCCATGCTGGCGGCAGATTCGTTCTGTGAAAATCGGATGCCCGATTATCTCAGTTTGACGCCGCGGCGGGGCGTGCAATGCACGCCGGATGACCGTGCTGCAGCGCACACGAAAAGGCGTGCGCGGCAGCGGCGAACGACGGTGCCCAGGCCCGCCGTCCACGCCATCGCGTTACTGGCTGAAGAGGCGGCGCGTGACCGGCGAACCAGCCGGAATGCCGGCTTCCTCGAGCTTCGCGTACAGCTTCATCAACTGCTGCTCGATCGCGAGCAGCGTCGACTCCGGCAGCGGCCGGCGCGAATCGTCGACGACCCGTGCACCGATCCGCTCGGACAGCGACTTCGCGTAGTCGCACATCAGCCGGAACGGCAGGATGTCCTCTTCGGCGACCGGCACGTCGAGCACCAGCGTGATCATGTTGCCGCCCTTGTACGTGAGGTCGTCGCGCAGGAAATTCGTGTCGCCGAACTGCAGCATGAACACGGGGTTCTGCTTCGCGTCGAGCTTCACGAAACGCGTGCCGTCGCGCGACAGCAGCAGCCCGTCCTGCGACGCGACAGCCTGAATGTAGTTCGCCGACCACGGCGCGCCGTCCGACATCACGTTGATCGACAGCTGCGCATCGCACTGCGCGGCAAAGGCATCGAGTTCGCGCGCCATCGCCACCGTCTCCATCATGTCCGGGAATTCCGGCGCGCCGTCGATCGTGTCGGCGAACTGCTGGACGCCCGTCACGAATTCGGAGAATTCGAGCTCGTTCAGCGCGCCGCTGCGGTTCGCGAGCTGCGCGGCCGCGCGCAGTTCTTCGTAGCGCACGCCGTTCTGCAGCAGTTCCCACTGGCCGCCTTCCGGCTTGCCTTCGATGTGCACGGGCTTGCTGCCCGCGCGGCGCAGCCGCTGCGCGGCCGGCAGGATCTTGTCGCCCGGCAGCGGCCCAGCGAGGCGGATCGGCACGATGCAGTCGATCCGGCGATCGACGATCGCGGGCGGCGCCGACGAGATCGTCGTCGCGGCCGGCAGCACGGGCTCGGCAGGTTCGGCGGCCGCTTCGTGCACGACGGCAGGCACTGCTTCTTCACCGGCGGCCGGTTCGGTCGATTCGGACGACAGGTCGACGCCGGTCGCCTCGGCCTGCAGATCGGCCGGCATGTCCGCAGGCGCGGCCCCGCCGAACGTCGGCTCGACGCGCGCGGCCTCGGCCGGCGCGGCGGACGCCGCGACCGGTGCCGCGGGCTCGCGGCGCACCGGCTGACGCACCGGTTCGATGAACGGCAACTCTTCGTCGCGCTCGGGGCGGCTCATCGCCTCGGCCGCTTCTTCCGGCATCGGCCGCGGCATCCTGCGCCGCACCTTCGCGCCCTGCCATGCGTTGTAGACCACGACGCCGCCCACCACGACGGCGCCCGCGCCGATCAAACCGAGTGTCAACTCGTCCATGCACGCTCCATCAGCAATTCTTTTTCATCGGAACCGCGAACGGGCGCCCATGCGCCGCGCGAACGCGGTCCGGTTTCGTCAAACATCAATTCTGGGCAAAACCCGCTGCGGTTTCCATGTCCACCGCAACGATCCGCGACACGCCCTGCTCCTGCATCGTCACGCCGATCAGCTGCTGCGCCATCTCCATCGCGATCTTGTTGTGCGAGATGAACAGGAACTGCGTCTTGTCGGACATCGCGCGCACGAGATTCGCGAAACGTTCGGTGTTCGCGTCGTCGAGCGGCGCGTCGACCTCGTCGAGCAGACAGAACGGCGCCGGGTTCAACTGGAACATCGCGAACACCAGCGCGGTCGCGGTCAGCGCCTTCTCGCCGCCGGACAGCAGGTGAATCGTCGCGTTCTTCTTGCCGGGCGGCTGCGCCATCACCTGCACGCCGGCATCGAGGATCTCGTCGCCCGTCATGATCAGCTTCGCCTGGCCGCCGCCGAACAGGCGCGGGAACAGGTCGCTGAAGTGGCGGTTGACCTCGTCGAAGGTACCCTGCAGCAGCGTGCGGGTTTCCTGGTCGATCTTGTGGATCGCGTCCTCGAGCGTCGTGATCGCATCGATCAGGTCGGCCGACTGCGCGTCGAGGAACACCTTGCGCTCGCTCGCGGCCTTCAGCTCGTCGAGCGCGGCCATGTTCACCGGGCCGAGCGCGTTGATCGCGTTGTTGAGCCGCGTGACCTCGCCCTGCAGGTACGACGGTTTCAGATCCGGCGTCAGCTTCTCGCTCAGCGCGGCCTCGTCGACCTCGGCCGTCGCGAGCTGCTCGGCGAACTGCTCGACGGCCAGGCGCGCAGCCTGCTCTTTCAGCTGCAGTTCGGTGATGCGGTCGCGCAGCGGCTGCAGCGAACGCTCAGCGACGAGACGCTGCTCGTCCGACGCGCGCAGCTTCGCGGTCAGGTCGTCGAGCTCGATCCGCGCGGCCTGCAGCGCCTCTTCCTTCACCGCGCGAATCTCGAGCGCGTCCTGCAGGCCCGTGTGCGCGGTCTGTTCGTTGATCGTCTCGAGCTCGGCACGCGCGTCTTCCAGCGATGCGGCGACGCGCTCGCTCTGCTCGTGCGCGACCTGGATGCTGCGCTTGAGCTCGTCGATCCGGGTCACCGCGTTGCGTGCGGCGAAGCGCGCGTCGTTCGCGCCGCGCTCCAGGTCACGTGCCTCCTGACGCGCCTGCGTCAGCGATTCGTCGAGCGATTCGAACGCGAGCTGGTTGTCTTCGAAGCGCGCCTGCAGCTCCGCGAGTTCGCCGTCGAAGCGCTCGAAATTCGCTTCCGACTCGGCACGCAGCGCGCGCTGTTCTTCGATCTGCGCGCCGATTTCCTCGAGTTCCTCGCGGATCTGCGTGCTGCGCTGCGTATAACGCTCGTGTGCCTGCGCAAGCTTCAGCACATCCATCTGCAGCGCGTGCACACGCTGCGTCGCACGCTCGGCCTGCGCGCGCACGTCGCCGAGCGCCTGCGTGGCCTGCGTGTGCGCGGCTTCCGCGCGTACCGCGGCCGTGCGCGCCTCGTCGGCGAGCAGCGCCTGCGCACGCACCTGGCGCGTCAGGTTTTCGATTTCCTGCTGGCGGGCCAGCATCCCGGACTGCTCCGAATCCGCCGCGTACAACTGCACGCCGACGCGCGTAACGATATGGCCGGCCTTGACGACGAACGCACCGCCTGCCGGCAGTTGCGTGCGGGTCGCAAGCGCCTGCGCGACGTCGTCGGCGACATACACGTTGCCGAGCCAGTCGTTCAGCACCGCGCGAATGCCCGCGTCGTCGATGCGCACGAGCGACAGCACCGGACGCAGCCCGGCCACCGCCGCAGGCGGTTCGCCGGCCGCGGGCGGCGCGTAGAACGCGAGCTTCGCGGGCGGTGCATCGGTCGCAAACGCCTTCACCCAGTCGAGATTCGACACTTCGAGCGCAGCGAGGCGCTCGCGCAGCACGGCTTCGAGCGCCGCTTCCCAGCCCGCCTCGACGTGCAGCTTCTTCCACAGGCGCGGCAGCGCGCCGAGCTCGTGCTTGTCGAGCCAGGGCTGCACCTTGCCCTCGGTCTGCACGTTTTCCTGAAGCTGCTTCAGTGCGGCGAGGCGCGCCTCGAGCTGGTGAATCTGCGCGCCTTCGGCCTGCACGCGCTCCTGCGCGGCACGGCGTTCGCCGTCGAGGCGCGGCACCGTTTCCTGCGCGTCGGCGAGACGCGCCTGCGCTTCGGCGAGGATTTCTTCCTGCTCGGCAAGCTGCATGCGCAACTCCTCGAGCTGCGCCTCGTCCGGTGCGTCGAGCCCGCCCGCTTCGCTCTTCAGGCGCTCATGGCGCTGCTGAAGCTGCTGGAGCTGCTGGTCGGCGTTGCGCTGGTGCGCGGCTTCGAGCTTCAGCGACTGTTCGGTCTGCGCGATCCGCGCGCGCTCGTCGTTGAGCTGCGCCTGCGCGTCGCGCCACTTCGCCTCGAGCGCCGGCAGCGCGTCGTGCTTCGCGGCTGCGTTGTCCTCGGCGAGCGCGGCCTTCTCGTCGGCCATCGCGCGTGCCTCTTCGGCTTCCTCGAGCTCGTCCTGCGACTTCTCGGCCTGCGCGCGCCATTGCTCGCGCTGCGCGTTCAGCGCGGCGATCTGCGCCTGCACGCGATTGCGCGATTCGACGATGAACTTGATCTCGGCTTCGAGGCGGCTCACCTCGGCATTCGCCTCGTAAAGCGAACCCTGCGCGCCCTGCATCGCGTCGCTCGCGGCGTAATGCGCGACGCGCAGCGTCTCGAGCTGCGACTCGACCTCGCGCAGCTTCGCCGTCTGCGCCTCGAGGTCGATCTGCGCCTGCTCGATCGCGCGCTGCTGCTTCTGCTGCTCGCCGGCGGCCTCGTTCTTGCGCAGCAGCCACAACAGGCGCTGCTTCTCCTCGCCGTCGGCGACGAGTTCCTTGTACTTGTTCGCGACGACGGCCTGCGCCTCGAGCTTCTCGAGGTTCGCGCCGAGTTCGCGGACGATGTCCTCGACGCGCGTCAGGTTCTCGCGCGTGTCGTGCAGGCGGTTCTCGGTTTCGCGGCGGCGTTCCTTGTACTTCGACACGCCCGCGGCTTCCTCGAGGAACACGCGCAGCTCTTCCGGCTTCGCCTCGATGATCCGCGCGATCATGCCCTGCCCGATGATCGCGTACGCACGCGGCCCGAGGCCGGTGCCGAGGAAGATGTCCTGGATGTCGCGGCGGCGTGCCGGCAGGTTGTTGATGTAGTAGCTCGACGTGCCGTCGCGCGTCAGCACGCGCTTCACGGCGATTTCGCCGTACTGGCCCCACTGCCCGGCCGCGCGGCCGTCGGAGTTGTCGAAGATCAGCTCGACGCTTGCCCGGCTGCCGGGCTTGCGTGCGGTCGAGCCGTTGAAGATCACGTCCTGCATCGATTCGCCGCGCAGCTCGGAGGCGCGCGACTCGCCGAGCACCCAGCGCACGGCGTCGATGATGTTGGACTTGCCGCACCCGTTCGGGCCCACCACGCCGACAAGCTGGCCCGGAACCTGGAAATGCGTGGGATCGACGAAGGATTTGAAGCCAGCGAGTTTGATCGAGCTCAGACGCACGGCGGTATCGGATGTGAAGAAGGTGTGAAACGGACGGGGCCGCGCTGCGCGGGGCCGGACGACCCATGCGCGCGACGCGCCCCGGAATTCAAAAGCGGGGCCGCGCGCATACAGCGTTGGGCCCCGCAAACGGCTTCCATCATACCATCGCGCGTGCGCCGTCCCGACCGTCGCCGGGTTTGCCCGGTGCCGGTGCGGCACGATGGACCCGGCTGGACAGCAGCGTCGCCAGCACGATGCACACGCCGCCCGCCCACTCGCGCGCGGTCGGCAGCTCGCTCGCGAACACCCACGCCGACAGCGCGGTGATCACGATCTCGAACAGCATGATGATCGACGCGCGGTTCGCGGGCACGCGCGCAAGACCGTATTGCACGAGCAGGTTGTTGGCCGCCATCGTCACGCCGATCGCGGCGATGATCAACGCGGCGACGCCGAGCTGGCCGCCCGCCGGCGCGGCCGGCAGCCCTTCGAACAGCGACGCGATCGCGCCGAACACCGCCGCGCCGCCGAACAGCGTCGCGGTGCGCATCTCCGCGCGCATCCCGGGCAGCTCGCGGCTCGCCTTGATCACGAGCACGTTGCTCATCGCGAAGCTCAGCCCGGCCGCGAGGCCGGCCCATTCGGCCGGGTTGGCCGGCAGCGGCAAGCCGAGCTTCGGCGACCACAGCATCAGCATCGCGCCGCCGATCGACAGCGCCGCCAGCCCCGCGCCGGCCCAGGTCAGCCGTTCGCGCAGCAGGAAGTGCGCGTAGATCGCGGTCCATGCAGGGGTCAGGTAGAACAGCAGCATCACGCGCAGCACCTCGCCGTGGATCGTGCCCCATACGAAACCGAGGTTCGTCACGCCGGCCGTGACCGCGATGCCCGGCAGCACCCAGTGCCAGCGCAGCGTCGCGATCGTGCGGTGCCGCGTGACGATCACGAACAGGAACGCGACGACGCTCGTCAGCGCGCTCGCCAGCGTGCCCGTCACGCCGAGCGACGCGAGGATCCGCAGCGGATACCAGATCAGGCCCCATACCGATGCGCCGATCAGGATGGCCAGCGTCGGCAGGCTGCCGCGTACCGCGTTATTCATTTGGTTCGATACCCTTTATTCCACCGGCCCGGCCGCCGTTCCGGCGGGCCGTGACCGCATTCCGTCACGCTATAATCATTCGTTGCGACCCGCGCGCCGTCGGCGCCCGTTCGCAGCCGCGCGGCACGTCCGCCGCTTCTTTCGCTCCAACCGGCCGCGATGGCCGCTTCGCCCGTGAACCCTCGACTCGACTCGCTCCAGCCCTATCCCTTCGAAAAGCTGCGCGCCCTGTTCAAGGACGTGACGCCCTCCGGCGACCTCAAACCGATCAGCTTCGGCATCGGCGAGCCCAAGCATCCGACCCCGGCGCTGATCCGCGACGCCGTGGTGGCCGCACTCGACGGCCTCGCGTCGTACCCGGCCACCGCCGGCTCGGACGCGCTGCGCACGTCGATCGCGCACTGGCTCGAGCGCCGCTACGGGCTGCCGGCGATCGATCCGGCCACGCAGGTGCTGCCCGTGTCGGGGTCGCGCGAGGCGCTGTTCTCGCTCGCGCAAACCGTCATCGACGCGCACCCGTCCGGGCACGGCGAGAAGGCGATCGTACTCTGTCCGAATCCCTTCTATCAAATTTACGAAGGCGCGGCGCTGCTGGCCGGTGCCGAACCCTATTTCGCGAACAGCGACCCGGCCCGCAATTTCGCGTGCGACTACGCAGCCGTGCCCGACGACGTCTGGGCGCGTACGCAACTGCTGTACGTGTGCTCGCCGGGCAACCCGACGGGCGCCGTACTGACGCTCGACGACTGGCGCGAGCTGTTCGCGCTGTCCGACCGCCACGGTTTCGTGATCGCGTCCGACGAGTGCTATTCGGAGATCTATTTCGACGAAGCGGCGCCGCCGCTCGGCGGCCTCGAGGCCGCGCACCGCCTCGGCCGCGGCTTCGAGCGCCTCGTGATGCTGTCGAGCCTGTCGAAGCGCTCGAACGTGCCAGGCATGCGCTCGGGCTTCGTCGCCGGCGACGCGGCGCTGCTGAAGAAATTCCTGCTGTACCGCACGTACCATGGCGCCGCGCTGTCGCCGGTCTGGCAGCACGCGAGCATCGCCGCGTGGAACGACGAGGCGCACGTGCGCGAGAACCGCGCGCTGTACCTGCAGAAGTTCAATACGGTCACGCCGATGCTCGCCGACGTGATCGACGTGAAGCTGCCCGACGCCGCGTTCTACCTGTGGGCCAACGTGTCGCGTACCGGGCTGTCGGACACCGAGTTCGCCCGCCGCCTGTACGCCGACTATAATGTGACGGTTCTGCCCGGCTCGTACCTGGCGCGCGATGCGCACGGTACCAACCCGGGCCGCGATTTCATCCGGATCGCGCTCGTCGCGGGCACCCCCGAATGCGTCGAGGGCGCGCAACGCATCGTCGATTTCTGCCGTTCTCTCGCGCGGTAATCGTCCATCCCGATCAATTCCATCCATCTCCTGCGAAAACGAACATGTCGCAACAACTTCAGCAAATCATCGATACCGCCTGGGAAAACCGCGCCGAGCTGTCGCCGAAGGCCGCGCCCGCCGACGTCCGCGAGGCCGTCGCTCACGCGATCGAGCAGCTCGACCGTGGCGCACTGCGCGTCGCCGAGAAAATCGACGGCAACTGGACCGTGCACCAGTGGCTGAAGAAGGCCGTGCTGCTGTCGTTCCGCCTGGAGGACAACACGCCGATGCCGGCCGGCGGCTACTCGCAGTTCTACGACAAGGTGCCGTCGAAGTTCGCGAACTACACGGCTGAAGACTTCGCCGCGGGCGGCTTCCGCGTCGTCCCGCCGGCCATCGCGCGCCGCGGCTCGTTCATCGCGAAGAACGTCGTGCTGATGCCGTCGTACACCAACATCGGCGCCTACGTCGACGAAGGCACGATGGTCGACACGTGGGCAACGGTCGGTTCGTGCGCGCAGATCGGCAAGAACGTGCACCTGTCGGGCGGCGTCGGCATCGGCGGCGTGCTCGAACCGCTGCAGGCGAACCCGGTCATCATCGAAGACAACTGCTTCATCGGCGCGCGCTCGGAAGTCGTCGAAGGCGTGATCGTCGAGGAAAACTCGGTGATCTCGATGGGCGTGTACCTCGGCCAGAGCACGAAGATCTACGACCGCGAGACGGGCGAGGTCAGCTACGGCCGCATCCCGGCCGGCTCGGTCGTCGTCGCCGGCAACCTGCCGTCGAAGGATGGTTCGCACAGCCTGTACTGCGCGGTGATCGTCAAGAAGGTCGACGCGAAGACCCGCGCGAAGGTCGGCCTGAACGAGCTGCTGCGAGGCGACTGATGGCAAAGCCGCACACCGTGGTCGTCTACGGCATTCCGAACTGCGACACCGTGAAGAAGGCCCGCGTGTGGCTCGACGATCACGGCGTCGAATTCGAGTTCCACGATTTCAAGAAGCTCGGCGTCAGCGCGCCGCTGCTTGAAGACTGGCTGAAGGACGTGTCGCTCGACGCGCTCGTGAACAAGCGCGGCACCACGTGGCGCGGCCTGGACGACGCGATGAAGGCGGCCGCCGAAACGAAGACCGGTGCGGTCGCGCTGATGATCCACAAGCCGTCGGTCATCAAGCGCCCCGTGCTCGTCGTCAACGGCCGCGTGAAATCGCTCGGCTTCGCATCCGATCAATACGCGGCGCTGTTTGCCGCATAGGGCTGCCCGCGCTGCGCCTCGTCTTGTCGCTGCCGGCCACCGTGCCGGCATTTTTTATCGAAAGTGGTCCGAACCATGTCCGCCACCCTAGCCCTTACCGAACAGTTGATCGCCCGCGCGTCCGTGACGCCCGACGACCAGCATTGCCAGCAGATCATGACCGGGCGCCTCACCGCGCTCGGCTTCGAATGCGAGACCATCGCGTCGCACGGCGTGACCAACCTGTGGGCCGTCAAGCGCGGCACCGACGGCCGCGACGGCAAGCTGCTCGCATTCGCGGGCCACACCGACGTCGTGCCGACCGGCCCGCTCGAGCAGTGGACCTCGCCGCCGTTCATCCCCGCCCATCGCGACGGCAAGCTGTACGGCCGCGGCGCGGCCGACATGAAGACGTCGCTCGCGGCGTTCGTCGTCGCGTCCGAGGAATTCGTCGCGGCCCATCCCGGCCACCGCGGCGCGATCGCGTTCCTGATCACGAGCGACGAGGAAGGCCCGGCCACCGACGGCACCGTGAAGGTCGTCGAACTGCTGCAGGCACGCGGCGAGCGCCTCGACTACTGCATCGTCGGCGAGCCGACGTCGACCGCCGAGCTCGGCGACGTCGTCAAGAACGGCCGCCGCGGGTCGATGTCGGGCGAACTGGTCGTCAAGGGCGTGCAGGGCCATATCGCGTATCCGCACCTCGCGAAGAACCCGATCCACCTGCTCGCACCGGCGCTCGCCGAGCTCGCCGCCGAGCAGTGGGACGAAGGCAACGAATATTTCCCGCCGACCACCTGGCAGGTGTCGAACCTGCACGCCGGCACCGGCGCGACCAACGTGATCCCCGGCCACGCCGACCTGCTGTTCAACTTCCGGTTCTCGACCGCGAGCACGGTCGAGGGCCTGCAGGCACGCGTGCACGCGATCCTCGACAAGCACGGCCTCGAATACACGCTGAAGTGGTCGGTGAGCGGCCTGCCGTTCCTGACGCCGCGCGGCGAACTGTCGAATGCGCTGGAAAACGCAATCCGCACCGAGACCGGCATCACGACCGAGCTGTCGACCACCGGCGGCACGTCGGACGGCCGTTTCATCGCGCGCATCTGCCCGCAGGTGATCGAGTTCGGCCCGCCGAACGGCAGCATCCACAAGATCGACGAGCACATCGAAGTGCGCTTCGTCGACCCGCTCAAGAACGTGTACCGCCGCGTGCTCGAACAACTGATCGCCTGATGGAGCCTCGCATGACGACACCTTTTGCCACTGTTCGCGACCTGCTGCGCTATGCGGTCACGCGCTTCTCGAAGGCGAAGCTCGCATTCGGCCACGGCTCCGACAATGCGTACGACGAAGCGGCCTACCTCGTGCTGCGTACGCTCGACCTGCCGCTCGACACGCTCGAGCCGTTCCTCGACGCGCGGCTGCTGCCCGACGAAATCGCGGCCGTGCTCGCCGTGATCGAACGGCGCGCGACCGATCGTGTGCCGGCCGCGTATCTCACGCATGAAGCGTGGATGCATGGCCACCGCTTCTACGTCGACGAACGCGTGATCGTGCCGCGCTCGTTCATCGGCGAACTGCTCGACGACGGGCTGCAGCCGTATGTGGCCGATCCCGAGCAGGTCGGCGCGGTGCTCGAACTGTGCACGGGCTCCGGCTGCCTCGCGATCCTCGCGGCGAGCGCGTTCCCGAACGCCGAGATCGATGCGGTCGACCTGTCCGACAAGGCACTCGAAGTCGCGGAGATCAACGTGCGCGACTACGGCCTTGAAGACCGCATCGCGCTGCACCGCGGCGACCTCTACGCGCCGCTGCCCGCGTTCCGTACCGACCCCGGCGCACGTTATGACGTGATCCTGACGAACCCGCCGTACGTGAACGCGTCGTCGATGGCCGCGCTGCCGCCCGAATACCGGCACGAGCCGGAGATGGCGCTCGCGGGCGGCGAGGACGGGATGGACATCGTGCGACGCATCGTCGCCGAAGCGCACCGCTGGCTGCACGACGACGGCGTGCTCGTCGTCGAGATCGGCAACGAGCGCGAGCACGTCGAAGCTGCGTTCGGCGGCCTCGAACTCACGTGGCTGCCCACCAGCGCGGGCGACGACACCGTGTTCCTGATCCAGGCGTCGGACCTGCCGCGCAAGGCCTGAGCTTCCCGGCTCCCCAACCGTGCGGCGCACCGCTGCGCCGCACGGTTGGGTAAGATGCGCGTAAGCGGCCGCCGCGCCGCACGACCTCAGGAGTCCGTCACGCGCCCATGACCCTCGACTGGCTACATCTCGGCACCCTGATCCTGACCATCCACGTGCTCGGGATCGTCGCGGCGTGCCACGCGATCATGAACACGCGCACGTCGCAGGGCGCGATCGCGTGGGCCGTCTCGCTCGCCGCGATGCCGTACCTGACGCTCGTTCCGTACCTGTTCCTCGGCCGCAGCAAGTTCTCCGGCTACGTCGACGCACGGCGCCACGAGCTCGAACTGTTGCGCACGCACACACCGCGCTCACCGTGGCTCAGCACCGACGCAACGGACGCGACAGACGGGCCGGCCGCCGACGCGCTCGGCCAGGCCGCCGTGCTCGCGCTCACGCGGCTCGGCGGCATGCCGTTCCTCGGCGGCAATTCGGTGCGCACGCTCGTGAACGGCGACGCGACGTTCTCGGCGATCCTGTCGGCGATCGACGCCGCGCGCGACTACGTGGTCGTCCAGTTCTTCATCGTGCGCGACGATGCGCTCGGCCAGATGCTGCGCGACTCGCTGCTGGCGCGCGCGGCGGCCGGCGTGCGCTGCTGCCTGCTGTACGACAGCATCGGCAGTTTCGACCTGCCGCACAGCTACGTCGACGCGCTGCGCCGGGGCGGCGTCGAGGTCCATCCGTTCGCGACCAATCGCAAGTTCGTGAACCGCTTCCAGCTCAACTTCCGCAATCATCGCAAGATCGTCGTCGTCGACGGCAATCGCGCGTTCGTCGGCGGCCACAACGTCGGCGTCGAATATCTCGGCGCGAAGCCGCGCCTGTCGCCCTGGCGCGACACGCACATCGAGATTCGCGGCCCGGTGGTCGCGAGCATCCAGTACGTGTTCGCCGAAGACTGGCACTGGGCGACGCAGAAGCTACCGCCGCTCGCGCTGCCGCCGCCCGCACAGCCCGGCGACGACATGCATTGCCTCGCGGTGCCGATGGGGCCGGCCGACAAGCAGGAAACCGGCTCGCTGTTCTTCGTCGAGGCGATCAATGCCGCGCGCGAGCGGGTCTGGATCACCACGCCGTATCTCGTCCCCGACGAAGCCGTGATCGCCGCGCTGAAGCTCGCCGTGATGCGCGGCGTCGACGTGCGCATCCTGATCCCGAGCCGGCGCGATCACTACGTGGTGTTCGAGGCGTCGAAGCTGTACGCGCGCGACCTGGTCGATGCGGGCGTCAAGGTGTTCCGCTACCGGCCCGGCTTCCTGCACCAGAAGGTCGTGCTGATCGACCGCATCGCGGCGGCGATCGGCAGCGCGAATCTCGACAACCGCTCGTTCCGCCTCAACTTCGAGATCATGGTGCTGACCGTCGACCGCGCATTCGCCGACGAGGTCGAGACGATGCTCGATGCCGATTTCGCGCAGGCGTACGAGGTCGATGCGAACGAATACCGCCGGTCGCCCGCATGGCGGCGGATCGCGATGCACGTCGCGCGGCTGTTCGCGCCGATCCTGTAACCGCCCGGAGGCCGGCAGCGCCCGTGCGATTCGCACCGGCGCCGCACACGCCGCCGCCCGCCGTCACAGCAGCTTGTCGATATCCGCGGCGATTTCGTCGGGCTTGGTCGACGGCGCATAGCGCTTGACGATGCGCCCTTCGCGGTCGATCAGGAATTTCGTGAAATTCCACTTGATCGCCTTGAGGCCGAGAATGCCGGGCGCCTCGTCGGTCAGGTAGCGATACAGCGGATGCGCATGATCGCCCTTCACGTCGATCTTCGCGAACATCGGGAACGTGACGCCGTAATTGCGCTCGCAGAACGCGCCGATCTGCGCGGCGTCGCCGGGCTCCTGCTTGCCGAACTGGTTGCACGGGAAGCCGAGC
Source organism: Burkholderia pyrrocinia (assembly GCF_001028665.1). Taxonomy (NCBI): domain Bacteria; kingdom Pseudomonadati; phylum Pseudomonadota; class Betaproteobacteria; order Burkholderiales; family Burkholderiaceae; genus Burkholderia; species Burkholderia pyrrocinia. Next base: position 19,967 of record NZ_CP011503.1, read on the forward strand.
ACGAAGAAGCCGCGCGCCGCGTACTGGTCGTACAGCTTCTGCAGGCCCGCGTATTGCGGCGTGAAACCGCACTCGCTCGCGGTGTTGACGATCAGCAGCACCTTGCCGCGATACGCGTCGAGCGAAACCGGCGCACCGGCGAGCGTCTCAGCGTTGAACGAATACAGGGTGGACATCGGGCACTCCTTTTACGAAACCGGATCGACGTGGAGTCTAGGCGAAATCGCGCCGTTGCGGCATCCGCCGAGCGGCCGATGCCCGGCACGAGCGGCGCGCAGTCTAGAATAGCGGTTTTCGCCAGTCATTTCCGCCGTGATCCGTTTCAATCAGTTCAGCCTAGCGCGCGGCACCAAGCCGCTGTTCGAGTCGACCTCGTTCGTGCTCAATCCCGGCGAGAAAGCCGGCCTGATCGGCGCGAACGGCGCCGGCAAGTCGACGCTGTTCGCGGTCCTGCGCGGCGAGCTGCACTCGGATGCCGGCGATTTCGCGATGCCGCCGTCGTGGCGAATCGCCCATGTGTCGCAGGAAACGCCTGCGGTCGACCGCTCGGCGCTCGATTACACGCTCGACGGCGACGCCGCGCTGCGCGAGATCGACGCGCGCATCGCCGCCGCTTCCGCCGCGCATGACGGCGCCGCCGAAGCCGACGCGCACGCGGCCTTCGCCGACGCCGACGGCTACACCGCGCCCGCCCGCGCCGAAGCGCTGCTGCTCGGCCTCGGCTTCTCGCTCGCCCAGACACGCGAACCCGTCGCCAGCTTCTCCGGCGGCTGGCGCATGCGCCTGAACCTCGCGCAGGCGCTGATGTGCCGCTCCGACCTGCTGCTGCTCGACGAACCGACCAACCACCTCGACCTCGACGCGATCGTCTGGCTCGAAGACTGGCTGCACCGCTACCCCGGCACGCTCGTCGTGATCTCGCACGACCGCGAATTCCTCGATTCGATCTGCAACGTCACGCTGCATCTGGAAAACCGCCAGGTGAAGCGCTACGGCGGCAACTACTCGCAATTCGAAGTGCTGCGCGCGCAGCAACTGGCGCTGCAGCAAAACGCATACGAAAAGCAGCAGAAGACGATCGAGCACCTGCAGAGCTTCGTCGACCGCTTCAAGGCCAAGGCCACCAAGGCCAAGCAGGCGCAAAGCCGGATGAAGGCGCTCGAGAAGATGGAGCTGATCGCGCCCGCGCACATCGCATCGCCGTTCACGTTCGAATTCCGCACGCCCGACGCCGCGCCGAACCCGATGATGGTGATGGAAGACGTCCGCTGTGGCTACCATGGCGACAACGGCGCGGACATCCCGATCGTCGAACGCGTGGCGCTGTCGATCCAGAACGGGCAGCGCATCGGCCTGCTCGGCGCGAACGGCCAGGGCAAGTCGACGCTGATCAAGACGCTCGCCGGCACGCTCGCGCCGCTGTCGGGCGACGTCCGCGAGGGCAAGGGGCTGACGATCGGCTATTTCGCACAGCACCAGCTCGAAACGCTGCGCGAGGACGATTCGCCGCTCGCGCATCTCGCGCGGCTCGCGCCCGACACACGCGAGCAGGAGCTGCGCGATTTCCTGGGCGGCTTCAATTTTTCGGGCGACATGGCGACAAGCGCCGTCGGCCCGTTCTCGGGCGGCGAGAAAGCGCGCCTCGCGCTCGCGCTGATCATCTGGCAGAAGCCGAACCTGCTGCTGCTCGACGAACCGACGAACCACCTCGACCTCGAAACGCGCCACGCGCTGACGATGGCGCTCGCGCAGTTCGAGGGCACGCTGATCCTCGTATCGCACGATCGCCACCTGCTGCGCGCGACGACCGACCAGTTCATGCTGGTCGCGAAGCACCGGCTGCAGCCGTTCGACGGCGACCTCGACGACTACCGCGACTGGCTGCTGCAGCACGCGGCCGAGCAGCGCGCGGCCGCGAAGGCCGACAGCGCGGCTGCGTCGGGCGCGGGTGCCGCGGCGAACCGCAAGGACCAGAAGCGTCAGGCCGCCGAGGAGCGGCAGCGCCTGTCGGTGTTGAAAAAGCCGCTGCAGTCGCGCATCACGAAGCTCGAAAAGGAAATGGAGACGCTGCATGCGGAGAAGGCGCGCCTCGACGCGTTCGTCGCCGATCCGGCGAGCTACGAGGCCGCGCGCAAGGCGGAGCTGACCGATGCGATCCGCAAGCTCGGCGATGTCAACACGCGTCTCGAAACGGTCGAGGCCGACTGGCTCGCCGCGCACGAAGAACTCGAGCAGATCGGCTGAACGCGGCTGCTGTACCGCCGGCCGGTGCGCCAGCCCGGCACGCCGGCGAACGGGTTCGTCGACAAACCATCGAGCCCGCACAGGGCCCGGATGCAACAAGGCCGGGCACACTGGCCCGGCCTGTTTATTGCCGTCGCTCGTCGGTTCGCGGGCCGCTCGCCGCCTGCCGGCTCAGCGCCGCGGCAGCGTGTCGCGCGGCATCTGCTCGTCGTCACCCATCAGATACCGGCGCCCTTCGGTCGGCCGCCTGATCGCTGCGGCGACCTCCGCCTCGGTCACGTCCTCGGACACGACCTTGCGCGCCAGGCGCCCTTCGTCGTCGATCCATTCGACGATCCGGCATCCGCCGCCCCAGGGCTGGCGAATCGGCTCCGACACGCGACAGCCGCGCAGGTTGTAAAGGCGTCCGCCAGGCGCTTCCCCATACGATTTCAACATAGGTTCCCTTCGCATTGCGCGGTTCGACAATCCGGCAAAGGATAGGGAAAAGCAATGTCCGGCGGGTTACAGCAGCCTACATATTCTTTACATAGAATTACGCGACAGATCGTCGACAGGCACAGCCCGCGCGGCTGTCGGGCCGATCATTCGAGATCGCGCACGCGGTCGATCGCCTGCTCGATCCTCTCGACGGCCATCACGTTCAGCCCTTCGATCGGCTGTTTCGGCGCATTCGCCTTCGGGATCAGCGCGGACGTGAAGCCGAGCTTCGCCGCCTCGCGCAACCGCTCCTGCCCGCGCGGGGACGGCCGGATTTCGCCAGCCAGCCCCACTTCACCGAACACGAACAACCCCTTCGGCAACGCCTTGTTGCGCATCGACGAGTGAATCGCGAGCAGCACCGCGAGGTCGGCGGCCGGCTCGGTGATCTTCACGCCGCCCACTGCATTGAGGAACACGTCCTGGTCGAAGCACGCGATCCCCGCGTGCCGGTGCAGCACCGCGAGCAGCATCGCGAGCCGGTTCTGCTCGAGGCCGACCGCGAGCCGGCGCGGATTCGGCACGTGCGCGGTATCGACGAGCGCCTGGATTTCGACGAGCAGCGGGCGCGTGCCTTCCTGCGTGACGAGCACGCACGAGCCGGGCACGACCTGCTCGTGCTGCGACAGGAACAGCGCGGACGGATTCGCGACGCCGCGCAGCCCGCGCTCGGTCATCGCGAACACGCCGAGTTCGTTGACCGCGCCGAAGCGGTTCTTGAACGCCCGCACGAGCCGGAACGACGAATGCGTGTCGCCCTCGAAATACAGCACCGTGTCGACGATGTGCTCGAGCACGCGCGGGCCGGCGAGGTTGCCCTCCTTCGTCACGTGCCCGACCATGATGATCGCGGTGCCCGACTGTTTCGCGATACGCGTGAGCTGCGCCGCGCATTCGCGCACCTGCGCGACCGAGCCCGGCGCCGACGTGAGCGCCTCCGAATAGACGGTCTGGATCGAGTCGATCACGGCCACGTCCGGCCGCTCCGCGTCGATCGCGGCCTGGATCTTTTCGAGCTGGATCTCGGCGAGCAGCTGCAGCTCGGCCGCCGGCGTGCCGCCGTCGAGCAGCGCAAGCCGTTGCGCGCGCAACGCGATCTGCGCGGCCGATTCCTCGCCGCTGATATAGAGCGCGCGCCGTTCGCTCGCGATGTCCGCGAGCGACTGCAGCAGCAGCGTCGACTTGCCGATGCCCGGGTCGCCGCCAATCAGCACGACGCCGCCGGGGACCAGCCCGCCGCCGAGCACGCGGTCGAATTCGCCGATGCCGGTCGAGAAGCGCGGCACGTCGGCCGCCTCGATGTCGACGAGCCGCTGTACCGGCGCCCGCTTCGCGAGCGACTGGAAACGGTGGGCCGACGGCGTCTCGGGGACCGATTCGACCAGCGTGTTCCAGGCCTGGCACGACGGACACTGCCCCTGCCACTTCGGGCTCTGCCCGCCGCACTCGCTGCAGACGTAGACGGTTTTCTGTTTGGCCACGCGCGACGCCCTTATTCCGCGCGCACCGGCACGCGGCCGGCGACCGCGCACATCAGCTCGTAGCCGATCGTGCCGCAATGACGGGCGACGTCGTCGATCGGCAGTGCGTTGCCCCACAGCTCGACGCGCGCACCGACGCCGGCCTGCGGGCACGGGGTCAGGTCGACGGTAATCATGTCCATCGACACGCGGCCGACGATCCGCGTACGGATGCCGTCGACGATCACGGGCGTGCCTTCGGCCGCGACGCGCGGATAGCCGTCCGCGTAGCCGCACGCGACGACGCCGATCCGCATCTGCGCCTGCGCGGAGAACGTCGAGCCATAGCCGATGGCCTGGCCCTTCGCGATCGTTTGCACCGCGATCAACTCGGACGCGAGCGTCATCGCGGGCTTCAGCCCCGTGTCGGCGATATCGGACGACAGCCCGGACGGCGACGCGCCGTACAGCACGATCCCCGGCCGCACCCAGTCGAAGTGCGTATCCGGATGCCACAGTACGGCGGCCGAGTTCGCGAGACTTCGTGCACCGGCGATGTTTTCCGCGCCGCGCTCGAACGTCGCGAGCTGCTCGGCGACGCCGCGCTCGTTGTCCGCGTCCGAAAAATGGGTCATCAACGTGATCTGGCCGATACCGGGGCACGCGCGGGCGCGCTCCCAGGCCGCGCGGTATTTTTCCGGCACGTAGCCGAGCCGGTTCATCCCGCTGTTCATCTTGAGCTGCACGTTGACGGGCTTCGACAGCCGCGCCGTTTCCAGCATCCGCATCTGCTCGTCGTTGTGGACGGTCGTCGTCAGGCTGTAGCGGTCGATCACGTCGATGTCGGTCGACCGGAAGAACCCTTCGAGCAGCAGGATCGGGCCGGCCCAGCCGAGCTCGCGCAGCTTCACGGCCTCGTCGAGGTCGAGCAGGCCGAAGCCGTCGGTGCCGCGCAGGCCGGGAAACGCACGGGCGAGACCGTGGCCGTACGCGTTGGCCTTGACGACCGCCCAGACCTTGGACGGGCCGGCAAAGCGGCGGACGACGGAGAGATTGTTCGCGAGAGCGGCGGTGTGGATGGTGGCGGAGATCGGGCGCGGCATGGGAAATTTACGTAAAGACGCTTGCGAATCATCAGCTTACCGCGCCTTTTGAGCACTGAAGCCGACAACTTGCGGAACGATCGGGGAATCTTGCTAGTCCGAATTGGCGTATTTTCATGTTATAAAGCCGTGCGCACAACCCATTTCGAACGGAATAAGCCGATCGCATATCAGGCGGCCTACGCGGCCCTGCCGCAGCGACGAAAGCATCGCATCAGATGAAAAAAGGTTTTTACACCATCATGGCCGCGCAGTTTTTCTCGTCGCTGGCCGACAATGCGCTCCTCATCGCCGCCATCGCCCTGCTGAAAGACCTCCACGCCCCCAACTGGATGACACCGCTGCTGAAGCTGTTCTTCGTGTTGTCCTATGTGGTGTTGGCGGCGTATGTCGGTGCGTTCGCGGATTCGCGCCCGAAGGGGCGCGTGATGTTCATCACCAACTCGATCAAGGTGGTCGGCTGCCTGATCATGCTGTTCGGCGCCCACCCGCTGATCGCGTACGGGATCGTCGGGTTTGGCGCGGCGGCCTACTCGCCCGCAAAATACGGGATTCTCACCGAGCTGCTGCCGGCCGACCGGCTGGTCGCCGCGAACGGCTGGATCGAAGGCACGACCGTCAGCTCGATCATCCTCGGCACCGTGCTGGGCGGCGCGCTGATCAGCCCGCACATCGCATCGCACGTGATCGCGCACACGCCCGCCTGGATCGGCACGCCTGCAGAAGCGGCGATGGCGATCATCATGGCGATCTACGTGATCGCCGCGCTGTTCAACCTGCGCATTCCCGATACGGGCGCCCGCTATCCGAAGCAGGAACGCGGCCCGGTCAAGCTCCTCACGGATTTCGCCGACTGCTTCATGGTGCTGTGGCGCGACAAGCTCGGCCAGATCTCGCTGGCGGTCACGACGCTGTTCTGGGGCGCGGGCGCGACGCTGCAGTTCATCGTGCTGAAATGGGCCGAGGTGTCGCTCGGCATGTCGCTGTCGGAAGGCGCGATCCTGCAGGCCGTGGTCGCGGTCGGCGTCGCGGCCGGCGCGATCGCCGCCGCCGCCCGGATCCCGCTGAAGAAGTCGCTGACCGTGCTGCCCGTCGGCATCATCATGGGCATCGCGGTGATGCTGATGGCGTTCTACACGCGCGACCTGTTCCCGTCGAACTGGGCCGTGCACTTCGGCCACCTGCGCATGCCGTTCTACCTGATCGTCGCGTACATCTTCCTGATCTGCGTCGGCGCGCTGTCGGGCTACTTCGTCGTGCCGATGAACGCGCTGCTGCAGCATCGCGGCCACGTGCTGCTGTCGGCCGGCCATTCGATCGCGGTGCAGAACTTCAACGAGAACCTGTCGGTGCTCGTGATGCTGTGCCTGTATGCGGTGCTCGTGTGGCTCGACGTGCCGGTCGGCGTCGTGATCGTGCTGTTCGGCACGTTCGTCTGCCTGACGATGTGGCTCGTGATGCGTCGCCACCAGGCGAACCAGCGTCAGTTCGACTCGGTCGCGCTGATCGGCGAATCGCGGCACTGACGCTACACTTCCCGTTTCCGTCCGCCAGCGCCGGTCTTCGAACCGGCGCGTTGCCATCATGACGCACCCGATACCCAACATCCTGACGATCGCCGGCTCCGATTCGGGCGGCGGCGCAGGCATCCAGGCCGACCTGAAGACGTTTTCGGCACTCGGCGCGTATGGCGCCAGCGTGATCACCGCGCTGACCGCGCAGAACACGCGCGGCGTGACGGGCGTGCACGCGCCGGACGCCGCGTTCGTGACCGCGCAGCTCGACGCGGTGTTCGACGACATCCGCATCGACGCGGTCAAGATCGGGATGCTCGCGAACGCGGCGATCGTGCACGCGGTGGCCGACGCGCTGCGCCGTTACGCGCCGCGTTTCGTCGTGCTCGACACGGTGATGATCTCGAAGAGTTCGCACGCGCTGCTCGCACCCGACGCGGTCGACGCGCTGCGCGACGCGCTGCTGCCGCTGGCGACCGTCGTCACGCCGAACCTGCCCGAAGCGGCCGCGCTGCTCGGCGACGCACCCGCGACCACCGAAGACGACATGGTCCGGCAAGGCCGTGCGCTGCTGCAGATGGGCGCGCGTGCCGTGCTGATGAAAGGCGGCCACCTGCCCGACGCGTCCGCGAGCCCCGACTGGCTCGTCGATGCGGCGCGCACCGTGCGGCTCGACGGGCCGCGCGTGCCGGTCAGCAACACGCACGGCACGGGCTGCACGCTGTCGTCGGCAATCGCCGCGCTGCTGCCGCAGCAGCCCGACCTCGAAAGCGCGGTGCGCGAAGCGAAGGCCTACCTGACCGGCGCGATCGCCGCGAGCGGCCGCCTCGACGTCGGCCACGGCGTCGGCCCTGTCCATCACTTCCATCGCTGGTGGTAAGCGGCGCCTGACGCGGCGTCAGTCGTCCTGCGCCGCGAACGCCTGCGCGCGCGCCGGCCAGTCGTCCGGCACGACGAAGCCGCGTGCCGTCTCGCGCCACGTGCCATCGCCGCCCTTCTCATGGATGCCGATCAGGTCGGGAGCCCGACGCGTCGCCAGCACGGGCGGCAGCTCGAGTGCGGCCGCGAGCGGTTCGGGTTCGAAGCCCGCGCCGGCGGCAACGCGCCGCGGCGCGAGCCACGCAAGCCGCGGCAACACGCTCCACGCAACACCGGCACGCTGCGCGGCCACCCACGCCGGCCACTGCGCGTGCGTCAGCCAGAAACCGCGCGGATGATCCGGCGTGATTTCGGCGGATACCGGCGGCAACGGCACGCCGTGCGGATAGAACAGCCAGCCCCTGATGAACATCTGCGCGTCGGACGGCGCACCGTAACCGAGCAGCGCAAACCCGGCGCGATCACCGAGCCGAAGCTGGTGGTCGAGCAGCCGGCGGCGCTTGCGGTCGAACCGGTCGACGAGATTGGGCCCGACGAAGTCGGCGAGCGACGCGCCGTCGCGCACCGGCGCGCACAGATAGCACTTCACCGCGAGTTCCCAGTGCAGGCGCTGCCCGTCAGGCGCATCGACGAGAAAATCGACTTCGCCGAGCGTCAGGCCGTTGCTGCGCAGCGGGAGATTGGCCGCGACGAGCCGCAGCGACGGTCCGTGCGTGAGGAAATACTCGAGCAGGCATTCGGCGTAGCGGCCGAGCCGTGTGGGCCGCAACCCGGCGAGCGCGCGGTGCAGCGGCTCGGGCTCCGCATCGAGCGCGGCGAGCCAGGCCTCGACGGCCGACTGTCCGGCCGCATCCGCCCACGGATGCGCGAGCGGCGCACCGGGTGCCGCGGTCAGCAGGCTCGGGCTCGCGAGCAGCCAGCCGAGATCGCGAACCGCGGCGTCACGCAGCGTATCGACGAATGCGAACGCCGCGCCGGTCGTCATTGCCCGGCCGGCCCGTTCGCGTCGCTACCCTCTGCGCGCTGGAACGTGTCGCGCGCGAGGCACAGGTCGGCCCACGCCTTCGACTTGTCCTGCAGGCTGCGCAGCAGATACGCCGGGTGGTAGGTGACGATCACCGGCACACCTTCGTACGCATGCACGCGGCCGCGCAGCGACGCGATGCTGGCGTCGGTCTTCAGCAACGTCTGCGCGGCGAAGCGCCCGAGCGCGACGATCAGCTTCGGCTTCACCAGCGCGACCTGGCGCTGCAGATAAGGCTCGCAACTTGCGACCTCGTCCGGTTCCGGGTTGCGGTTGCCGGGCGGCCGGCACTTGATCACGTTCGCGATGTACACGTTGTCGCCGCGCTTGAGCGCCAGCGACTGCAGCATGTTGTCGAGCAACTTGCCGGCCTGGCCGACGAACGGCTCGCCCTGCTTGTCCTCGTTCTCGCCCGGCGCTTCGCCGATCAGCATCCAGTCCGCTTCACGATCGCCGACGCCGAACACGGTGTTGGTCCGCTTCTCGCACAGCCGGCAGTGCGTGCAGTCGCGCACGCGCGCGGCCAGCGCATCCCAGTCGAGCATCGCAACCGACGTTGCGGCGGGACGCGATTCGGCGGCCGGCGCGGGCTCGCCCGGCGGCGCCGCGTCGAACCACGCGAAATCGTCTTCTCCGGCAGGCGGCGCGTCGTCCATCGGCGGCATTGCATCGGCGGAACCCACCGGCGCGAGCGCGCGATCGCCATCGACGACACGGCGCGCCGGTATGCCCGAAGCCGGTATGCCCGACTCGCGAGCCGGCGAAGCCTCGGCGGCACGCACGACGGCCGGCGGCGCATCGTCTTTCACCGGTGCACGCAGCGCGCGCACCGGCGGATCGGATGCGCCAGCGGAAACGTCGTCCGCCGCAGCGGTTTGCGCCACGGCGGGCGCGTCGGCTGCCGCGCGCTGCCCGCGCCGCACCCAGATCTGCGCGAGGCCCATTTCCTCGAGCGATGCTTCAGCCCACGCCATGCGCGCCCCCTTCGTCCTTGTTCAGCGTCAGACGCATCACGATCGCGTCCTCGCGGCTACGATGCTTCGCCGGATAGTAATTCTTGCGCCGGCCGATCGTCACGAAGCCGAACCGCTCGTACAGATGGATCGCGCGCGGATTGGACGGCCGCACCTCGAGCAGCACGCCGTCGAGCCGCTCCGCGCGCGATATGCGCACGGCCTCGCGCAGCAGTGCGAGGCCCGCGCCCGCACGCTGCGCGTCCGGCGCGACGCACAGGTTCAGCAGATGCATCTCGTCGACCACGGGCATCAGCACGCAATAGCCGATCAGCGAACCGGTCACGTGCCGCATGCACACGCCCAGATAGCCGTTGCGCAACGAATCCTCGAAGTTGCCGCGGCTCCACGGGAATTCGTACGCGACCTGCTCGATCGCGACGACCTCGTCGAGATCGGCATCCGTCATCGGCGCCAGATAGCGGTCGCTCAGCAGTACACCCGTCATCCCTTCGCCCCGCCCGTCTGCGCGGCCCGTGCCGCAACCCGCTCGGCAGTCGTCTGCGCGACCTTGTCGCGCACGTATTCGGGCGCCGCCTGATCGGCCGGCACCGTGCGCCCGGCGCGGAACGCGCGCAGCGCGGCATGCGCGACCGCCAGCGCATGCGGCAATGCTTCGCCGTCGATCACGGCCGCGCGCGCCGCGGCCGGCAACTGCGCGCCGAACGCGGCAGCCGCATTGCCCGCGAGCGTGAACGGCGCGTCGGGCACGCCGACGGCGCCCGGCGCGTCGAGCGACGCCGGATGCACCGTGCGCCAGTCGCCGGCGCTGTCGTCCCACGCGAAGTCCGCCCAGTAGGCTTCGTCCATCCGCGCGTCCAGCGCGGCAAGCACGCGGGTCGTGCCGGGCGCGCGCAGCCGCGCGTGCTCCGCGCACGCGAGCAGCGTGCCGATCGGCACGACCGGCAGCCCGCGCCCGAATGCGAGGCCCTGGGTAATGCCGGTCGCGGTGCGCAGGCCCGTGAACGAACCGGGGCCCGCGCCGAATGCGATCGCGTCGCAATCGGCGAGCGTCAGCCCGGATTCGGCGAAAAGCGCCTGGATCGCCGGCAGCACGCGCGTGCTCGACACGGCGCCCGTCAGTTCGTGGCGGACCCAGGTTTGCGGGGTGGAAACGGCGTCGTCGGCATGGGCCGAGCGCAGCAGCGCGACCGAGCAGTATTCGGTCGACGTATCGATGGCGAGGAGCACTGTTTGCGTCATGGCCGACATTGTAATGCGGCGCCCCGCTCCCACGGGCGATCGGGCCCGATCTGTGCGCGCGCTCGGCGCCGGCGGCGGTTTGGAAGGATCGCTCGACCCCGCGCGGCGGCCCGCTTGTTAAGATCGCCCGACCTGAAACCCTTACGGAGACACCCGATGAGCGAACTCACCGCCCAATTCGACCAGGCCCAGATCGACGTCAAGCAACTGACGGAACGGCCAGGCAACCTGACCCTGCTGCGCCTGTACGCGCTCTTCAAGCAGGCGACCGACGGCGATGCGCACGGCGACAAGCCCGGCTTCACCGACATCGTCGGCAAATACAAGTACGACGCATGGGATGCGCTGAAGGGCACGTCGCAGGATGCGGCGAAGCAGCAGTACATCGAACTCGTCGAATCGCTGAAAAACGGCACGGCTTCCTGACCGAACCACGCCCTTCGCAATAGGCAATCAAATCAGTGGCGCAGCGCAGCAAATCTCTTTATAATGCGGCCTGCGTCACCTCCCGCGCTCGGCTCGCAAGCCGTTCCGGCCAGACGCCTCGTAGCGTTAAGCTCCAATCCGGTTTAGAACCTGTCCCCTCCTGCTTCGACCCTCGCGGTCGTCACTTATCAGGCTGGCGGCCCCGCTCCTGAAGCGCGCCGCACCCAAAACAGCTTCTAATGCCTCATCCGCCGACTGTTCGGCGGATTGCACCCGTTTCCCGATTTGCTCGCTGAATCCGACGACTTGGGTATGCGCGATTGGCGCCGACGTTTCACCCACTGTGTTTCAAGGATTGTTATGACTTCGAGCATCAACTCCAGCCCGCTCAACGCGATCGCCGACCAGGCGCTCGGTCTCGACGACGCCGCCGTACCGGCCGCGGTCGAACCGGCGTCGGACGAGCCGAGCTTCGCGTCGCTCGGGTTGTCGCCGGAGATCGTCTCCGCGCTGGAGGCCGCCGGCTATGTGAAGCCGACGCCGGTCCAGCAGCGCGCGATTCCGGCCGGCATCGCCGGCCGCGACCTGCTGGTGTCGAGCCCGACCGGTTCGGGCAAGACGGCCGCATTCATGCTGCCCGCGATCGAACGTTTCGCGCAGCTCCAGAAGACGCTGGCGCAGCAACCGCGCGCACCGCGTGAGCCGAACCAGGGTGACCGCCGCGTGCGCCGCCCGCAACCCGTCGCGCGCCCGGGCCTGCTCGTGCTGACGCCGACCCGCGAACTCGCGATGCAGGTCACCACGGCCGCATCGACCTACGGCAAGCACCTGAAGCGCCTGCGCACGGTCAGCATCCTCGGCGGCGTCGCCTACGGCCAGCAGCTGATGCTGCTCGCGAAGAACCCCGAAATCCTGGTTGCCACGCCGGGCCGCCTGCTCGACCACCTCGAGCGCGGCCGTATCGACCTGTCCGAGCTGAAGATGCTCGTGCTCGACGAAGCCGACCGCATGCTCGACATGGGCTTCATCGACGATATCGAAACGATCGTCGCCGCGACGCCCGCGACGCGCCAGACGATGCTGTTCTCGGCCACGCTCGACGGCAAGATCGGTTCGCTGACGAGCCGCCTGCTGAAGGATCCCGAGCGCATCGAGATCCAGCAGCGCCTCGAGTCGCGCGCGAACATCGCGCAGACCGTGCACTACGTCGACGACCGCGACCACAAGGATCGCCTGCTCGATCACCTGCTGCGCGACGACGCGCTCGACCAGGCGATCATCTTCACGGCGACCAAGATCGACGCCGACCAGCTCGCCGGCCGTCTTGCCGACGCTGGCTTCGAGTCGGCGGCGCTGCACGGCGACCTGCCGCAGGGCGCGCGTAACCGCACGATCCGTGCGCTGCGCGAGCGCCGCGTGCGCGTGCTGGTCGCGACCGACGTCGCGGCACGCGGCATCGACATCCCGGGCATCACGCACGTGTTCAACTACGACCTGCCGAAGTTCGCGGAAGACTACGTGCACCGTATCGGCCGTACGGGCCGTGCAGGCCGTTCGGGCACCGCGGTGAGCCTCGTGCACCACGCCGAACAGGGCGCGCTCAAGCGCATCGAGCGCTTCGTGCGCGCGCCGCTGCCGGTCAACGTGATCGAAGGCTTCGAGCCGCGCAAGGCTCCCCCGCGCAACGGCGGCACCGGCGGCCGTGGCCGTCCGGGCGGCGGTAACGGCGGCGGCCGTCGTTTCGGCGGCAAGCCGGGCGGCGGTCATGGCGGCAACGGCCGCAGCTACGGCGGCGGCAATGGCGGCGGCTGGAGCGGCAAGCCGGGCGGCAGCCGTGACGGCGGCCCGCGTCGCGACGGCCAGCGCAGCAGCGGCCCGCGCCGCGGCAATTCCGCGTCGTAAGCACGCACGGGCGGCCGCTGGCCGCCCCACGGATGGCGTCCCCCGCCAATCCAGCCAACCGGCGCACTTGCGCCGGTTTTTTTTCGCCCCGCGGCACATTTCACGATGCGGAAAATTTTTTTGCGTCGTAAAAAATCATGTTGCGTGGCACAACCCGTGCGATTGCGGGATGGGAAAAATCATTTCTTATCCCGAAATTGCACATTCAAGATATTGATTAAAAACAACTAAAAATTTACGCACTTCCTGAGACAGCCGCTGTTTCGCGTCAGTCGATTTGCCTAAACTCTTATACAAGACTTCGCGAAACGGAACGCATCGCTCCCCCGCTTCGAGAACGGCATCACCACCGTCAGATTCGAACCATTTGGCAACACACAGCATCAAGGAGCTCATCATGTCGCGTCAGCAACAGGCACAGGAACTGCAAAGGCAATGGGAAACCGATCCGCGCTGGAAGGGCATCAAGCGCGGCTACTCGGCCGAGGACGTGGTCCGCCTGCGCGGCTCGATCCCCATCGAGCACACGCTGGCCAAGCACGGCGCGGAAAAGCTGTGGAGCCTCATCAACAACGAGCCGTTCGTCAACGCACTCGGCGCGTTGACCGGCAACCAGGCGATGCAGCAGGTGAAGGCCGGCCTGAAGGCCATCTACCTGTCCGGCTGGCAAGTTGCCGGCGACGCGAACGTCGCGGGCGAAATGTACCCGGACCAGTCGCTGTACCCCGCCAACTCGGTGCCGCTGGTCGTGAAGCGCATCAACAACACGCTGACGCGCGCCGACCAGATCCAGTGGTCGGAAGGCAAGAACCCGGGCGACGAAGGCTATGTCGATTTCTTCGCGCCGATCGTGGCCGACGCGGAAGCCGGTTTCGGCGGCGTGCTGAACGCGTTCGAACTGATGAAGGCGATGATCGAGGCAGGCGCCTCGGGCGTCCACTTCGAAGACCAGCTCGCGTCGGTGAAGAAGTGCGGCCACATGGGCGGCAAGGTGCTCGTGCCGACGCGCGAAGCCGTCGCGAAGCTGTCGGCTGCGCGTCTCGCGGCTGACGTGATGGGCACGCCGACCGTGCTGGTCGCACGGACCGACGCGGAAGCGGCCGACCTGATCACGTCCGACGTCGACGACAACGACAAGCCGTTCCTGACTGGCGAGCGCACGGTGGAAGGCTTCTTCCGCACGAAGCCGGGCCTCGAGCAGGCGATCTCGCGCGGTCTCGCGTACGCGCCGTATGCCGACCTGATCTGGTGCGAAACCGGCAAGCCGGATCTCGAGTACGCGAAGAAGTTCGCGGAAGCGATCCACAAGCAGTTCCCGGGCAAGCTGCTGTCGTACAACTGCTCGCCGTCGTTCAACTGGAAGAAGAACCTCGACGACGCGACGATCGCGAAGTTCCAGAAGGAACTCGGTGCGATGGGCTACAAGTTCCAGTTCATCACGCTGGCCGGCTTCCATGCGCTGAACTACTCGATGTTCAACCTCGCGCACGGCTATGCCCGCACGCAGATGAGCGCGTTCGTCGAACTGCAGCAGGCCGAGTTCGCGGCAGCCGACAAGGGCTTCACGGCCGTCAAGCACCAGCGCGAAGTCGGCACCGGCTACTTCGACGCGGTGACGCAGACGGTCGAGCGCGAAGCATCGACGACCGCGCTGCACGGCTCGACCGAAGACGAACAGTTCTTCGACGGCAAGAAGGTCGCGTAACGCGCGCAGGCGTCATGCCGATGCCCGCCCCGTCTCGCGACGGCGCGGCATCGGCCACCGAACAACAATCAGGGAGGAAGACGGCAGGCGCGCGATGCAGATCGCGCGACCGGCCGCGCGGCCCGCGGGCCGCCAGCAACGACGCGCGCCGGCTTTCGTCCGGCGCGCCCTTTTTCTGCAATGCCGATCCTGCTGCCACCTGCGCGGCCGCAACCGGCACCGCCCTACCGATACACGATCACCGGAATTTTCGTATGGGTCAGCACGCGCTGCGTCTCGCTGCCGATCAGCAGGCTGCCGAGCCCGCGACGTCCGTGGGACGCCATGAAGATCACGTCGCAACCGCCGCGTTCGGCCGCCTCGATGATGCCGAGATACGGCGACGGATGCACGCTGGTCCACGTGTCGCAGACGACGCCGGCCGCCGTCGCGGCCGATTCGACCTCGTCGAGATGCGCGCGCGCCTCGCGCTCGCTGCGCGCCCGGAAATCGGCGGGCGGCTCGATGATCACTTCGGAAAACGGCGAGTACGGATACTGCGGCAGGCACGCGTAGGCCGTCACGCGCGCGCCGACCGCGCGAGCCAGGTCGATCGCGCCGTCGATCGCTTTCTGCGACAGTTCGGAACCGTCGGTTGGAACGAGGATGTGCCGGAACATCGCGCCCTCCTTCGTCAATCGCACTCCGCGCGCCGCGATCCCATCCGGGCCGACCGCGATGCGTCGCGCGTGCCTCTTACGATTGTAGTGTGCGAAACCGCGCAACCGGCACCGGCAGCGGGTTCGCCCTCATATCGGAAACGCGCGGGCACGCGCGGCCTACGCTTACTACTCGCCCCAATAACCGGGCCGCTCGTACGTGTGCTTCAGGTAATCGAGAAACAGGCGGACGCGCAACGGCAGGTGCCGGCGCTGGGGAAATACCGCATGGATGCCGATCGGCGGCGCGGCGAATGCGTCGAGCACGCTGACGAGCCGGCCGGCCGCGATGTCCTCGCCGACTTCCCACCACGAGCGCCATGCCAGACCGTGGCCGGCGAGACACCATTCGTGCAGCACCGCGCCGTCCGAGCACTCCATCGTGCCGTTCACGCGAATCGACACGACCTTGTCGTCCTCCTGGAACGCCCAGCCGCGTTGCTGGTTCGCGTTCGCCGCGAGCGCGAGGCAGTTGTGCCGCGCCAGCTCCGCGAGCGTGAGCGGCATGCCGCGCCGCGCGAGATACGCGGGAGACGCGACGCACACGCGGCGATTCTCGCCGAGCTTCAGCGACACCAGCGACGAGTCGGGCAGCTCGCCGAGCCGCACCGCGCAATCGAACCCCTCGTTGACGAGGTCGACCATCCGGTCGGACAGGTCGAGCGTGACCGACACGTCCGGATGCCCGACGCTGAATTCGGGCACGAGCGGCGCGACGTGCCGCCGGCCGAAACCGGCCGGCGCGGAAATGCGCAGGTGGCCGCTCGCCTTGACGCCGCCGGCGGACACGCTCGCCTCCGCATTCTGCATGTCGTTGATGATCCGCTGGCAATCCTCGAGGAATGCCGACCCCTCGAACGTCAGCGTGAGCTTGCGCGTCGTGCGCACCAGCAGCTTGACGCCGAGCCGCTCCTCGAGCGCGTCGAGGCGGCGGCCGATGATCGCCGGCGCGACGCCTTCCGCGTGCGCGGCCGCCGACAGGCTGCCTTTCGCCGCGACCGCGGCGAACGTTTCGATCTGTTTGAACCGGTCCATGACTCGCAGGGACGGCGCTGCCGTCCTTCAAATAGCTTAAGCCGCTCAAGATTAGGTATATGAAAGTAAAAGATCAAGTGATGATTAGCGTCTTTTTTAGACCCTACGATCACGAATAGAATCGACTCGACCTCTGAAACTGGAGCGCAAGGCTATGTCGGCCACAACGACACTCTCCTCTCCCGACGCAATCCTCTTCGACGCATTCGGCACGTTGTTTGACGTGCATGCGGTCGTGGCCGCGGCAGAGCAGATGTTCCCCGGTCACGGGGAACGGTTATCGCAGCTGTGGCGACGCAAGCAAATCGAATACTCGCAGCTGCGCACGCTCGCCGATCCGGCCGGCGCCCGCTATCGCCCGTTCCGGGACATCACGCTCGACGCGCTGCGGTTCGCCGCGCGCGCGCTCGGCCTCGCGCTGAACAGCGCGGCCGAGAAGCGGCTGATGGACGAATACGCGTGCCTGTCCACCTATCCCGATACGGTGCCCGCGCTGCGCAGGCTGCATGCGCTCGAGCCGCGCCCGCCGCTCGCGATCCTGTCGAACGGCAACCCGCAGATGCTCGACATCGCGATCAAGAGCGCCGGCATGTCCGGGCTGTTCGATCGCGTGCTGTCGGCCGACACCGTGCGCGCATACAAGCCGAGTCCGGCCGTCTACGCGCTCGGCACCGCCGCGTTCGGGCCGAACCCGCGCGGCATCGTGTTCGTGTCGTCGAACGCCTGGGACGTCGCCGGTGCCGCGTGGTTCGGCTATACGACGTTCTGGCTCAACCGCACGGGTGCGCCCGCCGAGGAACTCGGCGCGCCGCCCGACGGCACGGGCACCGGCATGGCCGACCTGCTCGCATTCCTCGCCACCCCGGCTCCGTCCGGCAGACACGCAAACCGCACGCGCCCCGGCCCGGGTGCATGACGCTCGCAGCGCTGCCGCCTTCCCCCTTCACCGAAACCGCAACTGACCGACCAAGGAGATGAGACTCATGAGCACCCCGATCACGCTGCCGCAAGGCATGACGATCACCGGCGAAATCAAGCCGGGTTACGAAGCGATCCTGACGCCCGAAGCGCTCGCACTCGTCGCAGCGCTGCACCGCACGTTCGAACCGCGCCGCCAGGCGCTGCTGCAGGCGCGCGTCGAGCGCACGCAACGCCTCGACGCGGGCGAGCGCCCGGACTTCCTGGCCGATACCAAGGCGATCCGCGAAGGCGACTGGAAGGTCGCGCCGCTGCCGGCCGACCTGCAATGCCGCCGCGTCGAGATCACGGGCCCCGTCGAGCGCAAGATGATCATCAACGCGCTGAACTCGGGCGCCGATTCGTACATGACGGACTTCGAGGATTCGAATGCGCCGAGCTGGACGAACCAGATCGACGGCCAGATCAACCTGAAGGACGCGGTGCGCCGCACGATCTCGCTCGAGCAGAACGGCAAGTCGTACCAGCTCAACGACAAGGTCGCGACGCTGATCGTGCGTCCGCGCGGCTGGCATCTCGACGAGAAGCACGTGACGGTCGACGGCCAGCGCGTGTCCGGCGGCATCTTCGATTTCGCGCTGTTCCTGTTCCACAACGCGAAGGAACTGATCGCACGCGGCTCGGGCCCGTACTTCTACCTGCCGAAGATGGAGAGCCATCTCGAGGCGCGCCTGTGGAACGACATCTTCGTCGCCGCGCAGGAAGCGGTCGGCGTGCCGCGCGGCACGATCCGCGCGACGGTGCTGATCGAGACGATCCTCGCCGCGTTCGAGATGGATGAAATCCTGTATGAACTGCGCGAGCACAGCTCGGGCCTGAACGCCGGCCGCTGGGACTACATCTTCTCGGCGATCAAGAAGTTCAAGAACGACCGCGATTTCTGCCTCGCCGACCGTTCGAAGATCACGATGACGGTGCCGTTCATGCGCGCGTACGCGCTGCTGCTGCTGAAGACCTGCCACAAGCGCAACGCGCCGGCGATCGGCGGGATGAGCGCGCTGATCCCGATCAAGAACGATCCGGAAGCGAACGACAAGGCCATGGGCGGCGTGCGCTCGGACAAGCAGCGCGACGCGACCGACGGCTACGACGGCGGCTGGGTTGCGCACCCGGGCCTCGTGCCGATCGCGATGGACGAGTTCGTCAAGGTGCTCGGCGACCGGCCGAACCAGATCGCGAAGCAGCGCGACGACGTGCAGGTCGAAGGCAAGAACCTGCTCGACTTCCAGCCTGAAGCGCCGATCACCGAAGCCGGCCTGCGCAACAACATCAACGTCGGCATTCACTACCTTGGCGCGTGGCTCGACGGCAACGGCTGCGTGCCGATTCACAACCTGATGGAAGACGCGGCGACCGCCGAGATTTCCCGTTCGCAGGTGTGGCAGTGGATCCGCTCGCCGAAGGGTGTGCTCGACGACGGCCGCAAGGTCACGGCCGAACTCGTGCGCGAGTACGCGAAGGTCGAGCTCGACAACGTGAAGCGGTCGGTCGGCGGCAACACGCAGCCGTACGAGCGCGCCGCGGCGATCTTCGAGAAGATGTCGACGTCGGAAGGTTTCACCGAATTCCTGACGCTGCCGCTGTACGAGGAAATCTGACGAAGCTGCCCGCTGCGATCGGCGTCCGGCCACGTGCCGTCGCCGGTCGTACGCGGCAACCGCATGAAAAAAGCGCCCCGCGGGGCGCTTCTTCTTTTGCGGCACGACCCGCTGTCGCGTGGACGCTCAGGCAGTTGCCCGCTCGCGACGGTGCTGGACCCAGTCGCCCGACGCGATGCGCGGACGCCCGTCTGCCGCATGGGCGGCGACCGGATAATACAGGCATGCGTACTGGCGTCCGCCGAGCTCGACGGTCACCTCTTCCGGCTGGAACAGCGTGTCGACGCCCGGATAGACGCGCTCGATCTCGTCGAGCACGGGAACGAGCCGCTCGTCGACCTCGTAGACGTCGCCCCAGACCAGCGACTTGCCGGCCGCCCCGACGATCATCCCCGGATACGTGCCGAAATCGTACAGTTCGCCCGGCAGCGCGACCGCACCAAGCAGCGTCGGCGCGGCGATTCCGTGCCGTGCGGCCGCATGGCTGATGTCGTTGGTCTGTCCGGCTCTCAGGGTGCCGTAGACGAATACGTGGCGCATCGTGGTTCTCCTCTTTGATTCGTGTGTTGCCGTGTCAGGTCAGCATGACCGCGCTGACGAGCACGCCGCCAGTGCGTGCGCGCGATGCGTACGCACCTCGTATGCGATGCATGCGAAATTGCGCATGCACAGATAGACCACGGGAGCGGCCCGATGGTTCTGACCGGCAAGCGCGCGGCCCCGGGCAGTCGCGCCGAATTCGCCCGGCCCCATACAAAGTTCATTTGACCACGGCATGATCGCCCGAAAAACCGCCGCATGCGCTTGCGCGGCGCCTTCTAAAATAACGGCATCGCCGCCGCGCCGCCCGAACCGTCCATGAATCCGCCCGTCCAAGCCGACGCATCGAACCCGTACGACGTCATCGACATCCCGCCCGAATTCGCGCCGACCGCCGTCCACCCGATGCGCGTACGTGCGCGGCAGGTCGACGCCGGCCACCGCATCCCGCTGCACACGCATGCGTGGGCGCAGCTCGCGTACGCGTCGCGCGGCGTGCTGCGCGTCGCGACGACCGGCACGACGTGGATGGTGCCGCCGTCCCGCGCGATCTGGGTGCCACCGCGCGTGACCCACGAGGTCGTGATCGTCGAGGAAGCGTATTTGCGCACGCTGTATATCGACGAGTCGATCGTGCCGGACGGGCTCGACGCATGCCGCGTGGTCGAAGTGACGGGATTGCTGCGCGAGCTGATCGTCGCACTCGATGCGCGCGACCTGAGCGCCGTGCGCGAGCACCTGCTGTGCGGACTCGTGCTCGACGAACTGAGCCACGCCGAGCCGTTGCCGCTCGCGGTGCCGATGCCCGACGAGAAACGGCTGCGCATGCTGTGCGAATCGGTACTCGCGCAACCGGCGCATGCGGAATCGCTCGAACACTGGGCGAGCGAGGTCGGCGCGAGCACGCGCACGATTTCGCGGCTCTTCAAGCAGGAACTGGGCGTGAGCTTTTCGCAGTGGCGCCAGCAGGCGCTGCTGGCGCGGGCCATCCCGCTGCTGAACCAGGGGCGCCCGCTGTCGCATATCGCGCGCGAACTCGGCTACCAGAGCCAGAGCGCGTTCTCGGCGATGTTCCGCCGCGCATTCGGCGAAAGCCCGCGCGCGTTCATGCTGCGCGGCTACGAGCATCGCGGCGCGGAAGGTCGCATTGTGGACGACGAAATGCCGGACGACGACGCGATCGACGCTAACCGCTAAGCGCTAAGCACTGCGCTCCGGATCGTCGGCCCTTCAGACCGGCCGCACCATGTGGCGGATCGAGCCGAGTTGCGCGAGCCGCGACCCGGCTATCCGGTAGCCCATGCGCAGGTAGAGACGCGCGGCCGGATTGTCGACGAACACACGCAACTGCAGTTCGTGCAGCCCGCGCGCGCGCGCCCAGCGGTGCGACATGTCGAGCATGTAGGTACCGGCGCCCTGCCCGCGATGGCCGGCCGCGATCTGGACGTCGCGGATATGCAGCGAGTCGCCCTCCTCGGTCACGCGCAGCACGCCGATGCGCTCGCCGTCGGCTTCGAGGATGAAGTTTTCGGATTCGCGCCAGCTCGCATAGAACAGGTCACTGCGCCATACGAGCCCATGGCGCTTGTAGTAGCTGCCCATGTTGCCGTGCGTCAGCGCTTCGGCAAACGGGAAATCGCCGGGCTCCGCGGGCCGGAGCTGATACAGGAGTCGCAGGTCGGTCGGATCGAGCATCGCGCAGGGGTCAAGAACGCATCCCGCCACGATAGCGCAGTCGCGTGCGGATGCAATCGCGAATTTCTCGTAGCAGGGCGGCCCAGGATGCGGAAATGAAAAAGCCCGCACACGGCGGGCTTCTTCATTTTCTGGCGGAGCGGACGGGACTCGCCTACATCCCGCAGGCCGCGGCTGCGCTTGCAAGCGCAGCCCTTCGAGTCCCGCCGGAAGCCGCGCAGGCGGCTTCCTCCGCTCCGCAGTCACGCGCCCGCCAGCGGGCGCAACCGGAAACGCAAATGAAAAAGCCCGCACACGGCGGGCTTCTTCATTTTCTGGCGGAGCGGACGGGACTCGAACCCGCGACCCCCGGCGTGACAGGCCGGTATTCTAACCGACTGAACTACCGCTCCAGTCTTGCTGCTTGCCTGGCAGGCGTCGGTTGCTTCCTGCCGGCGCATCGTTTGTTCGAACGACGCCGAAATCTGGCGTCCCCTAGGGGATTCGAACCCCTGTACTCACCGTGAAAGGGTGATGTCCTAGGCCTCTAGACGAAGGGGACAACGTACTGCTTACATCCTTAATGCAAAAGCCCGTTCAAAAACGTTCTTTGAACGGGCTTCGTTCTGGCGGAGCGGACGGGGCTCGAACCCGCGACCCCCGGCGTGACAGGCCGGTATTCTAACCAACTGAACTACCGCTCCAGCTTTCCTTACCCCACTTGCAGGACATCGTTCACGCCCTGCAAGCGTTGCGACACTTCTACGAAACGCCGCTGAATCTGGCGTCCCCTAGGGGATTCGAACCCCTGTACTCACCGTGAAAGGGTGATGTCCTAGGCCTCTAGACGAAGGGGACAACGTACTGCTTACATCCTTAATACAAAAGCCCGCTCAAAAACGTCTTGAACGGGCTTCGTTCTGGCGGAGCGGACGGGACTCGAACCCGCGACCCCCGGCGTGACAGGCCGGTATTCTAACCGACTGAACTACCGCTCCAGCTTTCTTACCCAACCCGCAGGACGTCGGTTACGTTCCTGCAAGCCTCGCGACACTTCTATAAAACGCCGCTGAATCTGGCGTCCCCTAGGGGATTCGAACCCCTGTACTCACCGTGAAAGGGTGATGTCCTAGGCCTCTAGACGAAGGGGACAAAATCTTTTCAGATCTGTCTGACTTTCGCTATTCACTTCTCATCAACAGCGAAGGCCGGAATTCTAACTGCTTTAGATCATTCTGTGAAGCATTTATTACTACCACTGCTGCTTCGCAAACCAATCCAATTTGTTCTGTTGGTGGAGGTAAGCGGGATCGAACCGCTGACCTCTTGCATGCCATGCAAGCGCTCTCCCAGCTGAGCTATACCCCCTTGCAGAACAGAAATGAGATTATATGGACCGACTTTGAACTTGTAAATACCCTTTTTGCGATTCGAGCGAAATTTTTTGCGAAGCTGCCGCGATCTCACGCGCAGACAGCCTCGCTCACGCACGAACTCAGGCCAGCGCGGCCTCGATGCGCGACACCACGACGTCGCGACCGAACAGCACGAGCACCGCATCGATCGACGGCGTATGCGTGGTGCCCGCCACCAGCAGGCGCACCGGCATCGCGAGTTGCGGCATCTTCAGCTTGTGCGTGCCGAGCGTCGCCTTCAGCGCAGCGGACACCGCTTCCTTCGTCCAGTCGGCTGCCTTCAGCGCAACGACGAGATCGGCCAGCGCCGGCCGCACCGCTTCGGTCACGTGCTGCGCGAGCGCGTCGGCTTCCGGTGCCGGCACGCGGTAGAACATCGCGGCGCCTTCCGCGATCTCCTTGACCGTCGTCGCGCGATCCTTCATCAGGCCGACCACGGCGTCGAGCGCCGGGCCCGTCGCGATCGCCGCGTCGTCGATGCCGAGCGCGTCGAGGAACGGCTTCGCGAGCGCGGCGAGGCGCGCATTGTCGGCTTCCTTGATGTAATGCGCGTTCAGCCAGCTCAGCTTGCTGTGGTCGTACTGCGCGGGCGACTTGCCGAGATGCTCGAGATCGAACCATTCGACGAACTGCTCGCGCGAGAAGATCTCCGCGTCGCCGTGCGACCAGCCGAGGCGCGCGAGATAGTTGACGACGGCTTCAGGCAGGAAGCCCGCGTCGCGATACGCCATCACGCTCATCGCGCCATGCCGCTTGCTCATCTTCTCGCCCTGCTCGTTCAGCACGGTCGGCAGGTGCGCATAGACGGGCGCTTCGCCGCCGAGCGCATTCAGGATGTTGATCTGGCGCGGCGTGTTGTTCACGTGGTCGTCGCCGCGGATCACGTGCGTGATGCTCATGTCCATGTCGTCCACCACCACGCAGAAGTTGTAGATCGGCGTACCGTCCGGGCGCGCGATCACGAGGTCGTCGAGTTCCTCGTTCGAGATCTCGACGCGCCCCTTCACCGCGTCGTCCCACACGACCGTGCCGGTCAGCGGATTGCGGAAGCGCAGCACGGGCTTCACGCCAGCCGGCGGCTCGGGCAGCACCTTGCCGGGCTCCGGACGCCACGT
Source organism: Burkholderia pyrrocinia (assembly GCF_001028665.1). Classification (NCBI taxonomy): domain Bacteria; kingdom Pseudomonadati; phylum Pseudomonadota; class Betaproteobacteria; order Burkholderiales; family Burkholderiaceae; genus Burkholderia; species Burkholderia pyrrocinia. The sequence goes on from NZ_CP011503.1 coordinate 43,973, forward strand.
GCCGTCGTAGCGCGGCTTCAGGCCGGCCTCGCGCTGGCGTTCGCGCAGCGCGTCGAGTTCCTCGGCCGACATGTAGCACGGGTACGCGAGGCCCTTCTCGAGCATCTGCGCGAGCACCTCGCGATAGCGGTCCATCCGCTGCATCTGGTAGATCGGGCCTTCATCGAAATCCAGGCCGAGCCACTGCATCCCTTCGAGGATCGCATCGACCGCTTCCTGCGACGAGCGCTCGACGTCGGTATCCTCGATGCGCAGCACGAACGTGCCCTTCATCTTGCGGGCGAACGCCCACGGATAGAGTGCGGAGCGGATGTTGCCGAGGTGGATGAAGCCGGTGGGACTCGGCGCGAAGCGGGTACGGACAGGACGGGTCATAAACGGTAACTCGAACGCCTGGGGCGCATGAATGATTCGACGCGGGATCGACGGCGGCAGCCCGGACAGCAACGGGGCCGGCGACGCCCGGAACGGGAAAGAAGCCGGAATTATACTCGCGCCGGACATCGCGCCAAGCGCACCGCTTGCTTTATGATGTGCGCGCCGCGGCCGCCAGCCGGCGCGGCGCCGGCCGCCCGGAACCCGCCGCGCGGCCGCTCGGAACCTATCGCCGCCGCGGGCCGTGTAACCCGCCGCCAAGCCGCCGGAGAACCATTCGATGTCGTCCCCTCGCCTGTCGCGCCGCCATTTCACGATCGCGTGCGCGTCCGCCAGCCTCGCCGCCTGTACGTCGTTCGGCGGCAAGTCCCGTCCCGACAACGCATCCAACCCCGCGCAGCCGAACGAGAAGCCCGTGAAGATCGGCATCGCGCTCGGCGGCGGCGCCGCGCGCGGCTTCTCGCACATTGGCGTGCTGAAGGCGCTCGAGGCGCGCGGCATCCCGATCGAGATCGTCGCGGGCACCAGCGCGGGCTCGGTGGTCGGCGCACTCTATGCGTCGGGCATGAGCGCGCTGCAGATCAACAAGATCGCGCTCGACATGGACCAGGCGGCGATCAGCGACTGGGCGCTGCCGTTCCGCTCGCGCGGCCTCTTGCAGGGCGTCGCGCTGCAGAACTTCCTGAACAAGACGCTCAACAACCGGCCGATCGAGAAGATGGCGAAGCCGCTCGGCATCGTCGCGACGGATCTGCAGAGCGGCCAGCCGATCCTGTTCCAGCAAGGCAACACGGGGCTCGCGGTGCGCGCGTCGTGCAGCGTGCCGTCGGTGTTCGAACCGGTGAAGATCGGCAATCGCGAATACGTCGACGGCGGCCTCGTGAGCCCGGTGCCCGCGTCGTACGCGCGCAAGATGGGCGCGAGCTTCGTGATCGCGGTCGACATCTCGGCCCGGCCGGACGGCGCGGCGACCAACAACCCGATCGAGATGCTGCTGCAGACCTTCACGATCATGGGCCAGACGATCAAGACCTACGAACTCGACAAATACGCGGACGTCGTGATTCGCCCGAACCTCGCGGCCATGGGCGGCAGCGACTTCAACCAGCGCAACGCGGCGATCCTCGCGGGAGAGGAAGCGGTCGCGCGCATCATGCCGGAACTGCAGCGCAAGCTCGCGGCGGCGCGCGGCACGGCTGCCGCATAAGAAGCACGCCATTCGCGGGACGGGACGGCACGCGCCGCCGCCCCGCGACCGGCGGAACGGCTTCCGCGTCGTCGCCTGCGCAGGCCCCAAAGCAAAAAACCCTGCCGCCTTTCGGTGACAGGGTTTTTTCGATCCGGCCTGACGGACCGGCGAACGTCAGTTGTTGCCGTTCGCCGAATCGTCGCCGAGCGTCGCGCGCACGCGCTGGCGCAAGTCTTCGGGCTTCATCGGGAACTGCGATTCGATCCGGCGCGCACCGGTGAAACGCTTTTCCCAGTAGCCGCTATCGAGATCGTCGACGCGAACGGTGCTGCCCGTCGACGGCGAGTGCACGAACTTGTTGTCGCCGATATAGATGCCGACGTGCGAGAACGTGCGGCGCATCGTGTTGAAGAACACGAGATCGCCCGGCTTGAGGTTACTCATGCTCACCTTCTCGCCGACCCGGCTCATCTCTTCCGCGCGACGCGGCAGCGACATGCCGAGCGTGTCCTGGAACACATAGCGGACGAAGCCGCTGCAGTCGAGGCCCGAATCCGGCGAGTTGCCGCCCCAGCGATAGCGCACGCCGATCATGTTCAGCGCGCCGACGACGACGTCGCCCGCCTTGCCCGCCATGCCGGCGAGGAACGACTTCGCGCCGCCGCTCGACGGCTGGGCACTGGTCTGCTGGAGGGAAGAACCCGACCCGTTTTGAGTCGAATTCGTGACATTCTGGTTAAAACTGCTGACTTCGTCGGCGAACGCGCCGGGAGCTGCTGCGAACAGGGCGCCGATGAACAGCCCGGCGATGGTGCGCGCGCATGCCTGGGTCAGGGATCGATGCTGCATTGGTCGATGGAATGTGCTTAAAAATCAGCTGATTGGCGGAAAATTTCGGTCGATACTAGCCAGCGCGTAATCGTTTGTCAAAACAAATTAAAAAATACAATCGAGATGGTCAGACCATTGGACGTCTATCACGCTTTCCAGACCGCTTTCAACAGCTTTTGTGTGTAAGGATGTGACGGCCTGGTGAAGATGTCGGTCACGTCTCCCGACTCGACGACGGCGCCGTCCTGCATCACCGCGACGCGGTGCGCCATCGCGCCGATCACCTCGAGGTCGTGGCTGATGAACACGTAGCCGAGGTTGTATTTCTGTTGCAAATTCGCGAGCAGTTTCAGCACCTGCTGCTGGATCGACACGTCGAGCGCGGAAGTCGGCTCGTCGAGGATCAGGATGCGCGGCTCCAGCACCAGCGCGCGCGCGATTGCGATCCGCTGACGCTGCCCGCCCGAGAATTCGTGCGGATAACGGTGCAGCACCGTGCGGTCGAGGCCGACTTCGCGCAGCACCGCGAGCGATTTCGTGCGGCGCGCGTCGGGCGTCATCTCCGGGCGATGCAGTTCGAGCCCCTCGCCGACGATCCGCTCGATCGTGTGACGCGGCGAAAGCGAACTGAACGGATCCTGAAAGACGACCTGCATGTTCGAACGCAGCGCCGTCTGTTCGCGGCCGCGATAGGTCGACAGCGCGCGCCCCTGGAATTCGATCTCGCCGCCGACCGTCTTCTGCAGCCCGAGCAGCGCCATCGCGAGCGTCGACTTCCCGGAACCCGATTCGCCGACGATGCCGAGCGTCTCGCCCTGCCGCACCGACACCGACACGTCCGCGACGGCCGTCACGGGCACCGTGCCGAACCAGCCCGCGAAACCCGGCCGCTTGCGCGCGAACTGCACGCTCACGTGGCGCGCGTCGAGCACGACGGGCGCGATCGGCATCACCGGCGCGACCGCGCGTTGCGGCCGGCTGTTCAGCAGCCGCTGCGTATACGGATGCTCGGGTTCCGCGAAGATCCGCTCGACCGGCCCGCTCTCGACGAGCCGGCCGTTCTCCATCACCGCGACGCGATCGGCGAAGTGCCGCACCAGATTCAGGTCGTGCGTGATCAGCAGGATCGCCATCCCGCGCTTTTCGGCTTCCTCGCGCTGCAGTTCCAGCAGCAGGTCGACGATCTGCGCTCGGATCGTCACGTCGAGCGCGGTGGTCGGCTCGTCGGCCAGCAACAGGCGCGGCCGGCACGCGAGCGCCATCGCGATCATCGCGCGCTGCCGCTGGCCGCCCGACAACTGGTGCGGGTAGCTGTCGACACGCCTGTCGGGTTCCGCGATGCCCGTGCGCGCGAGCAGCGCGATCGCGCGCTTGCGCGCCTCGACCGCTGATACACCGTCGTGCAGCACGATCGTCTCGCCGATCTGCTCGCCGATCGTATACAGCGGGTTGAGCGCCGTCATCGGCTCCTGGAAGATCATCGCGATGTCCGAGCCGCGCAGCCCGCGCATCTCGCGTTCGCTCTTGGCCGACAGGTCCTGCCCCGCGAAGCGGATCGCGCCGCTCACGTCGGCATCGCGCAGCAGCCGCAGGATCGACAGCGCGGTCACGCTCTTGCCCGACCCCGACTCGCCGACCAGCGCAACGCGCTCGCCGCGGCCGATCGCGAGCGTCACGTCCTCCACCGCGACCGTGTCGCCGAAGCGCACATGCAGACGTTCGAGCGACAGCAGCGGCTCGTCGTGCTTCGATACGACCGTTTCGCTCATCGCTGGCCTCCCGCCGCGCGCACCGAATCGGCGATCCGCGTGTCGAGCGCGTTGCGCAACGCGTCACCCATGAAGGTCAGCAGCAGCAGCGTCGCGACCAGCACGCCGAACGTCGACAGCGAGATCCACCACGCGTCGAGGTTGCCCTTGCCCTGCGCGAGCAGCTCGCCGAGGCTCGGCGTCGGCGGCGGCACGCCGAGCCCGAGGAAATCGAGGCTCGTCAGCGCGAGAATCGCGCCGCTCATCCGGAACGGCAGGAACGTGATTACCGGCGTGAGACTGTTCGGCAGCACGTGGCGCCAGATGATCTGCCAGTTCGTGAGCCCCATCGCGCGTGCCGCGCGTACGTAGTCCTGCGTGCGGTTGCGCAGGAATTCCGCGCGCACGTAGTCGGCCAGCCCGATCCAGCCGAACAGCGACAACAGCACGATCAGCAGCAGGAAGCTCGGCTCGAAGATCGACGCGAAGATGATCAGCAGGTACAGCTCGGGCAGCGAGCTCCAGATCTCGATCAGCCGCTGCCCGACGATGTCGATGCGTCCGCCGAAGAAACCCTGCACCGCGCCGGCGGCGATCCCGAGCAGCGTGCCGATCACGGTCAGGATCAGCCCGAACTCGACCGAGATGCGGAACCCGTACACGAGCCGCGCGAGCAGGTCGCGCCCATGTGCGTCGGTGCCGAGCCAGTTCGCGCGCGACGGCGGCGCCGGGTTCGGCACGTTCGAGAAATAGTTCAGCGTGTCGTAGTAATAGCGGTTCGGCGGATAGACGACGAAGTTGCCGGGCGCCTCGAGCCGCTTGCGCACATACGGATCGAGATAGTCGGCCGGCGTCGGAAAATCGCCGCCGAAGGTCGTCTCCGGGTACGTCTGGAACAGCGGGAAATAGGTTTGGCCGTCGTAGCGCACGACGAGCGGCTTGTCGTTCGACCACAGCGGCGCCGCGAGGCTCGCGGCAAAGGCGACGACGAAGATCACGAAGCTCCAGTAGCCGAGGCGCTGCCGCGTGAAGCGCTGCCACACGCGGCGCGCGGGCGACGGCGACACGCGCGCGCGCGCGGCGTCGATGCGGGACGACACGACGGCCCGGTTCATCGCGACCCTCGCCCGATGACGCCGGGCATGCGGACGGACTGTTTCATGTCAGCGCTCCAGGTTGTCGAATTGAATGCGCGGGTCGACCCACACATAGCAGAGGTCGGAAATCAGCTTGGTCGCGAGCCCGATCAGCGTGAACAGGTACAGCGTACCGAGCACGACCGGATAGTCGCGCCGCACGACCGACTCGTACGACAGCAGCCCGAGGCCGTCGAGCGAGAACAGCGTCTCGATCAGCAGGCTGCCGGTGAAGAACGCGCCGATGAACGCGGCCGGGAAGCCGACGATCAGCGGCAACATCGCGTTGCGGAACACGTGCTTCCACAGCACGCTGCGCTCGGAGAGCCCCTTCGCACGCGCGGTCAGCACGTATTGCCGGCGGATCTGGTCGAGGAACGCATTCTTCGTGAGCATCGTGATGACCGCGAAGCTGCCGACGACCGACGCCGTGATCGGCAGCGCGATGTGCCACAGATAGTCGAGCACCTTGCCGACGAGCGACAGCCCGGCGAAGTTGTCCGACGTGAGCCCACGCAGCGGAAAGAGCTGCCAGAACGAGCCGCCGCCGAACAGCACGAGCAGCAGCACGCCGAGCACGAAGCCCGGGATCGCATAACCGACGAGCACGACGAGGCTCGTCGCGACATCGAACGGCGAGCCGTTGCGCACCGCCTTCGCGATGCCGAGCGGCACCGATATGAGGTACGTGAGAAAGAACGTCCAGAGCCCGATGCTGATCGACACGGGCAGCTTCTGCACGACCAGCGACCACACGCTCTGGTGGCGGAAGTAGCTGTCACCGAGATCGAAGCGCGCAAAGCGCTTCAGCATCAGCCAGTAGCGCTCGAGCGGTGGCTTGTCGAAACCGTACAGCGCCTTGAGTTGCGCGAGCTGCTGCGCGTCGACGCCGGTGTGCGCACGCATCCCGAACGGCACCGCGCCCTGCTCCGTCGCGCCCTTGCGCAATTCCTGCACGGCCTGCTCGACCGGGCCGCCCGGCACGAACTGGATCACCGCGAACGTGAGGGTCAGCACGCCGACGAGCGTCGGGATCATCAGCAGCAGGCGTTTGAGGATGTAGCTCCACATAGGGCGTCGACTCGTGATCGGTAGGCTGGGTTGGACGAAGGGCCGGCGCGGGTCAGTGAGCGGGCGTCGCCCACCAGGTCGACACGACCCAGCCCTCGGCCGAATAGTACAGCGGCAGCGTCTGCGGATAGGCGAGCGTGCGCTTGTACGCGATCCGGTGCGTCGTGCTGTACCACTGCGGGACCGCGTAGTAGCCGTGCATCAGCACGCGGTCGAGCGCGTGCGTCGCGTCGAGCAGCTCGTCGCGCGTCTGCGCGGTGCCGAGCGCGTGCAGCAGCGCGTCGACGGCCGGCGACTTCAGCCCGACGATGTTGTCGGAGCCCGGTTCGTCGGCGAACTTGCTGCCGTAACGCGAGAACTGCTCGGCGCCCGGCACCTGCACGCCCGGCAAGCGGACCGTCGTCATGTCGTAGTCGAACGCATCGAGTCGCTTTTGCAACAGCGCGAAATCGGCCGTGCGAAAGCGTGCTTCGATACCGAGCTTCGCCAGATTGCGCTGGTACGCGGTCACGACACCTTCCATCGCGCCGCCCGCATCGTCGAGGATCTCGAACGTGAACGGCTCGCCGTTCGCATTGCGCAGTGCGCCATCGCGATAGGTCCAGCCGGCCTGCGCAAGCAGCGCGCGCGCCTTCAGCAGGTTCGCGCGCAGCGAGCCCGGCGGGTTCGTGTCCGGCTGCGTGACCATCGGACCGAACACGGCCGGGTCGAGCTGCGCGCGCAGCGGCTCCAGCAGCTTCAGCTCGCCTGCGCCCGGCGTGCCGGTCGCCTGCAGGTCGGTGTCGGCGAAATAGCTGTCGAGACGCGTGTAGGCGCTGTAGAACAGTTGCCGGTTCAGCCATTCGAAGTCAAAGGCGAGATCGAGCGCCTGGCGCACCCGCACGTCGCGGAACAGCGGCCGGCGCAGGTTCATGAAGAAGCCCTGCATGCCCGCGCCGTTGTGCTGGCGGAATTCGCGCTTGACGAGCTCGCCGCTGTCGAAACGCTTGCCGACGTCGCGTCGCGCCCAGTTGCGCGCGATGTATTCGACGAGCACATCGTATTCGCCGGCCTTGAACGCCTCGAGCCGCGCGACGCCGTCGCCGTACAGCTTGTAGACGATCCGCTCGAAGTTGTGGGTGCCGATCCGCACCGGCAGGTCGGCGCCCCAGTACGCGGAGTTGCGCCGGTAGGTGATCGTGCGGCCGTTGTCGTAACGCTCGATCAGGTACGGGCCGCTGCCGATCGGCTGCTCGAACGCGAGCTGGTCGAACGGGATGCGCGAACCGTCCGCGCGCAATCCCCACTTGCGCGAGAACACGGGTACGCCGCCGGCGATCAGCGGCAGCTCGCGATTCGCGCTGCGGAACTCGAAGCGCACGGTGGCCGGGTCGACGACCACGGCCTTCGCGATCTCCGCGAAATACGCGCCGAACTGCGGCGCGGCCAGCTTGCTCTTCAGCGTGTCGAACGAAAACTTGACGTCGTCGGCCGTGACGCGATCGCCATTCGAGAACCGTGCGCGCGGATTCAGGTGGAACGTGACCGAACGGCGGTCGGGCGCGATGTCGATATCGTCGGCAAGCAGCCCGTACGCGGATGCCGGTTCGTCCGAACTACCGGTCGCCAGGCTCTCGAACAGCATGTCGATGCCCGGCGCGGGGTTGCCGCGCATCGTGAACGGATTGAACTTGTCGAACGACGTCAGCCGGTTCGGGTTCGCGAGCACGAGCGTGCCGCCCTTCGGCGCGTCGGGGTTGACGTAGTCGAAATGCTTGAAGCCCGGCGGATATTTCGGCTCGCCGTACTGCGCAATGGCGTAGGCCGCATGCGCGGCTGGCACGGCCAGCGCAGCCTGCATCGCAAACACCGCGGCAACGCGGCCGGCGGCCCGTACGGCACGCAGCGCGGCGAAGCGGACGCGCGCGGCGGCGGCCCGGGGCGAACCCTTCGTCATAGAGGCCCTGTCGGTTGAATGAGGGGTGTAACGTGGGACGATTCTACCCATTCAATCCTTCGAGCCGAAAGAAAACCGCCACGCGGGCGGTTTCTTCATGAGCGGACGCACGTATCACACGTGCGCCGCGTGTCGATCAGCGCCAGCCGTTGTGGCGGCCGTTATCCCAGTGACCACGATCGCGATCGCCGCCCCAGCCGCGGCCATGATGGCGATACCACTCGTCGCGGCCCCAATAGCGACGGCCGTCCCAGTAGCGGTCGCCATGCCAGCCGATCACGATCGCCGGCCCCGGCATATAGACGGGTGCAGGTGCATACACGGGCGCCGGCTGATAGATAACCGGCGGCGGAGGCGGCGGCACATACACGGGCGCGGGCGCGACGTAAACCGGTGCCGGCACGCCGACGTTGATCCCGACATTGACTCCCGCCATTGCTGCGCCCGACACGAGCAAGGCCGCCATACCGGTCAAGAGCGAGGCAACACGCAAGGTCTTCATGGATTCCTCTTCTGGTTGTGTCATGTGTGATTCGACTATAGCGGCAAGCGTGGTCTCCGCATATTTCACGTTTGTAAGAACTGATGCGCGGCATCGCAACGGGAAGGGTGCGCTAACGTCTTGTAACAATCGGCGCCGGCCCTGCCCTCGCCGGCTGCCGAAACCCGTCCGGCTCGCGCTCGTGCGCCCCGATGCGCTCACCGTCGTCTCGCCGTCGACCGCCTTGCGCGGCGCGCACTGCGACAAAACAAAAAGGCGGCACTTGCGCGCCGCCTTTTGTTCATCAACGCGCGCAGATATCGAACCCGGCGCCGCGACGCCGCTCAGCGCGACATCATGTTCATGCTGACGTTGTGCATCACCCACAGCGTGCCGACGATCAGGATCGCCGCGGTCAGCACCGTGTAGCTGAATGCCATCACGTTCCAGCGCTGGCCCGACGAACCGTTCATGTGCAGGAAGTACACGAGGTGCACGACGATCTGCACGAACGCGAGCACGGCGAGCGCGATCAGCGACGCATGCGGCGACAGCACGCCGCCCATCACGAGGCCGAACGACGCGGCCGTGAGCAGCACCGACAGGATGAAACCGGCGACGTAGCCGCCGACACTGCCGTGCCCTTCTTCGAGTTGAGACGAATGCGAATGGGCCATTTAGATCACGCTCGCGAGATAGACAAAGGAAAACACGCAGATCCACACGATGTCGAGGAAGTGCCAGAAGAGGCTCAGGCACGTCAGGCGCCGCAGGTCGCGATCGGTCAGGTCGCCGCCGCGCAACGCGATCTGCCCGGCGAGCACGATCATCCACAGCAGGCCGGCCGTCACGTGCAGACCGTGCGTGCCGACCAGCGTGAAGAACGCTGACAGGAACGCGCTGCGCTGCGGGCCGGCGCCTTCCGCGATCAGGTGCGAGAACTCGCGCAGTTCCATCGCGAGAAACGCCGCGCCGAGCACGAACGTCACGGCGAGCCACGCGAGCAGCGCGCCGCGCCGCTGCTTGTACGCAGCGAGCATCGCGAAACCGTACGTGATGCTCGACAGCAGCAGCGCAGCGGTTTCCACCGCGACGCCCGGAATGTCGAACAGGTCTTTCGCGGTCGGCCCGCCCGCATACTGGTGGCCGAGCACCGCGAACGTCGCGAACAGCGCCGCGAAGATCACGCAGTCGGTCATCAGGTACAGCCAGAAACCGAACACCGAATGCGACGGCGGATGGTCGTCGTGTTCGAGCAGGGTTGCGCTCAAGGTTTTCTGCAACATCAGTTGGCCTCCAGTTCCACGTCGTCGACACGCGCGGCCACGCGCTTGGTCGGCTGCTTGTCTTCGATCTTCCGCACCGTCGACGCGGGGATGTAGTAGCCGTCGTTATCGCGCGAGCTGTAGATCACCAGCGTCGCGACGATCCCGACGAGCCCGGCAATCGCGAGCCACCAGATGTGCCACACCAGCGCGAAGCCGAGTACCAGGCTGAAAATCGCGACCACGAGGCCCGCGCAGGTATTCGACGGCATGTGGATATCGCGAATCGACGCCGGGTTCGGCCGGCCTTCGCCGCGCGCCTTCATGTCCGCATACGCGTCGAGCGTGCGCACCTGCGGGATCACCGCGAAGTTGTAGTCGGCCGGCGGCGACGAGGTCGCCCACTCCAGCGTGCGGCCGCCCCACGGGTCGCCCGTCGTGTCGCGGTATTCGGGCAGGTTGCGGTTGCGGATGCTGACCACCAGTTGCAGCAACTGGCACGCAATGCCGATCGCGATCAGCACGGCGCCGAACGCGGCAACCAGCAGCCACGGATGCCATGCCGGGTTGTCGTAGTGGTTGAGCCGGCGCGTCATGCCCATGAAGCCGAGCACGTAGAGCGGCACGAACGCGACGTAGAAGCCGACCTGCCAGAACCAGAACGCGGCCTTGCCGAGCTTCTCGTTCAGCTTGAAGCCGAACGCCTTCGGGAACCAGTAGTTGAAGCCCGCGAGATAGCCGAACAGCACGCCGCCGATGATCACGTTATGGAAGTGCGCGATCAGGAACAGGCTGTTGTGCAGCACGAAGTCCGCGCCGGGAATCGCCATCATCACGCCGGTCATGCCGCCGAGCGTGAACGTGACCATGAAGCCGATCGTCCACAGCACGGGCGTCGTGAATTCGATCCGGCCGCGATACATCGTGAACAGCCAGTTGAACACCTTCACGCCGGTCGGGATCGCGATGATCATCGTCATGATGCCGAAGAACGCGTTCACGTTCGCGCCCGAGCCCATCGTGAAGAAATGATGCAGCCACACGAGGAACGACAGCACCATGATCGCGCAGGTCGCGTACACCATCGTCTTGTAGCCGAACAGCGGCTTTTTCGCGAACGTCGCGATGACTTCCGAGAAGATGCCGAACGCCGGCAGGATCAGGATGTACACCTCCGGATGGCCCCACGCCCAGATCAGGTTCAGGTACAGCATCGCGTTGCCGCCGGCTTCGTTCGTGAAGAAGTGCATGCCGAGGTAACGGTCGAGGCCGAGCAGCGCGAGCGTCGCGGTCAGGATCGGGAACGACGCCATGATCAGCACGTTCGTGCAGAGCGCGGTCCACGTGAACACCGGCATCTTCATCAGCGTCATGCCCGGCGCGCGCATCTTGATGATCGTCACGAAGAAGTTCACGCCGGTCAGCAGCGTGCCGACGCCCGAGATCTGCAGCGCCCACAGGTAGTAGTCGACTCCTACCCCCGGGCTGTACTGCAGCTCCGACAGCGGCGGGTAGGCGAGCCAGCCGGTCTGCGCGAATTCGCCGATCACGAGCGAGATGTTGATCAGGATCGCGCTGACCGCCGTCATCCAGAAGCTCAGCGAGTTGATGAACGGGAATGCGACGTCGCGCGCGCCGATCTGCAGCGGCACGATCAGGTTCATCAGGCCGACCATGAACACCATCGCCATGAAGAAGATCATGATCACGCCGTGTGCCGTGAAGATCTGGTCATAGTGGTGCGGCGGCAGGTAACCGGGCGCGTTGTACGCGAGCGCGAGCTGCATGCGCATCATGATCGCGTCGGCGAAGCCGCGCAGCAGCATGATCAGCGCGACGATGATGTACATCACGCCGAGTTTCTTGTGGTCGACCGTCGTAAGCCATTCCGTCCACAGCCATTTCCACCGGCCGGTGATCGTCAGCGCGGCGAGAATGCCCAGCACGGCCAGCCCCATGAAGGCACCGGCCACCATGATGATGGGCTGATCGAACGGGATCGCCGATAGTGTGAGTTTGCCGAACATGCGTTACCCCTTCGTGCCGCAGGCGGCGTCCTTCAGGTCGAGGACGTGGCCATCGTTGTATTTCGCGATGATGTTGTGGAAGAGCCGCGGATCGACCGACGAGAAGTAGCGCACGGGCGCCTTCTCGCTCGGCTGCGCGACGGTGCCGTACACGGTCGCGTCGAGCCGGTCCGGCGACGCCTTCACCTTCTGCACCCATGCGTCGAACTGTTCGCGCGGCTCGGCGAGCGTGCGGAACTTCATGTCGGAGAAACCGCGGCCGCTGAAGTTGGCGGACGTGCCCGCGTAGTTGCCGGGCTCGTCGGCGATCAGGTGCAGGCGCGTCTGCATGCCGGCCATCGCGTAGACCTGGCCGCCGAGCTGCGGGATGAAGAACGAGTTCATCACCGAATCCGACGTGATGCGGAAGTTCACCGGCGTGCCGACGGGAATCGCGAGCTGGTTCACCGACGCGATGCCGAGTTCCGGATAGATGAACAGCCACTTCCAGTCGAGCGCGACGACTTCGACGTCGATCGGCTTCACCGACGACTCGAGCGGCTTGTACGGGTCGAGCTCGTGCGTGGTCTTCCACGTGAGCACGCCGAGGAACAGGATGATCAGCGTCGGCACGGTCCAGATCACGACTTCGATCGCGGTCGAGTGCGACCAGTTCGGCGCGTAGGTTGCGTTGCGGTTCGATGCGCGGTAACGCCACGCGAACCACAGCGTAAGCAGGATCACCGGCACGACGACGACCAGCATCGCCCAGGTGGATGTCGCGATCAGCGCCTTTTCGGCGGCACCCACGCTTCCTTTCGGATTTAGTACATCTAAATTACAGCCTGACAGGCTCAGCGCCGCGCCGATTGACATCAGCGCCGACCAGCCTCTTGAAGCTCTTGTTTTCATCACACAGCCCGAGGGTCATTGAATCCGTTTGCGTATGCCCGATGCGCATTCGATCCACGAAAGTGGCCGAATCATACGTCGCGCGAATGCGATGAAAAACCGGTGGATGCGGCAAATCATCATTGCAGAATCTGCCGTGAGTCACATTGTCGCGGGGCAATTTCACGCAGCCGGAAGCGGGCCCGGCGCCGCACGCGCCGGACCGCAATCGATGTGTGCGCAACGATCGCCGCCGTGCGATGCGCCCCGCCCTCGCGGCGTGCCGCGATCAGCCGTGCGTCGACGCCATGTACGACGGTTGCGCGTGCACGGGGCCGTCCGCTGCCGGCACCTTCGAATGGCTGGCTTCGTCGATCAGCTTGCCGACGGTCGGATCGATCGCGTCGGTGAACGGTTTCGGATCGATGCCGATCGCCAGCACGATCAGCGCGAGCGACGCGAACATCACGATCTCGCGACGGTTCAGGTCGGCGAGCTTCGCGATCCGCTGGCTCTCAACCTTGCCGAACACGACGCGCTTGAGCATCCACAGCGTGTACGACGCGCTGAGGATCAGCGTCAGCGCGGCGATTGCGCCGATCCAGAAGTTGAAACGAATCGCGCCCATGATGACCATGAACTCGCCGACGAACCCCGACGTGCCCGGCAGGCCGACGTTGGCCATCGCGAACAGCAGCGTGAAGGTCGCGAAACGCGGCATCACGCCCGCCACCCCGCCGTACGCGGCAATCTCGCGCTGCTTCGTGCGATCGACGAGCACGTTCACGCACAGCAGCATCGCGCCGGCGACGAAGCCGTACGACACGAGCTGCACGATCGCGCCTTCGACGCCGATCCGGTTGAACAGGAACAACCCGAGCGTGACGATACCCATGTGGGCGACCGTCGAGTACGCGAGCAGCTTGCCGAGATCGGTCTGCGCGAGCGCGATCAGGCTCGCATAGACGATCGCGAACAGCGACAGCGCGATCACGGCCGGTGCGAAGAAATGGCTTGCGTCAGGTGTGATCGGCAGCGCGAAGCGCAGGAACCCGTAGCCGCCGAGCTTGAGCATCGCGAGCATCAGCGCGGCGCCCGTCGGGCCGTCCGTGTACACGTCGCTCAGCCACGTGTGAACCGGCCACATCGGCACCTTGACCGCGAACGCGGCGAAGAAGCCGAGGAACACCAGCAACTGCGGTGCGAAACCGAGCTGCAGCGTGCGCCACACGGCCATGTCGAACGTATGCGACTGCGCGTACAGGTACAGCATCGCCATCAGCAGCAACAGCGAGCCGGCGAACGAAATGAAGAAGAACTTCACGGCCGCGTACACGCGGCGCTCGCGCCCCCACGTGCCGATCAGCAGGTAAAGCGGGATCAGCGTCGCCTCGAAGAAGATGAAGAACAGCAGCCCGTCCTGTGCGACGAACACGCCGACCATCAACCCCGACAGGATCAGGAACGATGCGTAGTACTGCGCGACGCGCACCGTGACTGACTCCCACGACGCGACCACCACCACGAGCGTCGTGAATGCGGTCAGCACGACGAGCCACAGCGACGCGCCGTCGATGCCGACCCGCCATCCCGAATTGAACGCCGCCAGCCAGCTGCGGCTTTCGACGAACTGCATCGCGGCCGAATGCGCATCGAAACCGGCGACCAGCGGGACGACGGCGACAAGCCCCGCCAGCGCGCCGGCGAGCGCGATCAGCCGCGTCCGGCGTGGATGATGGTCGGAACCGGCGCGCAGCAGGCACGCGCCGAACACGATCGGAACCCAGATGGCCAGGCTCAGGAAAGAGAAATCATGCATGTCAACAAGGCCTTGAGGAAGGTCGCGCACTGCATCGGTGACAGGCGAGACGAAAGAAACGAAATCAAATCGACAGATAGATTTCGTGAATCGCCAATGTTGGCAAAATGTAAAGCGGCATCACGGAAAAACTTGATGCCGCTCAAGCGCAATCGGGTTAACCAGCATAAGGCGACCGATTATTTTTTGCAGCGCAGCAGCGCATCGATTTTCGGCGCACGCGCAGAATGCTGATTTTTATGAGTAATTTTTTGTATTGCGCTGTGAGAGAGGTCGTGTAAATCGACGCAGCGCCGCAATTTTGACGCCGACGCATTATTTCCGAGGGCCGGAGCACGATGGTTGACGCCGTGCCGGATGGCGATCGCGCGACGCTTCCAGCCTTACGTCAACACTTTCAATTTCATTTCAATTTGCCTTGCTCGATGCGAGTCGGGCGAATGACCACGCCACCGCTCGGCGTCGCAGCAGGCACCGTATCGTTCATGTTCCCGGCTGCTAGCGCTGATGGCTCAGACGGTCCCATACGCGCATCGTCACCGCGCGATAGTGGTCGTGTTGCGCGGGAAAATGGACGAAGCGGCTGTCGCGCGTCGCATAGACCGGCGATGACGCGAGCGTCATCGCATCGACGATATGGTGTGCATCGATCATGCCGGACTCCAGCAGTTCCACATAGATCGCCTGCTGGTCGCCGCCGCTCGCGTAGACCGACGAACGGTCGCCGAAGCTCTCGATGCGCGCGCAGATGCGCTCGACCAGTTCGCGCATCGGCGCCACGTTGCGCACGCCGATCATGCACGAGTTGATCGCCCAGGCCGTGTGGTCGGTACCAATCACGAAGTCGCGGCCATCGATCGTGCTGTCGACCGCCTGACTTTGATCGATCGCCAGGATGTCCGCATCGACCCAGAACACGAACGCGTGATGCGGCAGATGTTCGCGAATCAGATGCAGCTTCGCCCAGTTCGCATCGATGCCGCCCGGCAGGAATGCGGGCGCCTCGCGATACGCGTGGTACGCGTAACCGTGCCGCGTGCAGTAGCGAACGAAGTTCTCCTCGTGCAGGTCACCATAGCCCGCGATATGCGACGTATGCAGGGTCACGAACGCAACACGCGCCTGCGGATTCACATGCCGCTCCGCGTCGCGCGTTCGCTGCTGCGCGGCACGCCAGTCGTCCATCGCGCGCGGGGGATCGCCGCGCTGGTAGCGTTCGGCATCGTCGACGAGCGCTGCCACATAGCGGAAGTCATAGTCGGCCGCCGGCACCCAGACGCCCTCCACTTCCCGCCACTCGGGGGCCTGGTGCGCCACGAGCGGCCGGGCGCCGGCGATCGAATCGATCGCGATGCCGTCGCTCCAGACCGTCTGGACCGACGCGAAATGGCCGTTCGCGAGCGGCGCGTCGAACCGCAGCGGCGGAAAGTACTCGGCCAGCAACGTCGCCTCGCACGCGTGTTGCCGCTCCGGAAGGTGCATCGCCCACTTGCCCAGTTCGACCACCAGCTTGCGCAACCGCTCCCGCACGTCGGGCACGTTGCGGAAGATCATGCCGCTTGCGGCGGGCAGCGCCGACTTCGGCGTCTGCGTCGTGACGATCGCATCGTAACCGTGCGCGACATCCGGCAACGCGTGCGGGTCGAATACGACGGAGAACGGATCGAGCACGAGCAGCAATGCATCCGGCTCCATCGTGACGAGCTGCGCGATGATCGCGTGGTACTTGTGCAGGACCTGCTGGCGCTCGCCATACACGTGCATGCCGTCGACCGTCGCATGGCGGTAGCCATGCTGTCGCGCGTAGCGGTCGTGGTTGTCGACGAGTCCGTCGACAGCTCGATGAGAGAGGACGGTCAGGACGGAGTGCGGGCTGGCCAAGAGCATCACCTTGAGTCGCGCCAATCGATACGCGATATGTAGCGCATTACCACTGCTCAAGTCGAGCACTCATTGCCTGACTGGCTGCCACGACCGATCCCGTCCACGAACGAGATCCGGTGGCAGCCATCGAATGTTTTGCGCGAGGTGCGCCGGAAAAAGAAAAAGCCCCGCAAGTCCGAGAACTTGCGGGGCTTTGTCACCGCTTTTGGCGGAGACGGAGGGATTCGAACCCTCGATCCAGGTTTTGGCCCAGATGCTCCCTTAGCAGGGGAGTGCCTTCGACCTCTCGGCCACGTCTCCCAAACTTTCGCTCGCACCAGGGAGGCAGTGCGACGAGAACGAGATAGTATAGGGTTTCGAACCGCGCGTCAATTTCCGTGATGCAATTTCGTCATCGCATCACGAAAATTTCATCATGCCTGGTCGAGTTCGAATGCCTTGTGCAGCGCGCGGACGGCCAGTTCCATGTATTTCTCGTCGATCAGCACCGAAATCTTGATTTCGGACGTCGAGATCATCTGGATGTTGATGCCCTCTTCCGACAGCGTGCGGAACATCTTGCTCGCGACGCCCACGTGCGAACGCATGCCGACGCCGACGACCGACACCTTCGACACCTTCGGGTCGCCCTGCACCTGCTCGGCGTTCACGTGGCCCTTCACCTGGTTGGTGAGGATGTCCATCGCCTTCTGGTAGTCGCCGCGGCCGACCGTGAACGTGAAGTCGGTTTTGCCTTCGACGCTCTGGTTCTGAATGATCATGTCGACGTCGACGTTCGCGTCGGCGACCGGGCCGAGGATCTGATACGCGATGCCGGGCTTGTCGGGCACGCCCATCACAGCAATGCGTGCTTCGTCGCGCTGGAACGCGATGCCGGAAATGACTGCCTTTTCCATGGTCTCGTCTTCTTCAAAAGTAATCAGGGTGCCCGAGCACATTTCTTCGTCGAGCGCAATCAGCGGATCGGTCAGGCTCGACAGCACGCGCGTCTTCACCTGGAATTTGCCGGCGAATTCGACCGAGCGGATCTGCAGGACCTTCGAGCCGAGGCTGGCCATTTCCAGCATCTCCTCGAACGTCACGCGATCAAGGCGTCGCGCCTCTTCGACGACACGCGGATCGGTCGTGTAGACGCCGTCGACGTCCGTGTAGATCAGGCACTCTTCGGCACCCAGCGCAGCCGCGACCGCCACCGCCGACGTGTCCGAGCCGCCACGGCCCAGCGTCGTGATGTGGCCGTCCGGATCGACGCCCTGGAAGCCCGTGATGATCACGACCTTGCCTGCGTTCAGATCGGCCTTCACGCGCTCGTCGTCGATCGAGTGGATGCGCGCTTTCGTGAACGCGCTGTCGGTCTTGATCGGTACTTGCCAGCCGGCGTAGCTCACGGCCTCGACGCCGATTTCCTGCAGCGCGATCGACAGCAGGCCGACGCTGACCTGCTCGCCGGTCGACGCGATCATGTCGAGCTCACGCGGGCTCGGCTGGCTCGAAATCTCTTTCGCAAGACCGAGCAGACGGTTGGTTTCGCCGGACATCGCCGAAGGCACGACCACCATCTGGTGCCCGGCCTGATGCCATTTTGCGACGCGTTTCGCGACGTTCTTGATGCGCTCGACCGAGCCCATCGAAGTGCCGCCGTATTTGTGTACGATGAGTGCCATTGTCGTTCTGAACTGGAGGAGAAACCGCACGGGCGCGCTGGGCAGGCCGGGTTGCCGTTCGGTCACGCGGCTTGTGGCTGTGGACGGACGACGAGGGGGACGGCTGGGACGCAACGCGCAAGCGTGACGGAATTTGCCCGGAAGGCCGATCAGGCCGCGCAAACCGGGTACGTCACGCGGGAAACCTGCACAAATCGCTCAAAAATCGAGCCGAGCAAACGACCGAGCGTACCCGATAGAAGCCCGCTTGACAAGCCGCCCGCCGTGTCCGCGGCCGTTCCGGCGCTGTTTACCAAATGGTGAAAATGGGCGCGCCATCGCGCCGCCGAAAGCCTGCCCGCCGTTACGCGATCAGCAGGTCGGGACGCCATTCGATCCGGCGCCACGCGCCGCCGCCGGACGGCCCGCTGCCTAACAACTCGCCGTCGCAGTTCACGCCCAGTCGCGGCACGTAGATCAGCCGGTCGCCCGCGAACAGCAGCGGCACGTCGCGCTGCCATGCCGGCACGCCGCGCTCCTGGAACAGGTTCTTCAGCGTCCGGCCCGGGCCGCCCGGCGACGTGCGCATCCGCTCGCCGCCCGCCCGGGCGCGCGCGGCGAGCCGTGCACCGCGCAGCAGCGCCTCCGGCACCGCGCCGGCGCTGCCTGCGTCGGCCGGCGCGAACACGAACGTGCCGCGCCATCCCGGCAGGTGCCAGACTTCCTGCCCGTCCCACGCGAGCGCCGCCTCCGGGTGCGGCGTGCCCGTGCCGTCGTCGGCCGGTTCGGCGCTGTCGCCCGCCTCCCAGTAGACGACGTCGCGATAGAGCCGCAGGCACTGCCCCGCGTGTTCGACGCGCAGTGCATGCGCGTCGTGCGCGGCGCGCAACTGCCTCATCATGTTGGCGAGCCGGGCGGCCGACGCGCCCGGCAAACCGAGCCGGCGCATCCAGAAGCGCAGCAGGTTCGCGCCGCGCGTGTCGTCGAACGCGACCAGCGACTCGCGCGACAGCGCACGCCCGTCATCGCGTGCGGCGACGGCGAAATCCAGTTCGGCCAGATCGTCGAGCAGCCGCTGCGCGGCGGCCGCATGCTGGGCCGCGCGACCGAGCGCGTCGCGAAAGCCCGGGAAATGCACGGCCAGTGCCGGCAGCACGTCGATGCGCAGCGCATTGCGCGCGTAACGCGTGTCGCTGTTCGATTCGTCGTCGATCCATCCGAGCGCGTGCTGCGCCGCATAGCGCTCGAGTTGCGCGCGCAACAATCGCAGCAACGGACGCACGCGCTCGACGCTCGCGCCGTCGGGACGGTAGCGCGGCGCCATGGCGGCGAGCCCCGCGATCCCCGCGCCGCGCAGCAGTTGCAGCAGCACGGTCTCGGCCTGGTCGTCCGCATGCTGCGCGAGCCACAGCGTGGCAGCGCCATGGCGCTCGCACATCGCGTCGAGCGCGGCATAACGACGCTCGCGGGCCGTCGCCTCGATACCGAGGCCGCTGTCGCGCGGCACGTCGACGCGCATCGACTCGAATTCGACGCCGAGCCGCGCCGCTTGCGCTTCGGCATGCGCGACCCACGCGTCGGCGTTCGCGCTCAGGCCGTGATGCACGTGCAGCGCGACGCAACGCGACGCGCCCGCAACACGCACGGCCGCGTCGAGCAGCACCGTCGAATCGAGGCCGCCGCTGTAGGCGATCGCGATGCGCGCATCGGACGGCATGCCGGAAAGCGCAACGCCGACCGCGTCGAGTACGACGCGGTCGGCGGAGAATTCGGTCGGTGGGATCACGAGAGGGACGCGCGCGCAGCGGCGCGCGGATTGAACACGCGGCCGGTCATGCGCCCGGCGTGGTTTCCTTGAACTTGCCGTAGGCCATCAGGCGCTCGAAGCGGCGCTCGCGCAGCGCATCGATGCTCATGCCCTGGAACTGGCGCAGCGAATCGGCGAGCGCGCGGCGCAGCAGCGCAGCCATGCCCTTCGGATCGCGATGCGCGCCGCCGAGCGGCTCGTTGATGATCTTGTCGATCAGGCCGAGCGCCTTCAGGCGGTGCGCGGTCAGGCCCAGCGCTTCCGCGGCTTCCGGCGCCTTCGCGGCGCTCTTCCACAGGATCGACGCGCAGCCTTCCGGCGAGATCACCGAGTAGGTCGAGAACTGCAGCATCATCACGGTGTCGGCCACGGCGATCGCGAGCGCGCCGCCCGAACCGCCCTCGCCGATCACCGTCGTGATGATCGGCGTCTTCAGTTCAGCCATCACGTACAGGTTGCGGCCGATCGCCTCCGACTGGCCGCGCTCTTCCGCGCCGATGCCCGGGTACGCGCCCGGCGTGTCGACGAACGTGAAGATCGGCAGCCCGAACTTCTCGGCGAGACGCATCAGGCGTTCGGCCTTGCGATAGCCTTCCGGACGCGGCATCCCGAAGTTGCGCGCGGCGCGCTCCTTCGTGTCGCGGCCCTTCTGGTGACCGATCACCATGCACGGATGGCCGCCGAAGCGCGCGAGGCCGCCGACGATCGACAGATCGTCCGCGAATGCACGGTCGCCGTGCAGCTCGTGAAAATCGGTAAACAGTTCCGCGACGTAATCGAGCGTGTACGGACGCTGCGGGTGCCGCGCGATCTGCGAAACCTGCCACGGCGACAGGTTCGCGTAGAGGTCCTTCGTCAGTTGCTGGCTTTTCTTCGACAGCCGCTCGATTTCTTCCGAAATATCGACAGCCGAGTCGTCCTGCACGAATCGCAGCTCTTCGATCTTGGCTTCAAGTTCGGCGATCGGCTGTTCGAAATCCAGAAACGTGGTCTTCATGTGTTCGAATCCTTGGGTCTTGCGGCAGCGCGTATTCTACCCGCGCGGGCGACACTCAAAACCGGCTCTCAACTATTGATGTTTAAAACCCGATAGCCGACGCTCAGGCGTCGGCGTCGGGCGCATCGAGGCTGCGCCACATATACCAGGTCGCAACGGTGCGCCACGGTTCCCAGTTGGCCGCGACCTCGCGCGCCTCGCTGCGCGTGACGGGTTCCCCGCTGAAGTAATTGACGCTGATCGCGCGGATCAGGCCCGGGTCGTCGAGCGGCAGCACATCCGGCCGCGACAGGTTGAAGATCAGGAACATCTCGGCCGTCCAGCGGCTGATGCCGCGGATTTGCGTGAGTTCCGCGATCACGTCCTCGTCGTCCATCGACGTCCATTTGTCGACGTGCAGCGCGCCCGACACGAAATGCTGCGCGAGATCGAGGATGTATTCGGTCTTGCGCTTCGACAGCCCGCACGCGATCAGCTTGTCCGCGCCGAGCCGGATCACCGGCTGCGGTGCGAGTTTCGGACAGGCATCCTCGATGCGCGCCCACAGCGACTGCGCGGACGGCACCGAAATCTGCTGGCCGACGACCGAGCGCGCGAGCGTGACGAATGGGTCGCCGCGCTTCACGAGATGCGCGGGACCGAACTTCGGAATCAGTTTCTTCAGGATCCGGTCGCGCTTGACGAGGTCGGCGCACGCCTTGTCCCAGTACGCAGGACGCACGACGACCTCCACGCCGTCCGCTTCGGACACACGCGTCTTGCGGGCCGCGTCGGCGGCCGGCAGCGCGGCCGCCGGCTGCACATGACCGTTGAGCGCGCCGTTCGGCGCGGCGCGCGACGCGTCCGCCTTCGCCGCCGGCACGCGCTTGGCTGCCGGACGCGCGGCGACCGGGGTCGCGCGCCTGACCGGCGCTTTTCTGGCCGTTGCCATCCTGCCTCCTACCTGACGGATCGGTCAGTGGAACGCACCGCGCTCATACGCGACGCCATTCGGTCGATCCGCCCGGTTTGTCTTCAAGTGCGATACCGGCCTCGAGCAGTTCCGCCCGGATCCGGTCCGCTTCGGCATAGTCCTTCGCTTGCTTCGCCGCGACGCGCGCGGCGATCTTCGCCTCGATCTCGTCGGCAGCGAACCCGCCCGCCTGCGCGGCGCCGGACGCCTGCTGCAGGAACGCGCGCGGTTCGCGGCCCAGCAGGCCGAGCAGGCCCGCCAGCTGTTTCAGTTGCCGCGCGAGCGATGCGTCGCGCGTGCGATTCACCTCGCCCGCCAGCTCGAACAGCGTGGCCACCGCGACGGGCGTGTTGAAGTCGTCGTTCATCGCGGCCGCGAAACGCTGCGCGTGCGGCTCGTTCCAGTCGAGCGCGAGCGTGTCGGCCTCGACATCCTTCAGCGCGGTATAGAGACGCGTGAGCGACGCGCGCGCATCGTCGAGATGCACGTCGCTGTAATTGAGCGGCGACCGGTAATGCGTGCGCACGATGAAGAAACGCATGACTTCGGCGTCGTATCGTTCGAGCACTTCGCGGATCGTGAAGAAGTTGCCGAGCGATTTCGACATCTTCTCGTTGTCGACCTGCACGAAGCCGTTGTGCATCCAGTAGTTGACGAACGTCTGGCCGGTCGCGCCTTCGCTCTGTGCGATCTCGTTCTCGTGGTGCGGGAACTGCAGATCCTGCCCGCCGCCATGGATGTCGAAATGATCGCCGAGCAGCGTGCAGCCCATCGCCGAGCACTCGATGTGCCAGCCCGGGCGGCCCATCCCGTACTTCGACGCCCACGACGCGCCTTCCGGATCTTCCGGCTTCGCGCGTTTCCACAGCACGAAATCGAGCGGATCTTCCTTCGCGTCGTTCGCGGCGACGCGTTCGCCCGCGCGGAGATCGTCGAGCGACTTGCCCGACAGCTTCCCGTAGTTCGCGAACTTGCGCACCGAGTAATTGACGTCGCCGTCGGTCGCCTGGTACGCGTAGCCGTTCGTCTCGAGCGTCTCGATCATGCCGAGCATCTGCGGAATGAATTGCGTCGCGCGCGGCTCGATGTCGGGCCGCTGGATGCCGAGCGCGCCTTCATCCTCGTGCATCGCACCGATGAACCGGTCGGTCAGCGACTTGATCGTCTCGCCGTTCTCGACCGCGCGGCGGATGATCTTGTCGTCGATGTCGGTGATGTTGCGCACGTACGTGACCCGGTAGCCGATCGCACGCAGCCAGCGCTGGACGAGGTCGAACACGACCAGCATGCGCGCGTGGCCCACGTGACAATAGTCGTAGACGGTGATCCCGCATACGTACATCCGCACTTCGCCGGACTGGCGCGGCACGAAAACTTGCTTGTCACGCGCGAGCGTGTTGTAGATGCGCAGTGATTCCATAGAGATGAACCGTGAGCCGAAGGAAACCGCCCTGGCGAAGCTCGCCCAGCATGCGAAGCGGACGGACCATCTGCTGCGGCGCCAGGCCGAGCGTCCTCGCTATCACATGGGGCGGTCAGGCTGCAAGCACAGCGGTGACGGCCACGAGAGGCTAAGAAAGACTGCCTGCGGCTCGCCGGAACGCGCAGACGTTTTGTTAGAATGGCTCGGAGTATAACATTCCGATTTACGCCTATGAAACCTCATCGCGGCCGCGCGCCGAGCGCTGCGACCCTCGTTGCGACCACCGTCATGGGCGTCGCGCTGACGCTGTTCGCGGCCCCCGCAGCGCATGCGCAGAAGGCCCCGGCCACCGCCGACGGCACCCCCGAAATCGACGCGTCGATCGCCGGCAAGCAGTGGAAGCAGGCGCTCGCGCAGCTCGACGCGCGCATCGCGTCGAACCCGCACGACGTGCAGGCGCAGTTCAAGCGCGGCACCGTGCTGGCCCGCCTGAACCGCGACGACGACGCGATCCAGCAGTTCGTCGCGATCACGCAGGCGTATCCCGAACTGCCCGAGCCGTACAACAACCTCGCGGCGCTCTACGCGAAGCACGGCCGCTACGACGAAGCGCGCACCGCGCTCGTCACGGCGACGCAATCGAACCCGAGCTACTCGCTCGCGTACGAAAACCTCGGCGACCTGTACCTGCGCCTCGCGGCCGAATCGTACAAGCGTGCGCAATCGCTCGGCCGCACGAGCGGCGCGACCGCGCAGCGCCTCGCCGACCTGCAGAAGATCGTGTCGCCGCCGAAGGCCGCGCCGAATGCCCGCGCGGTCACGCCGGCCACGCGCGACTACACCAATCGCGCAGCCGCGAACGTGAGCACCACCACGCTGCCGATGTCGCCGACGTTCCAGTTCAGCGGTCCGTCGGGCGCACTGGCGGCGCCGTACGTCGCGCCGCCGTCGCAATAAGCGGCGCGGCCTCCTTTCCTTCCCAACCTGAGGATCGCAATGAAACGTCTGTTGCTGGCGCTTGGCGGCGCCGCCCTACTCGCGACTGCGCCCGCGTTCGCGCAAACGGCCACCGCGCACCCCGTCGTGCAGCTGAAGACCTCGCAGGGCGACATCCGCGTCGAGCTCTACCCGGAGAAGGCGCCGAAGTCGGTCGCCAACTTCCTCGATTACGTGAAGGCCGGCCAGTACAACGGCACGATCTTCCATCGCGTGATTAAGGGCTTCATGATCCAGGGCGGCGGCTACAAGACCAACTTCGAGGAGAAGCCGACCCGCGCGCCGATCCCGCTGGAGAGCCGCAATGGTCTGAAGAACCTGACGGGCACGATCGCGATGGCGCGCACGAGCGATCCGAACTCGGCCACCGCGCAGTTCTTCATCAACACGGTCGACAACAACGGCCTCGACTACCCGAACCCGGACGGCAACGGCTATGCGGTGTTCGGCAAGGTCGTGTCGGGTCTCGACGTCGTGAAGAAGATCGAAGGCGTGGCGACGACCTCGCGCGGCCCGATGCAGGACGTGCCCGCCCAACCGATCCTGATCGAATCGGCCAGCATCGTCTCGAAGTAAGAACCTGCCGGCACGTCCGGCGACTCACGCGGCCGCGTCGCACGACCGGCCGCGTGCCATTTAAACCGCCTCACCGAAGGAATTCATCATGGTTGAACTGCATACGAACCACGGCGTGATCAAGCTCGAGCTCGACGCCGCGAAGGCACCGAAGACGGTCGAGAACTTCCTGAACTACGTGAAGAAGGGCCACTACGACGGCACCGTGTTCCATCGCGTGATCAACGGCTTCATGATCCAGGGCGGCGGCTTCGAGCCGGGCCTGAAGCAGAAGCCGACCGACGCGCCGATCGACAACGAGGCGAACAACGGCCTGAAGAACGACAACTACACGGTCGCGATGGCGCGCACGAACGATCCTCACTCGGCGACCGCCCAGTTCTTCATCAACGTGAACGACAACGACTTCCTGAACCACTCGTCGCCGACGCCGCAGGGCTGGGGCTACGCGGTGTTCGGCAAGGTCGTCGAAGGCCAGGACGTGGTCGACAAGATCAAGGGCGTCAAGACGGGCAACGCGGGCTTCCACCAGGACGTGCCGGCCGACGACGTCGTGATCGAGAAGGCCGTCGTAGTCTGACGCACAGCAAGTAACGGAGGCACTTCGATGTTGCAGGAGAGTCCGCCGCGAAGCGTCTCCGCGGGCGTGCCGGGCGAGCGCGAATACGCGCAAGCCGCACGCCCGTTCCTGTTTCTCTCCGATCTGCACCTGAGCGAAGCGATTCCGAAGACGGTCGCCGCGTTCGAGCATTTCGTGAAATACACCGCCGACAGCGCCGACTCGGTGTTCATCCTCGGCGACCTGTTCGAATACTGGATCGGCGACGATATCCTCGACGACGATCCGTTCGCGGCACGCATGGCCGCGCTGATGCACACGTTCTCGGAACGCGGGATCGCGCTCTACGTGATGCACGGCAACCGCGATTTCCTGCTCGGCCGGCGCTTCATGAAGGCAGCCGGCGCGATGCTGCTGCCCGATCCTTCGCTGATCATGGCGTTCGGCCAGCGCATCGTGCTCGCGCACGGCGACGCGCAATGCACGGCCGACCGCGGCTACCAGGTGTTCCGCCGCTTCGCGCGCAACCGCGTCGCGCAATGGCTGTTTCTCGCGTGGCCGCTGCGCTGGCGCCGCGCGCTTGCGCAACGCATGCGCTCGAACAGCGAAGCAGGCCGGATGCGCCCCGCTTCGGCGATCTACGATGTCACGCGCGAAGGCGTGGCCGCACTGTTCCGGAAGAGCCGCGCGGCCGTGATCATTCACGGCCACACGCACCGCCCGGCGAGCCACGCCGAACCGGGCGGCATACGCTGGGTGCTGCCCGACTGGGATCTCGACCACGGCAAGCCGCGCGGCGGCTACCTGCGCGTCGACGCGGAAGGCATCCACGCGATGCCGCTCGACTGACGCCGCCCGCCGCTGCCGTCGTACCGACCGGCAGCCGGCGGCGTACATTGCATTACGCCTGGCGCTCGACCGTCTTTCCTTCCAGCACCGCCGACAGCCTGCGCAGGTCGAGGCGCGCCGCATCGGCGCCCTGCAGCGTTTCCAGATGCGTGCCGAGCCGCTCGAGCGCCGCGACGATCTCGTCGACACGGCGGCTTTCCTTCGCCGCGTGATCGATCAGGCCGTGAATCGCGAGCGACATCGGATCGTCGGCGTTCGGCGTGATCCCGTATGCGCAGAACGCCGCGCGTTCCGGCTGCGGCTTCGGCTGTGCCGGCATCACGATGCGAGCCGGATTGCCGACCGCCGTGCCGCCCGCCGGCACCGGCTTCACGACGACCGCGTTCGAGCCGATCTTCGCGCCCGCGCCGACCGTGAAACCGCCCAGCACCTTCGCGCCCGCGCCGACGATCACGCCGGCCTCGAGCGTCGGGTGGCGCTTCGCGCCGCGCGTGAGCGACGTGCCGCCCAGCGTCACGCCCTGGTAGATCGTGCAGTCGTCGCCGACGATCGCCGTCTCGCCGATCACGACACCCATGCCGTGATCGATGAACACGCGCCGGCCGATCGTCGCACCGGGGTGGATCTCGATGCCCGTCAGGAACCGCCCGGCCTGCGACGCGAAACGTGCAAGCCAGTAGCGCTTCGCGCGCCAGCAGGCATGCGCGAAACGGTGCAGCACGAGCGCATGCAGCCCCGGATAACAGGTCAGCACTTCCCAGGCACTGCGAGCGGCGGGATCCCGCTCGCGAATCGTTGCAACGTCTTCGCGCAGTCTCGTGAACATGATCTGATCGGGGAAAAGGCCGGCGCGCACCGCCGGCGATGACCGGCCGTTATCGCGCCGGGTAATTTGCTTATGACGTCCGGCGATTGTAGGGCCAGTCGCACACGGCCGCACGAGGCCGCGCGTTCACCCCGCCGCCGGCGCGGGTATTCGGGCGGGCGGCTTGCTGTCGCGGTGTTCGCGGGATGTTCGGCCGGTCGGAAACGCTCCGGGCCCGACGCTTTCGGCGGCGCAATTCAACGCCGGCCGGGCCACCCCGCGGCGCGGCACTTGAACGCCCGGTTGCCGGTACACCAACCGCTTAAGCGTCGCCGTCGGGCTTGCCCGATTTCAGCAGGATGTGCTTCGCGACGCCGCGCAGGATGTTGACTTCCTCGCGCTCGAGGCCCGTGCGCGCGAACAGACGCCGCAGCCGCGGCATCAGTTTCTTCGGATTGCGCGGGTCGAGGAAATCGAGCGCGATCAGCGCGTTCTCGAGGTGCACGTACATTCGCTCGATCTCGTCGCTCTGCGCGAGCGTGCCGGCCTCGGCCGACGGCTGCGGCGACGGCTCGCTCGCCTGCTCGAGAAACGCGACGCGCAGCTCGTACGCAAGCACCTGCACGGCCTGTGCGAGGTTCAGCGAGCTGTATGCAGGGTTCGCCGGGATGTGCGCAAGCGCGCTGCACTGCTCGACATGCTCGTTCGCGAGGCCCGTGCGCTCGTTGCCGAACACGAGCGCGATGTCGCCCGCGCCGACCTGCGCGCACGCCTGCGTGGCGGCCGCGCGCGGCGCAAGGCGCGGCGGCCCGTATTCGCGCGTGCGCGCGGTCAGCGCGATCGACCAGTGGACACCGGACAGCGCGTCGCCGAGCGTCGGCACGACATGCGCGGACGCGAGGACGTCGTCCGCGCCGCTGGCCATCGCGATCGCCTCGGGGTCGCTCTGCACGTGCGGCACGCGCGGCGCGACCAGCACGAGACGCGAGAAGCCCATCGTCTTCAGCGCGCGGGCAGCCGCCCCGACATTGCCGGGATGGCTCGGCTCGACGAGCACGAAGCGGGTGGACGTAAAGCCGCCGGAGGGCGGCCGGGACGTGGCCGCGTCCGACTCGGACGGCGCGGCGGTGTTCTGCGGGGTTTCCACTACGATACGACTCGGTTCATCAGAATGGCCGTATGGTAGCGCCATCGCCCCGGCAAACCCACTCGTCCGGACGGCCGGTGGGGGTTTCCCCGCATTCCGGTCGCCTGAAACCGCCAAAAATCGGGTAAAATCATGCCTTTACGCGTCGCGCTCCGTGCGGCGCGGGTCGTACCCCGCTCTTTGTCAATTCGCGTCTCACCTCGCCCGGCACGCTTGCGCCGTTCCGGACGGTTGTTCCACTTCGTGGCGGCCCGTGCCGCCGGCTACAGGATCCAGGCTCATGCATCCCATGCTCAATATTGCTGTCAAGGCTGCGCGCCGCGCCGGACAGATCATCAATCGCGCGTCCCTCGATCTCGACCTGATCGAGATCCGCAAGAAGCAGCAGAACGACTTCGTCACCGAAGTGGACAAGGCCGCCGAAGAGGCAATCATCGAGACGCTGAAGACCGCCTACCCCGACCACGCGATCCTCGCGGAAGAATCGGGCGAGTCGGAAAACGAATCCGAATTCAAGTGGATCATCGATCCGCTCGACGGCACGACCAACTTCATCCACGGCTTCCCGTACTACTGCGTATCGATCGCACTCGAGCACAAGGGCGTCGTCACGCAGGCCGTCGTCTACGATCCGAACAAGAACGACCTGTTCACGGCCACGCGTGGCCGCGGCGCATACCTGAACGATCGCCGCATCCGCGTCGGCCGCCGCGACCGCCTGTCGGACGCACTGGTCGGCACGGGCTTCCCGTTCCGCGAGAAGGACGGCCTCGATGCGTACGCGCGCCTCTTCACCGAAATGACGCAAGCCTGCACGGGCCTGCGCCGCCCGGGTGCGGCGGCACTCGATCTCGCCAACGTCGCGGCCGGCCGCCTCGACGCGTTCTTCGAACAGGGCATCAACGTGTGGGACATGGCGGCGGGCAGCCTGCTGATCACCGAGGCCGGCGGCCTCGTCGGCAACTACACGGGCGACGCCGATTTCCTGCATCGCCATGAAATCGTCGCCGCGAACCCGAAGATCTACGCGCAGATGATCCCGATCCTGAATCGCTACACCCGCGTGCATCCGGCGGCGGAATAAACGTCGGCCGCGCCCGCCGGTGCGGCGCGCTGCGACGGCCCGGGTCCGCTTCATGCGGCACGGGCCGTCGGCAACGCATGCTGCTTGCGCAGCACGTCGCTGCCGCGCTGTTCCTCTGGCGGCCGCATTTCCGCGTGGCATTGATATCGATGTGCTATGTTGGCCAGCATGAACGACACGGGCGGTTGCGCCCGCCTGGCGCGGCTTTCGCACCAGCCGCTCGCCGGCACCGCCATGATGGAGCGACTTTCGCCGCCCGATGGTTCGGGGATGGACGATCTCCCCCCCGCAACGGTCGCTTCACGCTCCGATCCTGGCGTTGCCCGAGTTGTCCGGCCTGGTCAGTGCGCAGCCCCCTGTACAGCTTGATCCAGCGATGAACGGTTTGCATCCGGGATACCCGCGCAGCGAACAACGCCGCCCCCCGCATGCCGGCCCCCGCCCGTCTCAACACCGCCACGGCTCCGTGGCAACCGCATCCGAGTACCCATGTTACGGCTAAGCGAAGTTAAACTCCCCCTCGACCATCCCGAAAGCGCTCTCGAAGCCGCGATTCGCGCGCGCCTCGAGGAGCTTGGCGTGGCGGCAGACGGGCTCCTCCGATACAGCGTGTTCCGCCGTGCGCACGATGCACGCAAGCGCTCCGACATCAAGCTGACGTATATCGTCGATGTCGAAGTCAAGGACGAAGCGGCCGTGCTCAAGCGACTCGCCGGCAAGCCGCATTGCGGCGTGACGCCCGACATGGCGTACCACTTCGTCGCGAAGGCCCCCGAGCACGCCGATTTCCTGCGCCCGGTCGTCATCGGCATGGGGCCGTGCGGCCTGTTCGCAGGACTGATCCTCGCGCAGATGGGATTTCGCCCCATCATCCTCGAACGCGGCAAGGCCGTGCGCGAGCGCACCAAGGACACCTTCGGCCTGTGGCGCAAGAGCGTACTCAACCCCGAATCCAACGTGCAGTTCGGCGAAGGCGGGGCCGGGACGTTCTCCGACGGCAAGCTGTACAGCCAGATCAAGGATCCCAACCACTATGGCCGCAAGGTGCTGGACGAATTCGTCAAGGCGGGCGCGCCGGAAGACATCCTGTATCTGAGCCGGCCGCACATCGGCACGTTCCGGCTCGTCAGCATGGTGGAAAAAATGCGCGCTTCCATCCATGAACTGGGTGGTGAAGTGCGCTTCGAAACCCGGGTCGACGACATCGAAATCGACCAGGGCAAGGTGCGGTCGCTCACGCTCTCGAACGGGGAAACGCTCCGGTGCGACCACGTGGTGCTGGCGGTGGGCCACAGCGCGCGCGACACGTTCCAGATGCTGCACGATCGCGGCGTGTATATCGAAGCCAAGCCGTTTTCGCTGGGTTTTCGCATCGAACATCCGCAGGGGCTGATCGATCGCAGCCGCTTCGGCAAGTTTGCGGGCCACAAGCAACTCGGCGCGGCCGACTACAAGGTGGTCCACCACTGCAGCAACGGACGGGCGGTCTACAGCTTCTGCATGTGCCCCGGGGGCACGGTGGTCGCGGCGACCTCGGAGCCGGGCCGCGTGGTCACCAATGGCATGAGCCAGTACTCACGGGCCGAGCGCAACGCGAATGCGGGCATCGTCGTCGGCATCACGCCGGAAGACTATCCGGGCGGCCCGCTGGCGGGCATCGCGTTCCAGCGCAAATGGGAAGAGCGCGCATTCGAACTCGGCGGCGGCGATTACCGCGCGCCGGGCCAACTGGTCGGCGATTTCATCGCGGGCCGGCCGTCGACGTCGCTGGGCTCGGTGGAGCCGTCTTACAAGCCGGGCGTGAATCCGACCGATCTCAGCACCGCGCTGCCGGACTACGTGATCGAAGCGATCCGTGAAGCATTGCCCCAGATCGACAAAAAGATCGCGGGCTTCGCGATGCACGATGCCGTGCTCACCGGCGTGGAGACGCGCACTTCGTCGCCGATCCGGATTCGACGCAAGGACGACTACCAGAGCATGAACGTCGAAGGCCTGTATCCGGCCGGCGAAGGCGCGGGGTATGCGGGCGGCATCTATTCGGCTGCCATCGACGGCATCGAAGTCGCGCAAGCGGTGGCACTCAGCATGACGTCGGCGCACGCGTCCTGACGTTCGGACAGGATCGGCGAGCGTAGCGCCGTGAGCCGGGCGGTGCCGGCTTTCGCAGGTCCGCCCGAGTGCGGGGTCGACTCGTCGGACAGGGCCGGCAGCCGCCGGTCGCGATCTCCGGCATCTGGCCAAACGGCGAACTTCGCACTTGCACATCAGGGCCGCTGGTAAACTCGGGCAACCAAAGCAACAACTTCATGCCTGACCTATGACCACGCTGTCGCCCGAGGCCTTTGCTGGCCACACTCCAATGATGCAGCAGTACCTGCGCATCAAGGCCGACCACCCCGACACGCTCGTGTTCTACCGGATGGGCGACTTCTACGAGCTGTTTTTCGAAGATGCGGAAAAGGCCTCGCGCCTGCTCGACCTGACCCTCACGCAGCGCGGCGCCACAGCCGGCACGCCGATCAAGATGGCCGGCGTGCCGCATCACGCGGTCGAGCAGTATCTGGCGAAGCTCGTGAAGATGGGCGAATCGGTCGCGATCTGCGAGCAGATCGGCGATCCGGCCACGTCGAAAGGCCCCGTCGAGCGCAAGGTCGTGCGCGTCGTCACGCCCGGCACGCTGACCGATGCCGCGCTGCTGTCCGACAAGAACGACGTCTACCTGCTCGCGATGTGCACGGGCCACAACAAGCGCGGCGTCGCGGTCAACATCGGCCTCGCGTGGCTCAACCTCGCAAGCGGCGCGCTGCGGCTTGCCGAAATCGAACCCGAGCAGCTCGGCGCCGCGCTCGAGCGCATCCGGCCAGCCGAAATCCTGACGGCGGACGGCGCAACCGACGCCGCACCGGCAGGCACGGGCGCAACCAAGCGCGTGCCGGCGTGGCACTTCGACATCGCATCGGGCACGCAACGCCTGTGCGACCAGCTCGATGTCGCGAGCCTCGACGGTTTCGGCGCGCATTCGTTGACGAGCGCCTGCGGCGCCGCGGGCGCGCTGCTGCTCTACGCAGCGGCCACGCAAGGCCAGCAACTGCGGCACGTGCGCAGCCTGAAGGTCGAGAACGAAACCGAATACATCGGGCTCGATCCGGCCACGCGCCGCAACCTCGAACTGACCGAGACGCTGCGCGGCACCGAGTCGCCGACGCTGTATTCGCTGCTCGACACCTGCTGCACGACGATGGGCAGCCGCCTGCTGCGTCACTGGCTGCATCACCCGCCGCGCGCATCGGTCGCCGCGCAGTCGCGCCAGCAGGCGATCGGCGCGCTGCTCGATGCGCCGGCGAATGCCAGCCTCGATGCGCTTCGCAGCGCACTGCGCCAGATCGCCGACGTCGAGCGGATCACCGGGCGTCTCGCGCTGCTGTCCGCGCGCCCGCGCGACCTGTCGAGCCTGCGCGACACGTTCGCCGCGCTGCCGGCGCTGCGCGAGCGCATCGGCGCGATCGTCGCGAATGCGGACGCGCTCACCCGCGTCGACGCGGCACTCGCGCCGCCCGCCGAATGCCTCGACCTGCTGACGAGCGCGATTGCGCCCGAGCCGGCCGCGATGGTGCGCGACGGCGGCGTGATCGCGCGCGGCTACGATGCCGAGCTCGACGAGCTGCGCGACATCTCGGAGAACTGCGGGCAGTTCCTGATCGATCTCGAAGCGCGCGAACGCACGCGCACCGGCATCGCGAACCTGCGCGTCGAATACAACAAGGTGCATGGCTTCTATATCGAGGTCACGCGCGGCCAGACCGACAAGGTGCCCGACGATTACCGCCGCCGCCAGACGCTGAAGAACGCCGAGCGCTACATCACGCCCGAACTGAAGACCTTCGAGGACAAGGCGCTGTCCGCACAGGAACGCGCGCTGGCGCGCGAACGCGCGCTGTACGACGCCGTGCTGCAGGCGCTGCTGCCGTTCATCCCCGAGTGCCAGCGCGTCGCATCGGCACTCGCCGAGCTCGACCTGCTCGCCGCATTCGCCGAACGCGCGCGCGCGCTCGACTGGGTCGCGCCGACCTTCACCGACGAGATCGGCATCGAAATCGAACAGGGCCGTCACCCGGTCGTCGAAGCCCAGGTCGAGCAGTTCATCGCGAACGACTGCCGGTTCGGCACCGAGCGCAAGCTGCTGCTGATCACCGGTCCGAACATGGGCGGTAAGTCGACGTTCATGCGGCAGACGGCGCTGATCGCGCTGATGGCTTACGTCGGCAGCTACGTGCCGGCGAAGTCGGCATGCTTCGGTCCGATCGACCGGATCTTCACGCGCATCGGCGCCGCCGACGATCTCGCGGGCGGCCGCTCGACGTTCATGGTCGAGATGACCGAGGCCGCGGCGATCCTCAACGACGCGACCCCGCAAAGCCTCGTGCTGATGGACGAGATCGGCCGCGGCACGTCGACGTTCGACGGCCTCGCGCTCGCGTGGGCCATCGCGCGCCACCTGCTGGCGCACAACGCCTGCTACACGCTGTTCGCGACGCACTACTTCGAGCTGACGCAACTGCCGGCCGAATTCCCGCAAGCGGCCAACGTCCACCTGTCGGCCGTCGAGCACGGCCACGGCATCGTGTTCCTGCACGCGGTCAACGAAGGCCCGGCGAACCAGAGCTACGGCCTGCAGGTCGCGCAGCTCGCGGGCGTCCCGACGCCCGTGATCCGCGCCGCGCGCAAGCACCTCGCCTATCTCGAACAGCAGTCGGCGGTACAGCACACGCCGCAACTCGACCTGTTCAGCGCGCAGCCGGTGGTCGTCGACGATCTCGAATGCGCGGACGCGCCTGCGCTGCCCGACACGCCGCATCCGGCGCTCGAGAAGCTGCGCGACATCGATCCCGACGATCTCAAGCCGCGCGAGGCGCTCGACCTGTTGTACGAACTGCGCACGCTGGTCCGGTCGCACGATGCCGACGGGCACGCGTAAGCACACCCCGCGGCGCCTGGCGGCGCGCGCCGCCGCCGCGCTCGGCGCAGCGGTACTCGCGCTCGCGCAGGCCGGCGCGCTGGCAGCGCCGCCGAAGCGTGCCACCGCGCCCTACTCGTTCGCAGTCGTGTCGGGCGTCATCAACGTACCGGCGGACGAACCGGCGACCCAGCGGCTGCTCGATTCGATCGCGCGCGAGCGCAACCTTGCCTTCGTCGTCTATGCGGGCGATCTCAAGGGCTCGAAGGAAGCGTGCCGCGATGCACTGTATTCGCAGCGCGGCGCGATCCTGGACGCCGCACGCGTGCCGCTCGTATTCATCCCCGGCCACGACGACTGGGTGACGTGCAACACCGTGGCCGGCGGCGGCTACGATCCGGTCGAGCGGCTCGACTTCCTGCGGCAGACACTGCTCGCCGATTCTGCACTGCCCGACCCCGGCGCACTGCAGATCACGCGGGAAAGCGAAATCGCGCGGTTCCGGCCGTATCGCGAAAACGCACGCTGGATGCGCGACGACATCGTCTATGTCGCGCTCAACGCGCCGGCGCCGAACAACCACTTCCTGACGGCCGGCGGCCGCAACGGCGAATTCGAGGACCGCGTCATCGCGAACGGTTTCTGGATCGACCATGCGGCCGAATACGCGAAGCGGCGCGCGGCGCGTGCGATGGTGGTGATTTTCGAAGGCGATCCGCAATTCGAACGCTATGAGCGCTCGGAACGGTTCTCATGGCTGCGTTTCAACCGGCCGCGCGTGCGTGACGGCTTCCGTGAGTTGAAACGAACGCTGGTGAAGGCCGCGGCGACGTTCCGCGGCCCGATACTGGTGATGCACGCGAGCGGCGAACCGCTTGCCAACGGCTTTCTGATCGATCGTCCGCTGCGAGCCGACGATGGTGAACTGGTAGGAAACGTGACACGCGTCGCGATCGGACCGCGCCATCCGGCGAATCAGTGGGTGAAGGTGAGTGTGTCGCCGGCGCGGCAGACGATCTTCAACGTGAGCCTGCAGGAGGTGCCGAAGAACCTGCCCGTGCCGCCCGCGCTGCCGCTCGTACCGCACGACGATGTCCCGCTGCCGCAGATGCCGGAAATCCCCGCGTTGCCGGCGCTGCCCGACTCGTCGTCGGTCGCGCCGCCGCTGCAGGGTGACGGCGCCGCACCAGGCGGCGCGTCGTGGCCGGCACCGCCCCCTGCATCGGGGCCGGCGCCCGGCCTGCCTGCGAGCTCAGTGCAGGGTGCGCCCTGACGGCGCTTCGCCGTCTTCGTCTTCGTCCTCGTCGACGATCTCGAGCCCTTCCGCGCCATGCGCGTGCTCATGCTCGATTTCGTCTTCGGTTGCTTCGCGAACGTCCTTCACCGTGAGTGCGAAACGCAGCGCCATGCCTGCCAGCGGGTGATTGCCGTCGAGCACGACCTTGTCTTCGGCGACGTCGGTGACCGTATAGATCAGCGAATCGACTTCCTCGTCACCGTCTTCCGGCGTGCCTTCGAACTGCATGCCCACTTCGAGCGGCTCGGGAAAACGATCGCGCGGCTCGATCTTCACGAGTTCGGGATCGTAGTCGCCGAACGCGTCCTGCGGCTCGAGCTGAATCTGTGCCTGGTAGCCCGGCTCCTGGCCGTCGAGCTGTTCCTCGATCTTGGGGAACGTGCCATCATAGCCGCCGTGCAGATAGACCATCGGCTCGTCGCTTTCCTCGATCAGATTGCCCTGTGCATCCGACAGCTTGTAAGTGACCGACACGACGGTGTTTTTTGCGATTTTCATCCAATTCTCCCAAATACAAGTCTCATTATACGATGCGCAACCGGTCTCAAGCCGAACCGCGGGATGCCGCTGCCGCCCCGCTCGGCGCGCCGCCTTCCGATCTTCCCACACCGCTGCTCGGCGGTCTCACGCCGGCGCAATTCATGCGCGGTTACTGGCAGAAGAAACCGCTCCTGATCCGCCAGGCGATCCCCGGCATTGCGTCGCCGGTCACGCGCGATGCGCTGTTCGAGCTGGCATCCGACTATGACGCGGAATCGCGACTGATCACCCATTTTCGTAACAAGTGGCAACTGTCGCACGGTCCGTTCGAGCCCGACTCGCTGCCGGCCGTCACGCGCAAGTCCTGGACCCTGCTCGTGCAGGGGCTCGACCTGCACGTCGATGCGGCGCGCGCGCTGCTCGACCGCTTCCGCTTCATCCCCGACGCGCGGCTGGACGACCTGATGATCTCGTATGCGACCGACGGCGGCGGCGTCGGTCCGCATTTCGATTCGTACGATGTATTCCTGCTGCAGGTCGAAGGCCGGCGTCGCTGGCGCGTCGGTGCGCAGAAAGACCTGTCGCTGCAGCCGGATGTGTCGCTGAAGATCCTCGAGAACTTCGAACCGAGCGACGAATGGGTGCTGGAGCCCGGCGACATGCTGTACCTGCCGCCCCACATCGCGCACGACGGCGTCGCCGAAGGCGAATGCATGACCTGCTCGATCGGCTTCCGGGCCCCGTCCTCGGGCGAACTGGGCGCCCAGTTCCTGTACTATCTCGCGGAGCGCGGCGGCCTGCGCGACGGGGGCGGCGACGACCTCTACCGCGATCCGAAGCAGCCGGCCGTCGACACGCCCGCGCAATTGCCTCCGGCGCTGGTCGAGCGCGTCGCCGAGATCGTCGACGCCATCCGCTGGCGCAAGCGCGACGTCGCCGAATTCCTCGGCTGCTACCTGAGCGAGCCCAAACCGAACGTCGTATTCGACCCGCCGGCGCGTCCGCTGTCCGAGGCCGCGTTCGTCACGCAAGCGTCACGCCGCGGTGTGTGTCTCGACAGAAGGGCCGCATTGATGTATAACGCGCGATCGTACTTCATTAATGGCGAGGAAGGACCGCTCGAGCAGGCCGGCGAATGGCTGCCCGAACTGGCCAATCAACGCCAGATGGAGGCGAAACGGTTTGTAACACTATCCCGGGCTCCCTCGATGACAGCCTTGTTGCACGAGTGGTATTGTGCGGGCTGGATACGGGTCGGAGGCCGGAATTAGTGTGAGTCGCCCCGTATGCCCGTACAGATCAATTTCTGTATGGGAAAGACAACGTATTGACCCCGCATTTGTCGACGGTCGATAGGAAAGTGCATATAATTTCCGCCCAAGCCGTAGGGAAGATTCACGCTCTAGAAGTGCATCTCCACCAGCGGCCCAGGTCGGTGTTGGAGCACATTACCGGTATTGTTTCGCGCTGTTGCTTACCTTTAACCATAAAAGGACGTGATCATGAAGAAATCCCTCCTCGTAGCTTCCCTGTTGGCTGCTGTTGCACTGGCTGCTTGCAACAAGAGCGCTGATCAAGCTGCTTCGTCGGCTGCAAGCGACGCGGCTGCTGCTGCTTCGACGGCTGCTTCGGCAGTTGCTGGTGCAGCGAGCGACGCTGCTGCCGCTGCTTCGTCGGCAACGGCTGCTGCGAGCGACGCTGCTGCTGCAGTGGCGTCGGCTGCTTCGGCAGCGACGGCTGCTCCGGCTTCGGGCGCAAGCCAGTAAGCCTCAGCATCAGCTGAAAAAAAACCGGCCCACGGGCCGGTTTTTTTACGTCTGCGGTTTCCGGATCGATCGCCCGGCAGTCGCACCGGGCCGCCACCGCGGCCCTGCCCCGCTCAACCGAGCATCAGCCAGTCGAACCCCGCGTCCTGCGTGGCCACGACCACGTCTTCCCCGCTCGTCCCCAGCACGCCGGCAAACGCCTGGCGGGCCAGTTCCGGCAGGTTGTTCTGCTGGCTCAGATGGGCCGCGACCAGGTGCTGGAGGCGGCTGCGTTCGAGCGACGCGAGGATGTCGGCCGCCGCGTCGTTGCTCAGGTGACCGTGGTTGCCGCCGATCCGCGCCTTCAGAGACTGCGGATAGCGGCTCGCGGCCAGCATCGCCGTGTCATGGTTGGATTCGAGCACCAGCGCGTCACAGCCGCTCAGGACGGCCGTGATGTGCGGCGTGGCCATTCCGACGTCCGTCAACACGCCGAGCCGGCTGCAGCCGTCCATAAAGACGAACTGGAGCGGCTCGCGCGCATCGTGAGGGACCGTATAGGGTATGACGGCCAGATCGCGGATCGCGGCCGTCTCGTCGCCCCACAGCACGTGGAGATCGACATCGGCCTCGTCCGCGCCTACCGCCCGCGCGGTGCCCCAGCTCATGTAGAGCGGCAGCGACGCGCGCCGGGCGAGCGTCAGCGCACTGCCGACGTGGTCGCTGTGTTCATGGGTGATGAGGATCGCATCGAGATCATCGATGCCGAGATTCAGTCGGCCGAGCCGGCGCTCGACCTCCTTGGCAGAAAAGCCGCAGTCGAGCAGCACGCGGGTGGTCGTCGTGCCGCTCGAGGCCTCGACGACCAGCGCGTTGCCTTCGCTGCCGCTTCCGAGGCTGGCGAATCGCACGCGCTCAGTTCAACTGCGCGTGCAGCAGCGAAATGATCCGCTGCGCGTCCGACGAATTGTCGACCTGGCCGTTTGCGCCGACCACCGCGACCTGCGTGCCGCCGTTGCCTTGCGCACGCACGTTGACCAGGAATTCCTTGCCCGGCTTCGCCGCTGCCGGACCGCCGTAGAACAGCTTGCCGAACAGGCCGTCGCGCTTGAGCTCTTCCATCGAATTCGCGTAGCGCACGGTGTACACGCCCTTCTCGCGGTCGCGATTGTCGACCGTGAAGTTGGTACGGTCGAGCGCGAGGCCCACGCGCAGCCACGCACGGTCGAACGACTCGGCCAGTTGCAGCGTCGCGGCGCCGGTGCTCGTGTCGCTGACCTGCGCCGGTGCCGTCGCGGGATGCGCATCGGTCAGCAGTTGCTTCGCCTGCGCGTCGGTCAGGCCGAACTTCTGCATCAGCTTCGACAGGAACACGGCTTCGAGCACCGGATTGCGCGGACGCTCTTCCCAGCGCGACGACGTGCCGCCCTGCGGGCCGACCATCATTTCTTCCATCGCGCTATGCGTGATCGAGATGTCGGTGTTGCCGTCCGACGTGCGGTTCACGAGCGTACGGAAACGGTCGCGCGTGCCGGACGAGTACGCGAAATCGATGACCTTGCCGATCGTGCGGCGGAACCAGTCGTCGGGAATGTTCGCGCGGTTCTCGGCCCAGTCGGTGGCCATGATGCCCGTCGACGGCGCATCGGTCTTCAGCGAGAAACCGTTCTCCTGCCAGAACTCCTTCAGGATTGGCCACAACTGCTCGGGCGTCCGGCCATCGACGACGAGCCAGCGGCGATCGCCGTCGCGCTCGATGTGCATGCCGAGCGGATCCTGCGCGCTCGGGATGCCGTCGGTCGCGTTGCCGGCCTGCGTCGTGACTCGCGGCGGCAGCGTGCCGAGCCCGGCGTTGGTCGGCGGCGCGACGAACTGCTGGGTCGTCGGCACCGGCTTCAGGTCGCTCGGCACCGCGAGCGGCGGCGCCGAACCGGTGTTCTTGTAGTTGACCCGATCAGGGGCCAGGTAATCGTTCAGCGTATCGCAGCCGGCGAGCGCGCCCAGCGCCAGCGCCACCACCGACATCTGGATGGCGCGAGAGGAAATGGCGAAACGTTTCATGAAATCCTTCGTCTTGCTTGAACGCTCGTCAGGAGCGGCGCCGGACGGAGCCGGCCGGTGCGGGTTGATCAGGGGTCGAGCCGGCGGCCGCAGGGCGCGGCCGCCTCGGCATCAGGCGAGAACGCCGGCCTCGACGAGGGCCGAACGCACGGCATCGTGGCAGCGCTCGTCGAGCGCCGTGAGCGGCAGTCGGATGCCGCCCTGCATCTTGCCCATCGCCTGCAGCGCCCATTTCACCGGAATCGGGTTCGCCTCGATGAACAGGTTCTTGTGCAGCGACAGCAGCTTCATGTGCAGCTCGCGGGCCGTCTGCACGTCGCCGGCCAGCGCCGCGCGGCACAGCTCGCTCATCGCGCGCGGCGCAACGTTCGCCGTCACCGAGATGTTGCCGTGGCCGCCGAGCAGCATCAGCGCGATCGCCGTCGGATCGTCGCCGCTGTAGATCGCGAAATGCTTCGGCGCGGCCTTGATCAGGTGCGCGGCACGATCGATGTTGCCCGTCGCTTCCTTCACGCCGATGATGCCCGGCACTTGCGCGAGACGCAGCATCGTCTCGTTCGCCATGTCCGCGACCGTGCGGCCCGGCACGTTGTACAGGATCACCGGCAGGTCGACCGCTTCGGCGATCGTCTTGAAGTGACGGTACATGCCTTCCTGCGTCGGCTTGTTGTAGTACGGCACGACCTGCAGCGTCGCGTCCGCGCCGACGGACTTCGCGTGCTTCGTCAGCTCGATCGCCTCTGCGGTCGAGTTGCCGCCCGCGCCCGCGATGATCGGAATGCGTTTCGCCGCATGCTCGACCGCGGTGCGGATCATCAGGATGTGCTCTTCGACGCTGAGCGTTGCCGACTCGCCGCTCGTACCGACCACGACGAGCGCATCGGTGCCTTCCGCGATGTGCCAGTCGATCAGTTTGCGAAACGCCGGCAGGTCGAGACTGCCGTCTTCGAGCATCGGGGTGACGATCGCGGGGATGCTGCCGCGGATTTGAATGCCGTCTTGGGTGCCGTTAGCCATGAAACGCGATTGATTGTGTACCGGTAAACGTTGAGATTGTAGCGGATTAGCCGGGCAGTTCGTAACGTGGAATTCCCGCCCCCGCCTTCGGGGTCGCGCCCTCGCGCACTGCGCAGAGACGCTGGACGAACGCCTCGCGCGGCGCGGCGACGAAACCATCCTCGTACGCGACCACCCGCAGGCGGCCGTGCACGGCGTCCAGCAGCTCGCCCGGGGCGAGCAGGAACGCGGGGTTGGACGGTTTGCCGACCGTTTCGTTTCCTTGCGCGAAAGTTTCGTAGATGAGCACGCCGCCCGGGGCCACCGCATCGAGCAGATGGGGCCAGAGCGGGCGATGCAGATAATGGGTGACGATCACGGCCGAAAACCGCTCGCCGGCCGGCAGCGGCCACGGCGCGCCTTCGAGATCGGCATCGCGGGCATCGACGCCCGCAATCGTGCGCAACGCGGCCAGCGCGGCCGGGTCGCGGTCGAGCGCGACCACCGGATGCCCATGCGACGCGAACCAGCGCGCATGGCGGCCCCCGCCCGCGGCGACGTCGAGCACCGCGCCGCCGGCCGGAACGAGCCGCGACCATTGCGCGACCCAGCGCGACGGCTCGGCCTGTGCGACGTGGCCGCCCGCGGCGGCGATGACGGATTCGCTCATGCAGTCGGATCAGTTGTACGACAGGCCCATCGCGTCGCGCACGTCGCGCATCGTTTCCGTCGCGTACTTGCGCGCCTTGTCGCAACCGTCCGCGACGATCGCGCGCAGCAGCGACGGATCGTCCATGTACTTCTGCGCGCGCTCGAGCATCGGCTGCTGTTCGCGCAGGATGCCTTCGATGACCGGCTGCTTGCAGTCGAGGCAGCCGATGCCTGCCGAGCGGCAGCCCTTCTGCACCCACTCGTGCGTCGCTTCGTCCGTATAGACCTGGTGCAGTTGCCACACCGGGCACTTGTCGGGGTCGCCCGGATCGGTGCGGCGCACGCGCGCCGGATCGGTCGGCATCGTGCGGACCTTCTTCGTGATCGTCTCGGCGTCTTCACGCAGGCCGATCGTGTTGCCGTACGACTTGGACATCTTCTGCCCGTCGAGGCCCGGCATCCGGGACGCTTCGGTCAGCAGCGCCTGCGGCTCGACGAGGATGATCTTGCGCGCGCCTTCGAGATAGCCGAACAGGCGCTCGCGGTCGCTCATCGACAGGCTCTGCGATTCCTGCAGCATCGCACGCGCCTGTTCGAGCGCCTCGTCGTCGCCTTCCTGCTGGTACGCGTTGCGCAGCTCGTGATAGAGCTTCGCGCGCTTGCCGCCGAGTTTCTTCGCGGCGTCGAGCGCCTTCTCCTCGAAACCGGGCTCACGGCCGTACAGGTAGTTGAAGCGGCGCGCGATCTCGCGCGTCATCTCGACGTGCGGCACCTGATCCTCGCCGACCGGCACGAGCGAGCCGCGATACAGCAGGATGTCGGCCGCCATCAGCACCGGGTAGCCGAGGAAGCCGTAGGTCGACAGATCCTTGTCCTTCAGCTTCTCCATCTGCTCCTTGTAGGTCGGCACGCGTTCGAGCCAGCCGAGCGGCGTGCTCATGCCGAGCAGCAGCGCGAGCTCCGCGTGCTCGGGCACCTTGCTCTGGATGAACAGCGTCGCCTGCGCCGGATCGATGCCGGACGCGAGCCAGTCGATCAGCACGTCCCACACGTTCTTCTCGATGACCTCGGGAGTCTCGTAGTGCGTCGTCAGCGCATGCCAGTCGACGACGCAGAAGAAGCACGGGTACTCGGACTGCAGTTTCACCCAGTTTTTCAGCACGCCGTGGTAATGACCGAGGTGCAGCGACCCGGTGGGTCGCATGCCGGAGAAAATACGTTCTGGGAACATGATTGTCGTTAGAGAAGCGAGGCGAATGGAGACAGGATGGCGCTCAGCACGGCATAGCCGACGTTGACGAGCGGGCGCAGCCAGAAGTTCGTCAGCACGCCCGTCGCGACCAGCGCGAGGACGATGATGAAACCGTACGGCTCGATGCGCGACAGCGCGATCGATTGCTTCGGCGGCAGCAGCGCCGCCAGGATGCGGCCGCCGTCGAGCGGCGGCAGCGGAAACAGGTTCAGCACGCCGAGCACGAGGTTCGCGCTGACGCCGGCAAACGCCATCCGCGTGAAGAACGGCTCGTCGATGCCGACCGCGGGCAGCACGAGGGTCAGCAGCCCCCAGATCAGCGCCTGCACGAAGTTGCAGGCCGGGCCCGCGAGCGCTACCCACAGGCTGCCCCAGCGCGGATCGCGCAGGTTGCCGAACGAAACCGGCACCGGCTTCGCATAGCCGAACAGGAACGCGCCGCCCGTCAGGAAATACATCGCGAGCGGGATCGCGATCGTGCCGATCGGATCGATGTGGCGCATCGGATTGAACGACACGCGCCCCATCACGTAGGCGGTGTTGTCGCCGAGCAGGCGGGCGGCGTAGCCGTGCGCGGCCTCGTGCAACGTGATCGCGAAGATCACGGGCAGCGCGTAGACGGCGATGGTCTGTATCAGGGAAGCATCCATATCGCGTTATTGTAACAAGCGCACTCGCGCAAAAATGGAACGGCGCGCGCTTACGCGGCCGAGAGTCCGAACGGTTCGAGCGCGCCGCGCCCCGCGCGCACGAGTTCCGGCTCGTTGCCGGTCAGGTCGATCACCGTCGACGGCTCGCGCGGGCACGCGCCGCCGTCGATCACGAGGTCGACCTGTTTCTCGAGCCGCGCACGAATGTCGTCCGGATCGTTGAGCGGTTCGTCGTCCGGCGGCAGGATCAGCGTCGTGCCGAGCAGCGGCTGACCGAGCGATTCCAGCAGCGCGAGCGTGATCGCGTGATCGGGCACGCGCAGCCCGATCGTCTTGCGCGACGGGTGCGACAACCGGCGCGGCACTTCCTTCGTCGCCTGCAGGATGAATACGTACGGGCCCGGCGTCACCGACTTGATCTGCCGGTACTGGCGATTGTCGACCATCGCGAAGTTGGCGAGCTCCGACAGGTCGCGCACGAGCAGCGACAGGTGCTGCTTCTCGTCGAGGCCGCGAATCCGGCGGACCCGCTCGACCGCATCCTTGTCGTCGAGATGGCACGCGAGCGCATAGCTCGAATCGGTCGGCATCGCGATCACGCCGCCCTTGCTGACGATCTCGACGGCCTGCTTGATCAGGCGCGGCTGCGGATTATCCGGATGAATCCTGAAGAACTGGGACATGGAAGCAGATAAAGAGGGGGGAAGTCGGATGCGCGCGTCGGCAGCAACTCGGGCGGCGGGCGGCCGCCCGGCGTCAGAGCCAGCGCTCCCAGACCGGTGTCAGGTCGGACGGCAGCGGCGGCAAGCCGCCGAGCTCGACGCGGCCCTCGCCCGGCGCATGGAAAT
Source organism: Burkholderia pyrrocinia (assembly GCF_001028665.1). Taxonomy (NCBI): domain Bacteria; kingdom Pseudomonadati; phylum Pseudomonadota; class Betaproteobacteria; order Burkholderiales; family Burkholderiaceae; genus Burkholderia; species Burkholderia pyrrocinia. The sequence goes on from NZ_CP011503.1 coordinate 88,380, forward strand.
CCGAGCCGCGCGACACTTCGAAGCCGAAGCGGCGGGCAACGTCCGCGTATTCGCGGTATTGGTCGGGCGTGTGGCTGCCCGTGACGACCTCGATCGCGCGGCCGCCGAGATCGATGAACTCGCCGAAGAACGCGTCGAATTCGACGGGCGTATAGCGGTAACGGCCCGGATGCGCGACCACGGCTTCCCCGCCCGCCGCGCGGATCCACCCGACCGCGTCGGACAGCGTCGCCCAGCGATGCGGGACGAACCCGGGCTTGCCGTCGCCGAGCAGGCGGTCGAACACGTCGGACGTCGATTCGGCGTGGCCGTTTTCGACGAGAAAACGCGCGAAGTGCGTGCGCGAGATCAGGTCGGGATTCGATACGTACTTCAGCGCGCCTTCGTACGCGCCGGGAATGCCGAGCGTCTCGAGCTGCGCGCCGATCGCCCGCGCGCGCGCCGCGCGGCCGTGGCGCGTGCGGTACAGGCCGTCGACGAGCGCCGGGTTCGCGGGATCGATGTTCAGGCCGACGATGTGCACGGTGCGCGATGCCCACGTGACCGAAATCTCGACACCGCTCAGGTAGTGCATGCCGAGCGCTTTCGCCTCGCTGCGCGCCGCCGCCTGGCCGCCGATCTCGTCGTGGTCGGTCAGCGCCCACAGGGTCACGCCGCCGGCATGGGCACGGCGCGCGACATCGGCAGGCGACAGCAACCCGTCGGAAACATTCGAATGGCAGTGGAGATCAGCGTTCATTGTCGGCATGGCAGGTAAGGCTTCATTCTACTGCAACGCGGCAATTGCGCCGCCCGCCTGCCCCGCCGCCGCCGTCGCGCGCCTACGCGCAGAACGCCTCGATCAGCGCCGCGATCTGCTCGGGTTGGTCGTGATGCACCATGTGGCCGGCATCCTCGACGAGCTTCTCGCGCCAGTCGGGGAATGCGTTGAAACGCGCCTTGAATTCCGGCAGCGGGATGTCGCCGGCGATGTACGCGAGCGTCGGCGAATTGACGGCCTCGACGTGCAGCACCTTCGCGCGCACCTGCTTCCAGGTGGCCATCACCTCGTCGAGCCGGTACAGCAGCGGACCCGGCATCTTGTGCGCGGGGTCCGCGAGCAGGTGGTAGAGGCCGTCGTCGCCGCGCTTCGACCAGTGCGCGGCGAGGAATGCGGCGCGCTGCGGGTCGAGCCGCGGATTGGTCCTGGTCAGGCGCGCCGCCACCTCGTCGAGGGATGCGTAAGGCCGCAGCGCGGGCGGCTCGCGCAGCTCGTCCAGCCAGCCGCGCAGCCGGCGCGGCGCCTGCTCGGCCCGCGCGGGCGCGAGCCCGAAACCCTCGAGGTCGACCACGCGCCGCACGCGTTCCGGCCGCGCGCCCGCGTACAGGCACACGACGTTCGCGCCCATGCTGTGCCCGACCAGGTTGACTTCGCCGGCCGGCGCATAGTGGTCGACGAGCGCATCGAGGTCGCCCAGGTATTCATGGAACCAGTAGTGGCCGCCGCCCTGCCGCGCGACCGGCCAGTCGGACAGCCCGAAGCCGCGCGCATCGGGCGCGATCACCTGCCAGTCGCCCGCGAGCGCGTCGACGACGAACTGGAACGACGCCGCGACGTCCATCCAGCCGTGCAGCATGAACAGCGTCGGCGCATCGGGCCGGCCCCAGCGCCGCACATGCAGCTTCACGCCGCGCACCGTGACGAAATCGGAAACAGAACTCGAGGCACTCATTGCAGCCGCCAGAAAAAAGAATGGTCGTTCGATTATAGCGGCGACGCCCTCGTTCCGGCGGTCGGCAGTCGAGGCCCCTCTCTAGCGGTGCGGCGGCTCGAGGTCCGACGAAACGACCGGGAAGCGCCATCGGCCGGGCGCGCGGGCCGGCCTGGCGGCAGGCAACACGTAGCCGGACGCGATCCGGCTAACGCGCCGCGTTTCCGTCCGCTGCGTCCTGCGCGGCCAGTTCGTCGAGTTCGGCCTGCTCGAATCCGGCATCGCGCCGCGCATCGAAGTTGAACGGGCCGCGCAGCCGCGGCGCATGATATTGCTCGGCAAGCTGGCGGTAGGCCGGCACCGGATCGCGGCCGGTTTCGTCGCACAGATGCCGGAACCAGCGGTTGCCGATCGCGACATGGCCGACCTCGTCGCGCAGGATCACGTCGAGGATCGCGGCCGACGCATCGTCGCCCGCCTGTACGAGCCGCGCACGGATCGGCGGCGAAGCATCGAGCCCGCGGGCCTCGAGCGTGCGCGGCACGAGCGCCATGCGCGCCAGCACATCGCCCTTGGTCCGCTCGCACATCTCCCACAGCCCGTTGTGCGCGGGAAAATCGCCGTACGCATGCCCGAATGCCGCCAGCCGGTCGGACAGCAGCGTGAAGTGACAGGCCTCCTCGGCCGCGACCTTCAGCCAGTCCGCATAAAACGCATCCGGCAGGCCCGCGAAGCGCCACACCGCGTCGAGCGCCAGATTGATCGCATTGAATTCGATATGGGCGAGCGCGTGCAGCAACACCGCGCGCCCTTCGGGCGAACGCATGCTGCGTCGCTCGAGCTGGCGCGGCTCGACGAGCGCCGGACGTGCCGGGCGCCCGGGCAGATCACCCGGTTCGTGCAGGTCGAGCGACGGCGCAATCGCGGCCTGCCCGGCCAGCAGCGCGTCGTACAGCGAACGCACCTGCGCGGCCTTGGCCGCAGGTGCGGATACACGCAGCGCGTCGAGCGCAACGCGACGCACACAGGCCGGCACATGACCGAAAGAAGAAGACTCCATGCTCATAAACGGGGACACCCTGCGCGCGCATCGCGGGAGCGCACGCACGCGACGGTTTACAATATGCGATTGTTCCGCGGCGCCATGCGCCGGGCAAACCAGACGCGCCATTCTACCGGCGCCCATCACCGAAGAGACAAGGAGACTCCGTGACGATCTACAAGCTGGGCGATACGGCCCCGACGATCCACGAAAGCGTATTCGTCGCCGATACGGCGGCCATCATCGGCAAGGTCGTGCTCGAGGAAAACGCGAGCGTCTGGTTCGGCGCGACGATTCGCGGCGACAACGAGACGATTGCGGTCGGCGCCGGCAGCAACGTCCAGGAAGGCGCGGTACTGCACACGGACCCCGGCTTTCCGCTGACGATTGCCGAAAACGTGACGATCGGGCACCAGGCGATGCTGCACGGCTGCACGATCGGCGAAGGTTCGCTGATCGGTATTCAGGCGGTGGTCTTGAATGGAGCGGTCATCGGCCGCAACTGTCTGGTTGGTGCCGGCGCGGTCGTGACGGAAGGCAAGACGTTCCCGGACAACTCGCTGATTCTCGGCGCACCGGCGAAAGTCGTGCGCGAGTTGTCGGCAGAGGACATCGCGCGGTTGCGCGCAAACGCGAAGACGTATGTCGAGCGGCGTGCGCATTTCAAGGAGCAACTCGTGCGGATCGGGTGATTCGCGCGATTTCAAGGAAGAAGAGTGAGCGACCAGTTACAGAAATTCATGTTCAATGCGGCGCCCGTGCGCGGCGAGATCGTTTCGCTGCGCAATACGTGGCAGGAAGTGCTCGCCCGCCGCGACTACCCTGCCCCCGTGCGCACGGTGCTCGGCGAGATGATGGCCGCGTGCGCGCTGCTGTCCGCGAACCTGAAATTTCACGGCACCCTGATCATGCAGATCTTCGGCGACGGGCCGGTCCAGATGCTGGTCGTCCAGTGCGGTTCGGATCTGTCGATGCGGGCCACCGCGAAGTTCTCCGGCGACGCGGCACAAACGATCGGCGACGACACGAGTTTCGCGTCGCTCGTCAACGCGAGCGGCCATGGCCGCTGCGTGATCACGCTCGACCCGGCCGACAAGCTGCCGGGCCAGCAGCCGTACCAGGGCATCGTGCCGCTGAATGGCGTCGACGGCCCGCTCGAATCGGTGTCGCAGGTGCTCGAGCACTACATGCACCACTCGGAGCAGCTCGACACGCGGCTGTGGCTCGCGGCCGATCGCGACCGCGCGGTCGGCATGCTGCTGCAGAAGCTGCCGGGCGACGGTGGCATCGTGCCGCGCAACGCCGAAACCGATATCGACACGTGGGAGCGCGTCTGCACGCTCGGCGGCACGCTGTCCGCGCAGGAACTGCTCGAAGTCGAACCGGAAGTCGTGTTCCGCCGGCTGTTCTGGCAGGAGAACGTGCAGCACTTCGAGCCGGCCGGCACGCGCTTCCAGTGCTCATGCTCGCGCGAGAAGGTCGGTGCGATGCTGCGCATGCTCGGCCGCGACGAAGTCGACAGCGTGATCGTCGAGCGCGGCCACGTCGAGATCCACTGCGAGTTCTGCAACCAGCGCTACGAATTCGATCCCGTCGACGTCGCGCAGTTGTTCGCAGCACCCGGCGTCGAGACCGGCATCGCGCCCGCGACCGACCAGCGTCACTGAGCGGCGCGCCCGATGCCCGCCGTCCGGGCACGGGCGCATAATGACGCAAGAGCGTCGCACGCGCGGCTCAGGCGCCGAAGGCTCGGCCTTCGGCGCAAGCCGCTTCCCGTCGGCGGCGCGCTGCAGGAGAAACACATGAATCGTCCGTTTCGCACCATCGTCCTGACGAGCGTTGCCGCCGGCACGCTCGCGCTTGCCGGCTGCGCGATGCCGCCGCCGTCTTCCACGATCCTGAGCCGCCTGCCCGAACCGGGCGCGTCGGGTGGCCAGCCGCCCGTGCTGTCGAGCGCCGAACGCAAGCGCTACGACGAGATCGACCAGCAGGTTCTGCGCGAACAGAACAGCGCGATGGCGGCCGAAGCGGCCGCGCGCGCATGGGCCTATTACTCGCCGCCGCCCGTGACGGTTTACGGCGGGTATTACGGCGGATGGGGGAATCGCTGGGGAACGGGTATCAGCTACGGCTACCCGGGCTGGTGGTGGTAAGCAGTCGCCCGGCCGATTGAATACTGTCAGGAAATAAAAAAGCGCGGCATTTCCCGCGCTTTTTCAATGGGTTCGAACTGCCGCACTCAGTGATGCTGGGCCTTGCCCTTGTCGCCGCCATGATGCCGCGACGGCTTCGCCATCGACTGCGGATTCGGCACGACACGCACCGGCGCCGCCGACACGGCACCGCGCGTCGACGTGTTCGAAGGCGTGTTGTTCAGCGGCACCGCCGGTGCATTCGGCGACACGAACTGCACGAATACTTCGCCGTCCTTCACCATGCCCATCTCGTAGCGCGCGCGCTCCTCGATGGCCGCGGTACCGCTCTGCAGATCCTGCACTTCGCCCGCGGTTCGCTCGTTGCGCAGCTTCTCGTCCGCATTCTTCTGGAGCTGGTCGCCGAGCTGCTGACGCAATTCATGCACCCGCAGCCAGCCGCCGTGTCCCCACCATAGGGGGTACTGAATGAGCGCCAGCAAGGCAATCAGGACGACAGTGACAAGCCGCATGTAAGAGACGCAGATATAAGAAGCGCCGCTCCGCGCACATGCACAGAGCGGCGTCGATATGACGAACCCGATATTAGCGCGTTAGCGCAGGTTATAGAAAGCCGATTTACCCGGGTAGCTCGCGATGTCACCGAGATCTTCCTCGATGCGCAGCAGCTGGTTGTACTTCGAGATGCGGTCGCTGCGCGACAGCGAACCCGTCTTGATCTGACCGGCGTTCAGGCCGACCGCGATGTCCGCAATCGTCGAATCTTCCGTTTCGCCCGAGCGGTGCGAGATCACGGCCGTGTAGCCCGCACGCTTTGCCATTTCGATCGCCGCGAACGTTTCGGTCAGCGTACCAATCTGGTTGATCTTGATGAGGATCGAGTTCGCGATGCCCTTCTCGATGCCTTCCTTCAGGATGCGCGTGTTCGTGACGAACAGGTCGTCGCCGACGAGCTGCACCTTCTTGCCGAGGCGGTCGGTCAGCAGCTTCCAGCCTTCCCAGTCGCTTTCGTGCATGCCGTCCTCGATCGACACGATCGGGAACTTGTCGGCGAGCGTCGCGAGGTAGTCGGTGAATTCGGCCGACGACAGTTGCAGGCCTTCGCCCGCGAGCTGGTACTTGCCGTCGTGGTAGAACTCGGATGCCGCACAGTCGAGCGCGAGCAGCACGTCTTCGCCCGCACGGTAGCCGGCCTTCTCGATTGCCTGCAGGATCGTCGACAGGCACTCGTCGTTGCTGCCGAAGTTCGGCGCGAAGCCGCCTTCGTCGCCGACTGCCGTGCTCATGCCGCGGTCGCTCAGGATCTTCTTCAGCGCGTGGAACACTTCCGCGCCGCAACGCAGGGCTTCACGGAACGTCGGCTGGCTGACCGGGACGATCATGAATTCCTGGATGTCGAGGCTGTTGTTGGCGTGCGCGCCGCCGTTGACGATGTTCATCATCGGCACCGGCAGCTGCATCGCGCCCGAACCGCCGAAATAGCGGTACAGCGGCAGGCCTGCCTCTTCGGCGGCAGCCTTCGCGACGGCCATCGACACGGCCAGCATCGCGTTCGCGCCGAGACGCGACTTGTTGTCGGTGCCGTCCAGCTCGAGCAGCGTCTTGTCGAGGAACGCCTGTTCCGACGCGTCGAGGCCCATGATGGCTTCGGAGATTTCGGTGTTGATGTGCTCGACTGCCTTCAGCACGCCCTTGCCGTTGTAACGGCCGGCTTCGCCGTCGCGCAGTTCGATCGCTTCACGCGAGCCCGTGGACGCGCCCGACGGCACCGCCGCGCGGCCCATCGTGCCCGATTCGAGCAGCACGTCGCATTCGACGGTGGGGTTGCCGCGCGAATCCAGAATCTCGCGGCCGATGATATCTACGATTGCACTCATGGGTTTCCTCTGAGAATGACGATGGATTCTTCAAACTGCGACGGCATGCGTGCCGAAACCGCTTTCGCTACAGACGCGCGAAGCCGTCGCAAGGTTCATTCGATCTTTAGTTGAAATCGTTTTCCAGGAACGGATTGCGCTTCACCGCCTGGTCGAGCGTGACGAGCGTCTCCAGCAGCGCGCCCATCCGGTTCAGCGGCACCGCGTTCGGGCCGTCCGACTTCGCCTCGGCCGGATTCGGGTGCGTTTCCATGAAGAGGCCCGCGACGCCCGTCGCGACCGCCGCACGCGCGAGCACCGGCACGAATTCGCGCTGGCCGCCCGAGCTCGTGCCCTGCCCGCCCGGCAGCTGCACCGAGTGGGTCGCATCGAACACGACGGGCGCGTTCGTTTCGCGCATGATCGCGAGCGAACGCATATCGGACACGAGATTGTTGTAGCCGAACGAGACGCCGCGTTCGCACGCCATGAAGCGGTCTTCCGACAGCCCCGCTTCACGGGCCGCGTCGCGCGCCTTGTCGATCACGTTCTTCATGTCGTGCGGCGCGAGGAACTGGCCCTTCTTGATGTTGACGGGCTTGCCCGAGCGCGCGCACGCATGGATGAAATCGGTCTGGCGGCACAGGAACGCGGGCGTCTGCAACACGTCGACGACCGACGCGACCTGCTCGATCTCGTCGATCGAATGCACGTCGGTCAGCACCGGCAGGCCGAGCTGGCGCTTCACCTCGGACAGGATCCGCAGGCCCTCGTCCATTCCGAGGCCGCGAAACGACTTGCCCGAGCTGCGGTTCGCCTTGTCATAGGACGACTTGTAGATGAACGGTACGTTCAGCTTCTCGCAGATTTCCTTCAGGCGGCCCGCCGTATCGATCGTCATTTGCTCCGATTCGACGACGCAGGTACCCGCGATCAGGAAAAAAGGCTTGTCGAGACCGACCTCGAAATCGCACAGCTTCATGCTTTCACTCCGCGCGCTTGCTTGTTGGCGAGCGCGGCTTCGACGAACGACTTGAACAGGGGATGGCCGTCACGCGGCGTGGACGTGAATTCCGGGTGGAACTGCACGCCGACGAACCACGGGTGCATCGAGCGCGGCAGTTCCATCATTTCCGGCAGATCCTCGCTCGGGGTACGCGCGCTGATGATAAGGCCGCCGCTTTCGAGCTGGGGCACGAAGCGGTTATTGACTTCATAACGGTGGCGATGACGCTCGTTCACGTCCTTGCCATAGATTTCTTCCGCCATCGTGCCGGGCTTGATCGGGCAGCGCTGCGAGCCGAGGCGCATCGTGCCGCCGAGATCGGATTCCTCGGTGCGCGTCTCGACCTTGCCGTCGCGGTCGAACCACTCGGTGATCAGCGCGACCACGCGTTCCGGCGTGTCCGGATCGAATTCCGTGCTGTTCGCCTGCTTCAGGCCGACGACGTCGCGCGCAAACTCGATCACCGCGAGCTGCATGCCCAGGCAGATGCCGAGATAAGGCACCTTCGCCTCGCGCGCATGGCGGATCGCCGCGATCTTGCCTTCGGTGCCGCGACGGCCGAAACCGCCCGGGACCAGCACCGCGTCGAGGTGCTTCAGGCTGTCGACACCGTTCGTCTCGATCTCTTCCGAGTCGATGTACTCGATGTTGACCTTCGTCGACGTGTGCAGCGATGCATGGCGCAGCGCCTCGATCAGCGACTTGTACGATTCGGTCAGGTCGACGTACTTGCCGACCATGCCGATCGTCACTTCGTGCTTCGGGTTCTCAAGCTTCTCGACGAGTTCCGACCACATGCTCAGGTCGGCATCGTGCGGCGACAGCTTCAGCTCGTCGCAGATGATCTTGTCGAGGCCCTGGTCGTGCAGCATCTGCGGAATCTTGTAGATGCTGTCGGCGTCCCACACCGAGATCACGGCGTCTTCCGGCACGTTCGAGAACATCGAGATCTTCTTCGATTCGTCGTCGGGGATGCGGCGATCCGCGCGGCACAGCAGCACGTGCGGCAGGATGCCGATCTCGCGCAGCTTCTGCACGCTGTGCTGGGTCGGCTTCGTCTTCAGCTCGCCGGCCGTCGCGACGTACGGCACGAGCGTCAGGTGCACGAAGCACGCGCTGTTGCGGCCGAGGCGCAGGCTCATCTGGCGCGCAGCTTCGAGGAACGGCAGCGACTCGATGTCGCCGACGGTGCCGCCGATCTCGACGATCGCGACATCCGGCTCGCCGCAGGTGGCCGATGCGGCCCCGCGCTCGATGAATGCCTGGATCTCGTTCGTGATGTGCGGAATGACCTGCACGGTCTTGCCGAGATAGTCGCCGCGGCGTTCCTTGCGGATCACCGATTCGTAGATCTGGCCGGTCGTGAAGTTGTTGGCCTTGCGCATCTTCGTGCTGATGAAGCGCTCATAGTGGCCGAGGTCGAGGTCCGTCTCCGCTCCGTCTTCCGTCACAAACACTTCGCCGTGCTGGAACGGGCTCATCGTGCCGGGGTCGACGTTGATGTAGGGATCGAGTTTGAGGAGGGTGACTTTCAGACCGCGCGATTCAAGGATCGCGGCGAGGGAAGCGGCGGCAATGCCCTTGCCAAGGGAAGAAACTACGCCGCCGGTGACGAAAACATATTTGGTCATCGCTGGATGCTCGCGGGAAAAACGGATTATACCGTAAAGCCCGCCCTTTTCTCAGCAACTGACGTGATGATCGCGCCCTTTCGGGCAGACCCGCGCCAACCGCCCGCCGGGCGAAAACCGGCCGGCCGGTCGGCACGACCGCACATGCCGGGACGCCGGACGGAGCGTCAGGCGCGCTTCGCGAGCGGGGCGCCGCCCTGCGACACACCGCCCTCCTCCGCCTTCAGCGAATTCAGCATCCGCTGCAATGCGCGGGCCGTCTCGAGCGGCCGCTCCATCGGGAACAGGTGGCTGCCCTCGAGCCACTCGACGCGGCCGCGCGTCGCACGGCGCGTCGCATCGAGCCCGACCTGCCGCACCTCGCGCGAACGCGTGCCGGCGAGAAACCCGAGCGGCACCGGCGCGCCGTGCGCGAGCCGCGGGCCGAGCGTGTGCGGCAGCGTCCGGTAGATCAGGTATTCGACCTGCCGGTCGAACGCGAGCGCGCGCTCGCCGTCGGCACCGGCCTGCGGAATGCCGTAGTCGATGTAGTCGGCCAGCATCCGTTCGTCCCAGCGGGCGAACGCGGGCTTCTCGCGGAAGTGCCGCCAGACTTCGTCGCGGCTCACCCAGTGCGTGCGCCGGTTGCGCGTCGCGGCGGCCGGCGACAGCCGCTCGTCGAGCCCCGCCCACTGGCTCGCGCGCAACGCACCGGCACGCCAGCCCGCGATGATCGGCGAATCGATCATCACGACGCCGCGCACCCATTGCGGCTTCCTCAGCGCGGCCATCAGCGACAGGTAGCCGCCGAGCGAATGGCCGACGAGCCACACGGGGCGCTCGTAGCGGCTGCCGATGTCGTCGAGCAGCTGCTCGACGAGATGCGGCCAGTCGCGCGTCACCGGGTAGCGGCGGTCGTGGCCGATCCGTTCGATGTAGCGCAGCTCGTAGTCGTCGGCCAGTTCGGCGAAGATCGTCCGGTATGTCGACGCCGGAAAGCCGTTCGCATGCGAGAAGTGGAGGATGTCCTTCAAATGCCGATGTCTCCTTTGTCGACGGGAGTGAGTGCTTCAGCACTGACTCCCGTCCCATGCTTCGCGTTCTACCGGGCCAGTGCTCCGGCACTTTGCGCTGGCCACATGCATTCTTTATAAACCCGCCCTCGCCCCGGTCAACGGTCCATCCAGTACCGTCGCTGTACGTCGCGGTAACGCTCGAATGCGAACCCGCCGTCAGCCGGCGCGACGTCGAACCGCACGGCGCCGTCGCGATCGGTGCGCGGCAGCGGAATCCCGCGCGCCTCGTAGCGCGCGAGGACGGTCCGGTGCGGATGTCCGAAGCGATTGCGATAGCCTACAGGAAATACCGCGACGCGCGGCCCGACCGAATCGAGGAAAGGCTCGACCGACGACGTGCGGCTGCCGTGGTGCGGAACGACCAGGATCTGCGCGGCCAGCGCGTCGCGCGCGGCGTCCACGAGCTGGCGTTCGACGCGTGCTTCGATGTCGCCCGTCAGCAGCGCGGATGTGCCGCCCGCGTCGATGCGCAGCACGCACGATTGCCCGTTCGACGAGCCCGCGCCCGGGCCGCCCGACGGCCAGAGCATCGTGAAAACGACGCCGTCCCAGGTCCAGCGCTGCCCGGCCGCGCACGGCAGCCGGTCGGCCACGCCGGCGGCCGTCGCGTCGCGCCACAGCGGGCTCTTCGCCGGAATGCCGGCCAGCAGCTGACGCACGTCGGCTGCCGCATAGACGGCCGGCGCGCCGCCGGCGTGATCGGCGTCCGCGTGACTGAGCACGAGCGAATCGATTACCGCGATGCCGCGCGCCCGCAGCGTCGGCGCGACGATCCGCGCCCCGGCGTGGGTCGACTCCGCGCCCGGCCCCGCATCGAACAGCAAGGTTCGGCGCGCGGTCTCCACCAGCACCGACGCGCCCTGCCCGACGTCGAGCACGGTCAGCCGGAAGCCGCCCGGCGGCGGTGCATCGGCTGCGGGCGCGACGAGCGGCAGCCACGTGAGCGGCGCCGCCCAGCGCAACGGCCAGCCGCGGGGCATCAGCGCCCACGCGACGCCCACGCACGCAAGCGCCAGCACCGGCCAGTCGGGCATGCGCAGCCAGAACACGCCAGCCGGCCAGTCGGCGAGATACCCGAGCAGCGTCATCATCGGTTCGAGCGCCGCATGCGCAAGCCGGAACGCGTACGCATCGAGCGGCGCAGGCAGCGCGATGCCAGCCAGCACGATCGGCGTCACGACCGTGCTCACCCAGGGAATCGCGAACGCGTTGCCGAACGGGCCCGACAGCGAAATCTGCGCGAACCACGCCGCCGTCAGCGGCGCAAGACCGATCGTCACCGCGTACTGCACGCGCGTGGCCTCGGCGATGCGGCGCGCGGCGCGCATGCCCCACGCGCGCAACCGGCCCGGCGGGCTGGGCGTATCGTCCTGCTCTACGCCCGCTGTGTCGACTTCACGCGCCGCTCGCCAGCCCGCGACAGTCAGCAGGATGACGGCGACCGCCCCGAACGACAGCCAGAACCCGGCCGACAGCACGGCCCACGGATCGGCCAGCAGCACGCCGCCGAGCGCCGCGCACAGCACCGCCGACGTCGGCACGCTGCGCCCGGCCAGATACGCGATGCCGCCGGCCGCGATCATCCACCACGCGCGCTGCGCCGGCACGTTGAAGCCGGCGAGCGCCGCATAACCGGCCGCAGCGGCCAGCGCGGCAAGCGATGCCGCGTACGGCGCCGGCAACACGAGCGTCGCGGCCCGCGCACGCCAGCGCAACCGGCGCCAGACCATCGACACGAGCCCGCCCGCAATCGCGCCGACGAGCCCGACGTGCAGACCGGAAATCGCGACCAGATGGCTCGTGCCCGTGTTGCGCAGCACGCGCCAGTCGTCGCCGCCGATGCCGGACTGGTCGCCGATCGCGAGCGCGGCGACGATGCCGCGATGGCCGGCGTCGACCCCGAGCGTCTCGCCGATGCGTGCCCGCAGCGCATCGCGCAGTCGATCGATCGATGCACGCCAACCCGATGCGTGCGCATCGAGCAATACCGACCGCCGCGGCGCGCTGACATAACCGATCGCGCGGATACCTGCGGCAAGCCATGCCGCCTCGCTGTCGCGCACGCCGGCATTGGCCTCGGCGTGCGGGCGCTTCAAGCGCACGACGAAACGCCAGCGCTGCGCGGCACGCAGGTCGGGAAGCGCGTCGCGGGTCGCGGCTGGGCCATACGCGCGCCACGACAGCCGAATCAATGGCGGGAAACGGGCCAGCCCCGCATCGTTCGACTCGACCGCGAGCAGCAGCCGCGCGCCCGTCTCGTCGACGACGGGCAGCCCCCGGATCACGCCGGTGACGACGATGTCGCGCCCCTCCCATTCGACGGGCAAGCTGTCGCGCAGCCGCCATTCGGCCCGCGCCGCCGCGTAGCCGAACCCGGCCACACAGGCCGCGAGCGCGCACAGCATCCATCCGAGCGCGACGGTCGTGCGCGTGCGCCGGCGGCGCATGTACCACGCACCCGGCACCGCACAGCCCGCGAGCACGACCGCACCGATCGTCCATGCGATCGCACCCGGCAACGCCGCCTGCCGCTGCAGCACGACGGCGCCGAGCGCGAACGCGACCCACCACACGCGCATCCCGCCTCCTCGTCGACCTGGCGCCGCCGTTGCGAACGCGGCGCCTTCCGGCAACGATTATGAGGACGAAAGTGCGAGTCGCGGCAGCGCGGCGAGCGCGTTAGCCGAAGTGCATAGGGACAGTGCGCCGGCGTCGAGACCGCGCAGTTCGGCGAGCACGTCGCCGATGCGCGGCACCTGGTCGGGCGTGTTTCGGGATCTGTACGCCCATTCGGGCGCAATGTCGGGCGCGTCCGTCTCGACGACGATCGCGTCGAGCGGCAATTCCGTGGCGAGCCGGCGGATCTGCAACGCGCGCGTAAACGTCACGTTGCCGCCGAAGCCGAGATGCAGCCCTTGCGCGAGATACGCTTCGGCCTGCTGGAAACTGCCGTTGAATGCATGCGCGATGCCGCGCCGCACGTTGAAACGGCGCAGCCCCGCGAGCACGCGGTCCTGCGACTTGCGCACGTGGCACAGCACGGGCAGGTCGAATTCGCGCGCCAGCTTGAGCTGCCCCTGGTAGAAGAGCTGCTGCCGGTCTTCGTCGAGCCCCGGTACGAAATAGTCGAGACCGATCTCGCCGATCGCGACGAAGCGCGGATCGTCGAGGCTCGCTTCGATCTCCATGCGCAGCCGGTCGAGATCCTCGTCGCGCGCGTGCGGCGTATACATCGGATGGATGCCTAGCGCGTAGGCCGCACCCGGCGTGCGCTGCGCGAGTTCGCGTACCGTCGCGAAGTTGTCGCGCCCGATGCTCGGGATCACGATTCGCGACACGCCGGCCGCGCGCGCCGCCTGCGCGACCGCGTCACGGTCGGTGTCGAACTCGGCGGCATCGAGGTGGCAGTGCGTATCGATCCACATGACGGCATTCCTGTACCGCTGCACCGCGCCGGGACAAACCCGGCAGCGCGGCCAGCGGCGTTCGCTTACACCGGCAGCGCCGGCTCCTCGTGCAGCACGCCGTCGCGCAACCGCATGATGCGGTCGCAGCGCGCGGCAAGATCGGGATCGTGCGTGACGATCACGAAGCTCGTTTCGAGCGTCTCGGACAGTTCGAGCATCAGGTTGAACACCGTGTCGGCCGTCGTGCCGTCGAGGTTGCCGGTCGGCTCGTCGGCGAGCACGCACGCGGGCTTCGTGACCAGCGCGCGCGCGATCGCGACGCGCTGCCGCTCGCCGCCCGACAGCTCGCCCGGCCGGTGCTTCGCACGTGGGCCCAGACCGACGCGTTCGAGCATCGCCTGGGCCTGCGCGCGCGCGTCCTCGGTCGTCATCCGGCGGATGCGCAGTGGCATCGCAACGTTGTCGAGCGCGGTGAACTCGGGCAGCAGGTGATGGAACTGGTAGACGAAGCCGAGCGCGCGGTTGCGCAATTCGTTGCGCTCGCGCTCGGCGAGCTGCGTGAACGGCTTGCCGAGCAGCGACACTTCGCCCGCGCTCGGCTCGTCGAGCCCGCCCAGCACGTGCAGCAGCGTGCTCTTGCCGGAACCCGACGCGCCGACGACCGCGAGCTTCTCGCCGCGCCGCACCGTCAGCTCGGTGTTGTTGAGCACCTGCACGTTGAAGCCGCCCTGCACGAACGCCTTCGTGATCCCGCGCGCCTGAAGCACGTATTCCTGCATACCTGCCGAATCCTGTCTGTTGTGTTGTTTTGAATCCGCGAATGCGGTCGCGCGGTCATTCATAACGAAGTGCCTCCGCCGGCTTCACCTTCGCACCGCGCCAGCTCGGATAGAGCGTCGCGACGGCCGACAGCGCGAACGCGATCAGCCCGATCCGGATCACGTCGCTCGCAACAAGCTCGGACGGCAGCTCGCTGATGAAGTACACGGACGGCGGCAGGAACTGCACGCCGAACAGGTGTTCGATCATCGGGATCAGCCACGGGATGCTCCACGCGATCAGGCAGCCGAGCGCGACGCCCGACGCCGTGCCGACGAAGCCGATCGTCACGCCCTGCACGACGAAGATCTTCATGATCGACCCCGGCTGCGCGCCGAGCGTGCGCAGGATCGCGATGTCGGCCTGCTTGTTGGTCACGGTCATCACGAGCGACGACACGAGATTGAACGCGGCCACCGCGATGATCAGCGTCAGGATGATGAACATCATCCGCTTCTCGATCTGCACGGCCGAGAACCACGTCTTGTTCTGCTGCGTCCAGTCGCGGATGTACAGGCTGCCCGACAGCGTATGCGACAGCTCGACCGCGACCTGCGGCGCCTTCTGCATGTCGGTCAGCCGCAGCCGCACGCCGGTCGGCGCGGCCATCCGGAACAGCGCCTCGGCGTCGCGGATGTTGATCATCGCGAGCGTGCTGTCGTATTCGTAGTGGCCGGACTCGAACACGCCGACGACCGTGAACTGCTTCAGGCGCGGCATCATTCCGGCTGGCGTGATCGAGCCTTCGGGCGCGACGAGCGTGACCTTGTCGCCGACCGTCACGCCGAGGTTGCCGGCGAGCGCGTCGCCGAGCACGATGCCGAACTGGCCCGGCACGAGCGCGGTAAGCTGCCCGGCCTTCATGTCCTTGCCGATGTCCGACACCTGTGGCTCGAGCGCCGGCTCGACGCCGCGCAGCATCACGCCGCTCACCGCGTCCTGGCGCGTGAGCAGCGCCTGCGCGTCGACGTACGGCGCCGCGCCGACCACCGACGGATTGCGGCGCGCTTCCTGCGCGGTCAGTTGCCAGTCGGGCATCGAGCCCGTCGGCGAGAACACCTCGACGTGCGCGAGCACCGACAGCATGCGGTCGCGCACTTCCTTCTGGAAGCCGTTCATCACCGACAGCACGACGATCAGCGCCGCGACGCCAAGCGCGATCCCGAGCATCGACACGAGGGCGATGAAGGAAATGAAGCCGTTGCCGGTCGTGCGTTTGCCGGCGCGCGTATAGCGCCAGCCGATCTGCCATTCGTACGGAAGTTTCAAGCGAATCCTTTCTGCTGGTTACGGCGGGGAGGCGCCCCGGGGCCGAACCGCCGCCCGGCGGCGGCCACCGGCCCGGGCACGGTCGAAAAACGGCCGCCGGACGCGAACGGGCCGTCTGCCGGCCCGATCACGCGCGCAGTTTGCCATACAATGCGCACCATCATGCACGACCGACGCCTCCATTTTCTCGTTCCGTTCGCGCTGCCGTCGGCGGCCGATGCGGCCTCGTCCCTGCACACGCTGGACAGCCCCGCGCTCGAAAAGTTGCTCGCCCGCGCGAGCCTCGTCGAGCGCGTGGCCGGCGAAGACTTCCAGCGCACGCTGCCGCACGAGCGCTGGCTGGCCCGCCAGTTCGGCGCAACCCGGGGCAACGCCGCGGACGAGGCGCCGCTCGCGCCCTACATGTTGCTGGCGGACGGCGGCGAACCCGGCGCGCACGCCTGGGCATGCGTCGAGCCCGTGCACGTCGAAATCGCGCACGATCACCTGGTGCTCGTCGATCCGGCGGCCCTCGCGCTCGACGAAGGCGACGCGGCCGCGCTGCTCGCGGTCGCGCGGCCGCTGATCGAGGAGCTCGGCGTGCGCCTCGAAGCGCCGAACCCCGCGCGCTGGTACCTGTCGAGCGAACAGCTCGCACGGCTCGCCGGCGCCGCGCCGCTGCGCGCAAGCGGCCGCAACATCGAGATCTGGCTGCCGCACGAGGCGCACACGGGCGAACGCTCGCGGATGTGGATGAAACTGCAGAACGAAGTGCAGATGGCGTGGTTCGAGCATCCTGTCAACGAAGCCCGCGAGGCGCGTGGCCTGCCGACCGTCAATTCGATCTGGTTCCATGCGCAGGGCACGCTGAAGCCGGTCGGCAAGCCGTTCGCGCGCGTGCTGTCTGCGTCGTCCGCCGCGCTCGGCCTCGCGCGCGCCGCGCAAGCCGAAGCCGGCACCCCGCCCGCCACGTTCGGCGCGCTGCCCGCCGCCGATGGCGCGACGCTCGTCGAGCTGCCGGCGCTGACTACCCCATTCATCGAACAGGACTGGGCGCGCTGGCACGACGGGCTCGCCGCGCTCGAGCGCGACTGGTTCGCGCCCGCGCTCGCCGCACTGCAGAACGGTGCGCTCGCCAGCGTCGACTTCACGCTGTGCGGCGATACGAGCTCCGTGACGCTGCACGCGACGCGCGGCGATCTGCGCAAATTCTGGCGCCGCCGTGCGCTCGCCTCCCTGTTCGAATAACCAGCAGACCCCGAATGACCCGGATCGTTACCCGCCCCGTCGCGCCCGCCGACGCCGAAGTGCTCGCGCGCCACGGCCTGCATCCCGTCCTCGCACGCCTGTACGCGTCGCGCGGCGTGCAGTCCCCGACCGACATCGAGACCGCGCTCGCACGCCTCGTCCCGCCCACCGAGCTGAAAGGCTGCGCCGACGCGGCGTCGCTGCTTGCCGACGCGATCGCCGACAAACGACGCCTGCTCGTCGTCGCCGACTACGACTGCGACGGCGCGACCGCGTGCGCGGTCGCGGTGCGCGGCCTGCGGATGTTCGGCGCGCAGATCGACTACCTGGTGCCGAACCGCTTCGAATACGGCTACGGCCTCACGCCCGAGATCGTCGAGCTCGCGGCCGCGCGCAAGCCCGACCTGCTGATCACCGTCGACAACGGGATCGCAAGCGTCGCGGGCGTCGAAGCCGCGAACGCACGCGGCATCGACGTGCTCGTGACCGACCACCACCTGCCCGGCGACGCGCTGCCCGCCGCCCGCGCGATCGTCAACCCGAACCAGCCCGGCTGCGCGTTCCCGAGCAAGCACATCGCCGGCGTCGGCGTGATGTTCTACGTGCTGCTCGCGCTGCGCGCCGAACTGCGCCGCCGCGGCGCATTCGCAAGCAAGGAAGCCGAGCCGCGCCTCGACGGCCTGCTCGACCTCGTCGCGCTCGGCACCGTCGCCGACGTCGTGCGGCTCGACGGCAACAACCGTGTGCTCGTCGCACAGGGGCTGCAGCGCATCCGCAACGGCCGCATGCAGCCGGGCATCGCCGCGCTGTTCCGCGCCGCCGCGCGCGAAGCGCGCACCGCGTCGGGCTTCGACCTCGGCTTCGGCCTCGGCCCGCGGCTCAACGCCGCGGGGCGGCTGTCCGACATGTCGCTCGGCATCGAGTGCCTGATCACCGACGACATCGGCCGCGCGTGGGATCTCGCGCAGCAGCTCGACGTGATGAACCGCGAGCGCCGCGAGATCGAGGCCGGCATGCAGCAGCAGGCGCTCGCCGATCTCGCCGACGTCGACCCGGCCGACGCGTGCACGATCACGCTGTTCAACCCCGAGTGGCACCAGGGCGTGATCGGCATCGTCGCCGGGCGGCTCAAGGAAAAATTCCACCGCCCGTCGTTCACGTTCGCGCACGCGGACGACGAAGGCAAGCGGGTCAAGGGGTCGGGCCGGTCGATCGCCGGCTTCCACCTGCGCGACGCGCTCGACCTCGTGTCGAAACGCGAGCCGGACCTGATCGTCGCGTTCGGCGGCCATGCAATGGCGGCCGGCCTCACGCTCGACACCGAGAACGTGCCGCGCTTCGCGGCCGCGTTCGAGGCCGTCGCGCGCGAATGGCTGTCCGACGACGCGCTCGCCCGCGTGATCGAGACCGACGGCGAACTCGAGGACGCATACTTCACGCCGCAGTTCGTCGGGCTGCTCGACGAGGCCGTCTGGGGGCAAGGTTTTCCGGCCCCGCTTTTCTCCGGCGAATTCGACGTCGTGTCGCAGTCGCTCGTGAAGGAAAAGCACCTGAAGCTGCAGCTTGCGCGCGGCCGCCAGCGCTTCAACGCGATCTGGTTCAACCACACCGAGCCGCTGCCGGCGAGCGCGCTGATCGCGTACCGCCTCGTCGCCGACACGTGGAACGGCGTCACGCGCGTCCAGTTGATCGTCGAACACGCGGCCGGCTGAGCGCGGACCGCCCTGCCCGCAGTGCCCGCCGATGCATGCACGCTGCGCCGGACGGGGCCGCGGCGCGCGTGCGAGCACCATTCGCGTCACCGGGCAACCCTGCCGATCGGCTATAATTCCGCTTTTTTACGAAGCAAGAATAGCGAGCGATCATGGAAGCGGAACGTCTCAACGCGATCGAAAGCTCCCTGCTCGACCTGCGCAATCGCGCGGGCGAGCTCCGGGGGTATCTTTGACTACGACGCAAAAGCTGCGCGTCTGACCGAAGTCAACAAGGAACTCGAAGACCCGAACGTCTGGAACGATTCGAAGAACGCCCAGGCGCTCGGTCGCGAGAAGAAGCTGCTCGAGGGCGTCGTCACGACGCTCACCGCGCTTGACGGCGACCTGCGCGACGCGCTCGACCTGTTCGAGCTGGCCCGCGAGGAAGGCGACGAAGACACCCTCATCGCGTCGGAAGAAGACGCCGCGAAGCTCGAGGCGCGCGTCGGCGACATCGAGTTCCGCCGGATGTTCTCGAACCCGGCCGACCCGAACAACTGCTTCATCGACATCCAGGCCGGCGCCGGCGGCACCGAGGCGTGCGACTGGGCATCGATGCTGCTGCGCCAGTACCTGCGCTACTGCGAACGCAAGGGCTTCAAGGCCGAGGTGCTCGAAGAGTCCGACGGCGACGTCGCCGGCATCAAGAACGCGACGGTCAAGGTCTCGGGCGAATACGCATACGGCTTCCTGCGCACCGAAACGGGCATCCACCGTCTCGTGCGCAAGTCGCCGTTCGATTCGTCGGGCGGCCGCCACACGTCGTTCTCGTCGGTGTTCGTCTATCCGGAAATCGACGACTCGATCGAAGTCGAGATCAACCCGGCCGACCTGCGCATCGACACGTACCGCGCATCGGGCGCAGGCGGCCAGCACATCAACAAGACCGACTCCGCGGTGCGGATCACGCACATGCCGACCGGTATCGTCGTGCAGTGCCAGAACGACCGCTCGCAGCACCGCAACCGCGCGGAAGCGATGGCGATGCTGAAGTCGCGCCTGTACGAAGTCGAGATGCGCAAGCGCCAGGCCGAGCAGGACAAGCTCGAATCGAGCAAGACCGATGTGGGCTGGGGCCACCAGATCCGCTCGTACGTGCTCGACCAGAGCCGCGTGAAGGACTTGCGTACGAACGTCGAAATGAGCAACACCCGCGCGGTGCTCGACGGCGACCTCGACGACTTCATCAGCGCGAGCCTCAAACAGGGCGTGTAAGCGCCGCGGCGCGGCCTGGCCAGGTCGCGCCATCGTTGCCCTTCCCGTTTGCGTTGCCGCACCCAATCCGAATTCCGACCATCATGACCGAACCGACTCAAACGCAGCCCGCCGTCGCAGCGGACGAAAACCAGATCATTTCCGAGCGCCGCGAGAAGCTGCGCGCGTTGCGCGAGCAAGGCGTCGCCTACCCGAACGACTTCCGGCCGACGCACCACGCAGCCGATCTGCAGGTGAAATTCGCCGACTCGGACAAGGCCGCGCTCGAAGCGAACCCGGTCGAGGTGTCGGTCGCCGGCCGCATGATGCTCAAGCGCGTGATGGGCAAGGCGAGCTTCGCGACGGTGCAGGACGGGTCGGGCCAGATCCAGTTCTTCGTGACGCCGAACGACGTCGGCGCGGAAACCTACGACGCGTTCAAGAAGTGGGACCTCGGCGACATCGTCGCCGCGCGCGGCGTGCTGTTCCGCACCAACAAGGGCGAGCTGTCGGTCCAGTGCAAGGAACTACGCCTGTTGTCGAAGGCGCTGCGTCCGCTGCCGGACAAGTTCCACGGCCTCTCCGACCAGGAAATGCGCTATCGCCAGCGCTACGTCGACCTGATCGTCACGCCGGAAACGCGCGACACGTTCCGCGCGCGTACCAAGACGATCGCGTCGATCCGCAAGTTCATGGATTCGGCCGACTTCATGGAAGTCGAGACGCCGATGCTGCACCCGATCCCGGGCGGCGCGGCCGCGAAGCCGTTCGTCACGCATCACAATGCGCTCGACATGCAGATGTTCCTGCGCATCGCACCGGAGCTGTACCTGAAGCGCCTGATCGTCGGCGGCTTCGAGCGCGTGTTCGAGATCAACCGCAACTTCCGGAATGAAGGCGTGTCGCCGCGTCACAACCCGGAATTCACGATGATGGAGTTCTACGCCGCGTACACCGACTACCGCTGGCTGATGGACTTCACCGAGCAACTGATCCGCCAGGCGGCGATCGATGCGCTAGGCACCGCGACGATCCAGTATCAAGGCCGCGAGCTCGACCTCGCGAAGCCGTTCCATCGCCTGACGATCACGCAGGCGATCCAGAAGTACGCGCCGGATTACACCGCCGGCCAGCTCTCCGACGACGCGTTCCTGCGCACCGAACTGAAGCGCTTCGGCGTCGACGTCACGCAGCCGGCGTTCCTGAACGCGGGCACCGGCGCGCTGCAGCTCGCGCTGTTCGAGGAAACGGCCGAAGCGCACCTTTGGGAGCCGACGTTCATCATCGACTACCCGGTCGAGGTGTCGCCGCTCGCACGCGCATCGGATACCGTGCCGGGCATCACCGAGCGTTTCGAGCTGTTCATGACCGGCCGCGAGATCGCGAACGGCTTCTCGGAGCTGAACGATCCGGAAGACCAGGCCGCACGCTTCAAGAAGCAGGTCGAGCAGAAGGATGCGGGCGACGAGGAAGCGATGTTCTTCGACGCCGACTACATCCGCGCGCTCGAATACGGGATGCCTCCGACCGGCGGCTGCGGGATCGGCATCGACCGCCTCGTGATGCTGCTGACCGACAGCCCGACGATCCGCGACGTGCTGCTGTTCCCCCATCTGCGCCGCGAAGACTGACAGCCATACCCGCGTGTGCGCCGCGCCCTGCGGCGTACACGCATCGGCTTTGTAACGACGCGTAAATCCCGCCAGCCGGCGTCCGCCGGCTTTCGATCCAACCCCGTTTTATTCCCTCGTCGCGACGGCCTGCCGCGGGTTTTCCCGGTAACGACCGCCCACGCCCCGCAGCAATTCGTTACACCTTGATACGGCGCGCCGCACGCCAGTGGACGACACTCCGTTTGCGTCACCACGCATGACCACGGGACCAGAACGAGGCGCCGGAACGCCGAGTCTGCTCGATCCCGAAGCGTGGGATCCGGCCCGGCGCCGACGTGCCGATCCGGATCGACATCGGAGAAAAAAATGGACAACCAGAATCAGACCACGCCGCAAAAGCAACGCCTCCACCCGCTGATCGCCACGGCAGCGGGCGCCGTCATCGTCGCCAGCCTCGCGGCGACGGCAGCGATCACGGGCGTATTCCCGAAGGCCAGCAGCAGCAACGAACAGAACGGCCAGACCCAGGCCGCGCTGATCGCGTCGCAGCCGGCCGTCGATACGGCCGCAGCCGCCAGCGCTGCGCTGGCCGCGCAAGCCCGGCAGCAGGCGGCCGAACAGGCCGCCGCACAAGCCGCCGCGCAGCAGAAGGCGATCGCGCAGGCCGAACCGAAGCCCGCGCCGCGCCCGGCGCCGACGCACCGCCGCCACGCGACGGCGCCGCAGCCGCCGCAATACGCACAGCAACAGCCGTCGACGCCTGCGCAGACCTACTGCCAGACTTGCGGAACGGTCGTCGCGATCACGCAGACGCGCACGCCGGGCCAGAGTTCGGGGATCGGCGCCGTTGGCGGTGCAGCGGCCGGCGGCCTGCTCGGCAACCAGTTCGGCAACGGTAACGGCCGCACCGCGATGACGATCATCGGCGCGCTGGGCGGCGGTCTCGCCGGCAACCAGGTCGAGAAGCAGGTACGCGCGGAAACCGACTATCAGGTGCAAGTGCAGATGGAAAGCGGCGCGACGCGTACGTTCACGTACCACAACCCGCCGCCGTTCGGCCAGGGCCAGCGCGTGCGGATCGAGAACGGCACGCTGGTCGGCGCGTAAGCGTCCCCTGCCCGCGCGTCGTGCGCGGGCACGCGACCTGAAAACGAAAACGGCTCGTGAGCGATCGCTCACGAGCCGTTTTCTCATTGGAGCCGCGTGCGCCATTACGGCGCACGCGGTGCTCAGTCTTCGTCGTCGAAGTCCGATTCGTCGATCCAGTGCGCCTGGATCGCTTCGAGGATCTTCTCGCCGGAATGCTTAGGATCGTCGTCGAAGCCGTCGAGCTCAAGCACCCACTGGCGCAGGTCGACGAAGTTGATCCGCTGCGGGTCGATGTCCGGGTACTTGTCCGCCAGCGCAATGGCTAGTTCGCGCGAATCGGTCCATTTCATCGCCTGCCTCCGGTTGGTCAGTGATTTTCCTTCGCGTGGTTGATCGAGTACTTCGGAATCTCGACCACCAGGTCCGAATCTTCGTTCACGATCGCCTGGCACGACAGGCGCGACGTCGGCTCGAGGCCCCACGCCTTGTCCAGCAGATCGTCCTCGTCCTCCTCGGACGGCGTCAGATCGTTGAAGCCCTCGCGGATCACCACGTGGCACGTCGTGCACGCGCACGACTTCTCGCATGCATGCTCGATCTCGATCCCGTGGTCGAGCAGGTTGTCGCAGATACTCTTGCCGGGCGTCGCGTCGATCACTGCGCCGTCGGGGCACAGTTCGACGTGAGGCAGCACCACCAGTTGAGGCATGTCCGTTCCGTCAGTCAGGGTGCGGCGACAGGCGCCGCACGGTTCATTATCGCGCGGGCCGTCGTCGCCGGCCGATGCGCAGTTCGTGAATTCAGATCTCGTCGAGCCGTCGGCCCGACAGTGCGCGCTTGATGCTCTTGTCCATCCGGCGCGCCGCGAATTCGTCGGTGCCGTCGGCCAGCGTCTTGGTCGCCGCTTCGATCGCATTCGTATCGTCGCCCTGCGCAACCGCGCGCAGCGCCGCGGCGAGCGCGTCGATCTGCGTGCGCTCGTCCGCATCGAGCAGTTCGCTGTCGACCGCCAGCGCGGCCTGCGTCGCCTCGAGCATCCGCTGGGCCTCGACCTGCGCTTCGCGCAGCGCGCGTAAGCGCATGTCGATTTCGGCGGTCTTGAAGCTGTCTTCGAGCATCTTCGCGATATCGTCGTCGGCGAGGCCGTACGACGGCTTCACGACGACCGATGCCTCGACACCCGACAGTTGTTCGCGTGCGAACACCGACAGCAGGCCGTCCGCGTCGACCTGATAGGTCACGCGAATGCGCGCGGCGCCGGCCGTCATCGGCGGAATGCCCCGCAGCTCGAAGCGCGCGAGCGACCGGCAGTCGGCGACGAGCTCGCGCTCGCCCTGCACGACGTGGATCGCCATCGCGGTCTGGCCGTCCTTGAAGGTCGTAAATTCCTGCGCGCGTGCGATCGGAATCGTCGAGTTGCGCGGAATGATCTTCTCGACGAGGCCGCCCATCGTCTCGACGCCGAGCGACAGCGGAATCACGTCGAGCAGCAGCCAGTCGTCGCCAGTGCCGCGATTGCCCGCGAGCAGGTCGGCCTGGATCGCCGCGCCGAGCGCGACGACCTGATCCGGATCGAGGTTCACCAGCGGCGGCTGGCCGAAATACTTCGCGACCGCATCGCGGATCACCGGCATGCGCGTCGCGCCGCCGACGAGCACGACGCCCTTGATGTCGGCCGGCGTCACCTGCGCGTCGCGCAGCGCCTTGCGGGTCGGTGTGAGCGTACGCTGCACGAGCGGCTCGACGAGCGATGCGAACGTGTCGTGCGAGATCGTCTGCACGAGGTGCGCGCCGCCCGACAGCGTCACGTCGAGCGACGCCTGCGGCGCGGACGACAGCGCCTCCTTCAGCACGCGCACACGGTCGAGCAGCAGGCGCACGTCCTCGGGCGCGAGCGTCTTCGCGTCGATGCCGGCCTGCGCGAGCACATGACCGAACAGCGCGTGATCGAAGTCGTCGCCGCCGAGCGCGGAATCGCCGCCCGCGGCCAGCACTTCGAACACGCCCTTCGTCAGCTTCAGGATCGACAGGTCGAACGTGCCGCCGCCGAGGTCGTACACCGCGTAGAGGCCTTCGGCCGCATTGTCGAGGCCGTAGGCAATCGCCGCGGCCGTCGGTTCGTTCAGCAGGCGCAGAACGTTGAGGCCCGCGAGGCGCGCGGCATCCTTGGTCGCCTGGCGCTGCGCTTCGTCGAAATACGCGGGCACCGTGATCACCGCGCCGACCAGATCGTCGCCGAGCGAATCCTCGGCGCGATAGCGCAGCGTCGCGAGAATCTCGGCCGACACTTCGACCGGGCTCTTCACGCCGTCGGCGGTACGGATCTGCACCATGCCCGGCGCATCGACGAATTCGTACGGCGCATTCGCCGCGCCTTCGACCTCGGCCTTGCCGCGGCCCATGAAGCGCTTGACCGACACGATCGTGTTGCGCGGATCGGTCGCGGCCTGCTCCTTCGCTTCGTGGCCGATGCGGCGGCCGCCCTTCTCGAGATAACGGACCACCGACGGCAGCAGCACGCGGCCCGCTTCGTCCGGCAGCACTTCGGCCACGCTGTTGCGCACGGCCGCGACGAGCGAGTTCGTCGTGCCGAGATCGATCCCGACGGCGAGTCGCCGCTGGTGCGGCGCCGGCGCCATGCCCGGTTCGGAAATTTGCAGTAAAGCCATCTTGGTTCGTTCGGGCGCTCGGCCCGTTTGCTGCGCGTGCCGCAAGGCACGCGGTTAAGTTTCGAGGCGCTCGATCTGCGTGCCCACTTCCGACGCGACCCGTTCGATGAACATCAACTGGCGCACGGCCTCGGCGGCCGCCTGATCGGCGCCGCTGTCGAGCAGCATGCCGAGGCGCTCGACGCGCACGCGCTTCTCGTCGCGCAACTCGGCGAGCAGCGCGTCGAGCGCGTCGACGTTGCGGGCAGCCGCTGCATCCTCGATGCCCTCGCGCCACTCCATCTGCTGCATCAGGAACGCAGGCTCCATCGCGGTGTTGTTTTCCGCGCCGATGTCGACGCCGCGCAGCGACAGCAGATAGGACGCGCGCTTCAGCGGATCGCGCAGCGTGCGGTACGCCTCGTTCGCGCGGGTTGCCCATTGCATCGCAATGCGCTTTTGCGCGTCGCCGGCTGCCGCGAAGCGGTCGGGATGCACCTGCGTCTGCACCGTCCGATAGGCGGCGTCGAGCGTCGCCTCGTCGAGCGCGAATTGCGCCGGCAGGTGAAACAGGTCGAAGTGGCTGTCTTTCAGCGAGACCATCGTCGCGTTCAATTCCGGTTCGTCGCGCGGCAAACGCCGCACATTAAAAAGGCGGCCCGTGCCGCCTCTTGCCCGCATTGCGCGGAGACCCGCGTCACACGCGGAACGATTCGCCGCAGCCGCACTCGTCCTTCACGTTCGGGTTGTTGAACTTGAACCCTTCGTTCAGGCCTTCGCGGGCGAAGTCGAGCTCGGTGCCGTCGATATACGCGAGGCTCTTCGGATCGACGACGACCTTCACGCCATGGCTCTCGAACACCTGATCCTCGGGAGCCAGCTCGTCGACATACTCGAGCTTGTACGCGAGCCCCGAGCACCCGGTCGTGCGAACGCCAAGCCGCAGGCCCACACCCTTGCCGCGACGGACGAGGTATTTCTGGACGTGCTGTGCTGCTTTTTCGGTCAGTGAAATTGCCATGATGTCCTTGCCGCGACGCGCCACCGGGGCCCGCCGCGTGTCCTTCTGAAGCCGCTCGATGCCGCTCAGGCTGCTGCCTGATCGCCTTCCTTCGTGTCGTGGCGCTTCTTGTAGTCGGCCACGGCTGCCTTGATCGCGTCTTCCGCGAGGATCGAGCAGTGAATCTTCACCGGCGGCAGCGCGAGCTCTTCGGCGATCTGCGTGTTCTTGATCGACAGTGCTTCGTCGAGCGTCTTGCCCTTCACCCATTCGGTCACGAGCGAGCTCGACGCGATCGCCGAACCGCAACCGTAGGTCTTGAACTTCGCGTCTTCGATCACGCCGTCGGCGCCGACGCGGATCTGCAGCTTCATCACGTCGCCGCAGGCCGGCGCGCCGACCATGCCCGTGCCGACCGTGTCGTCGTCCTTCGCGAACGAACCGACGTTGCGCGGGTTTTCGTAGTGATCCAGAACCTTGTTGCTGTAAGACATGACTCAGACTCCTTGACTCGTTACGTCTGCGTGCGCGATTCCGCCCGCGGCTATGTTCAGTGTGGCGCTTAGTGAGCGGCCCATTCGATCGTCGACAGATCGATGCCTTCCTGGTGCATTTCCCAGAGCGGCGACAGTTCGCGCAGCTTCGCGATCTTGCTGTTCAGCAGATTGACCACGAAGTCGACTTCCTGCTCCGTCGTGAAGCGGCCGACCGTGAAGCGGATCGAGCTGTGTGCGAGCTCGTCGTTGCGGCCGAGCGCACGCAGCACGTACGACGGCTCCAGCGACGCCGACGTGCAAGCGGAGCCCGACGACACCGCGACGTCCTTGATCGCCATGATCAGCGACTCGCCTTCGACGAAGTTGAAACTGATGTTCAGGTTGTGCGGGACACGGTGCTCCATGTCGCCGTTCACGTACGTTTCCTCGATCTGCGACAGGCCGCGCAGCAGCTTGTCGCGCAGCATGCGGACGCGCTCGTTCTCGGTCGCCATTTCTTCGCGCGCGATGCGGAACGCTTCGCCCATGCCGACGATCTGGTGCGTCGCCAGCGTGCCCGAACGCATCCCGCGCTCGTGGCCGCCGCCGTGCATCTGCGCCTCGATGCGCACGCGCGGCTTGCGGCGCACGTACAGCGCGCCGATGCCCTTCGGGCCGTAGGTCTTGTGCGCCGAGAACGACATCAGGTCGACCTTCAGCTTCGCGAGATCGATCCCGACCTTGCCGGTCGACTGCGCGGCGTCGACGTGGAAAATGATGCCCTTTTCGCGGCAGATTTCACCGATCGTCTCGATGTCCTGGATCACGCCGATCTCGTTGTTCACGTGCATCACCGACACGAGGATCGTGTCGGGGCGCAGCGCAGCCTTGAACGCGTCGAGGTCGATCAGGCCATCATCCTTCACGTCGAGGTAGGTGACTTCGAAACCGTCGCGCTCGAGCTCGCGGCACGTGTCGAGCACAGCCTTGTGCTCGGTCTTCACCGTGACGATGTGCTTGCCCTTGCCCTTGTAGAAGTTCGCGGCACCCTTGATCGCGAGGTTGTCCGATTCCGTTGCGCCGGACGTCCAGATGATCTCGCGCGGATCCGCATTCACGAGCGCGGCCACCTGCTCGCGTGCTTCCTCGACCGCACGCTCTGCATCCCAGCCGTAAGCGTGGCTGCGCGACGCCGGGTTGCCGAACTGAGCGCGCAGGTACGGCACCATCTTGTCGACCACGCGCGGATCGACGGGCGTCGTCGCGCTGTAATCCATATAGATGGGCAGGTGGAGAGTCTCTTGGGTCATCTGTCGCTCCGGGTATTCTGTGCAGGGACTATGTGCGTTATGGGGTATGGCGGGCGCGTTCGCGCTCACGAACTCGCGATGTTGAACACCGAATTGGGGCCGAGCGGCATCGTGCGCACAGGCTCGGCCGGTGCGGCGACGGGCTCCGGCGTGCGCCGGTCGCGCAGCACCGCGGGTGCGCCCTCGCGTGCGCGCTGCTGATCGACGAGATCCTGCAGCGACACGGAATCGAGGTATTCGACCATCTTCTGGTTCAGGGTCGACCACAGCTCGTGCGTCATGCAATGACCGTCGGGCTGCTTCGAGCCGTCGCACGTGCCTTTGCCGCCGCACTGCGTGGCGTCGAGCGGTTCATCGACCGCGATGATGATGTCGGCAACGGTAACGTCCTGCGCGCGACGCGCGAGGTTGTAGCCGCCGCCCGGGCCGCGCACGGATTCGACGATTTCATGCCTGCGCAGCTTGCCGAACAGCTGTTCGAGATACGAGAGCGAAATCCGCTGGCGCTGGCTGATGCCTGCAAGCGTCACCGGGCCCTGCTCCTGGCGCAGTGCCAAGTCAATCATCGCCGTGACGGCGAAACGGCCTTTGGTGGTGAGTCTCATGGTGTCTAGGGGACTGCAATCTTGACGATTTTGGTCAAGTATAAATATTTGACGAATTTAGTCAAGTATCCATGCCTTTGAAAGGGTATTCGCAGATCGCTGAATACCGCGCGATCAGCGCTCCGTGCGGGCCCGAAGCGTCTCCAGCAGGCCCGCGCACGCGCGCTCGACCTGATCGAGCACCTGTTCGAAGCCTTGCGCACCGCCGAAATAGGGATCGGCCACTTCGGTTTCGGCCGAGTCCCCCGCGAATTCCATCAGCAGACGCACCTTGTCGCGATGCAGCGGCAGGCAGCGGCGATGCAGTTCCGCGAGATTCGCTTCGTCCATCGCCAGCAGCAGGTCGAAACGCTCGAAATCCGCCGCACTCACCTGCCGCGCGCGCAGCGCCGACAGGTCGTAGCCGCGGCTGCGCGCGGCTACCTGCGCACGCGTATCGGGCGGCTCGCCCACATGCCAGTCGCCGGTGCCGGCCGAATCGATCGCGATCCGGTCCGCCAGCGCGGCAGCGTCGACCTGGTGACGCATTACGCCTTCCGCGGTGGGCGAACGGCAGATGTTGCCGAGACAGACGAAACAGATCGCAACGCGGGTCATCGCACTTGTCGGAAAACCGCGGCGGACCGCGAAAGAAATGAACTCGCCATTATACAAAGGCGACCGAAATCGCGCCGCCGCACAAAACGACGGCGCCGTGCATTACAGCGCCTTCGGCGCGGCGAGCACGACGTCGCCGGATGCCGCCGGCAGCGGCTGCGCCGCGTCGCCGACCAGCCCGAACGACACCGCGCGCGCCAGTTCGGCAGACGCCTGGTGAACCGCCAGCGGGCCGCGCGACGGCGCATCGGCCATTGCATGCAGATAAGCAGCCGCAGCCAGCGGGACGACGATTGCCAGCGGCCAGTACATCGATATTGTCTTTCTCATGATGCGGACCTCCTTGACCTCGTACCCCGAAACCCAATTCCGGGGACTACAGACAGGATTCTATAGACCGCATCTATCGAGATAAATATACAAATAGCGAACGCACTGTTGTCGCCGGATGAACAGTCTTCAGCCGAGGTGGCTTTGGGATGCCGCGTACAGTTCGCGGAACGTGCGCCCGGTCGGCGTCGGCATGTCGCGCGTATCCATCCAGCCACCCATCATCGGCAGGCGTCGCAGCATGCCGCCGTTGCCGCCGAGCCGCTCGAGGACGCGCACCGCGAGCTTGGTCGTCAGCGCGTACAGCGTCGGCCGCCGCGCGACGAAGCCCCATGCGGCGAGCGCCGCCCGCTCGCGCCACGGCCGCAGGTGCCGCTCGACCTGCTTCTCGCGCAGCGTACGCAACAGGTGCGACAACGGAATCCCGACCGGGCACACGCTGTCGCATTCGCCGCACAGCGTCGCGGCCTGCGGCAGGTCGAGCGTGCGCTCGAGCCCGACGTAGCTCGGCGTCAGCACCGACCCCATCGGCCCCGGGTAGACCCAGCCGTACGCATGGCCGCCGACCTTCTGGTAAACCGGGCAGTGGTTCATGCACGCGCCGCAGCGGATGCAGCGCAGCATCTCCTGGAACTCGCCGCCGATCAGGCCCGTGCGGCCGCCGTCGACGAGCACCACGTAGTTGTGTTCGGGGCCGTCCTCGTCGCCCGGCCCGCGCGGCCCGGTCAGCAGCGAGAAGTAGTTCGACGTCTTCTGCCCCGTCGCCGAGCGCGGCAACAGGCGCATCGCGGTCGCCAGATCCTCGAGTGTCGGCAGCACCTTCTCGATGCCCGTCACCGCGACATGCACGCGCGGCATCACCGTGCACATCCCCTCGTTCCCTTCGTTCGTCACGATCGCGACCGAGCCCGTCTCGGCGATCACGAAGTTGCCGCCCGTCACGCCCATGTCGGCCGACATGAAATGCGGGCGCAGCACCTCGCGCGCCTCGCGCGTCATGTCCGGAATCTCGGTGAGCCGCTCGCGGTGGTGCGTGCGCGCGAACAGGTCGGCAATCTCTTCCTTGTCCTTGTGCACGACGGGCGCAATGATGTGGCTCGGCGGCTCGTTGTCGTTGATCTGCAGGATGTATTCGCCGAGATCCGTCTCGATCGACTGCACGCCCATCTCCGCGAGCACCGCGTTCAGGCGCATTTCCTCGGACACCATCGACTTGGTCTTGATGACCTTCTTCACGTCGTGCCGACGCGCGATGTCGGCCACGAGCCGCGCGGCATCCGCGGTCGTTTCGGCGAACAGCACCGTCGTGCCGCGCCGCGTCGCCTCGCGCTCGAATGCCTCGAGCCACACGTCGAGGTTCTCCAGCGCGCGGTTGCGGCGCGCCTTGAGCGCGGCGCGCGTGGCCGGGAAGTCGATCGCGGTCATCGCGTCGGCGCGCGCGGACACGAACTTCGTCGACAGCTTCTTCAGGTTCTGCTGCAGGCGCTGGTCGGCCAGCTTCTGGCCGGCGCGCGCCTTGAAATGCATCGATTGGACTTGCATCGCGGTATCGGGGGAAAAGTGAGCGGAACCGGGCGTCAGACGTCGCCCGCCAGCACCTGCGCGACGTGCAGCACGCGCGTGTCGCGGTCGCCGGTGCGGCGCAACCGCCCTTCGATGTTCAGCATGCAGCCGAGATCGCCGAGCACGACCGCGCCCGCGCCCGACGCGCGCACGTTCGCGCATTTCTCGTCCGCGATGGCCGCCGAAATATCGCCGTACTTGACTGCGAACGTGCCGCCGAAGCCGCAGCAGTGCTCGCAGTCCTTCATCTCGGTGAGCGCGATGCCGCGCTGCGCGAGCAGCGCGCGCGGCTGCGCCTTCACGCCGAGTTCGCGCAGGCCCGAGCACGAGTCGTGATAGGTGACGGGCCCGGTGAACTCGCCCGGCTCGAGCGACACCTTGGCGACGTTCGCGAGGAAATCGGTCAGTTCGTAGACTTTCGGCTGGAGCCGCGCGTAGCGTCCCATCAGTTCGGGGTCGTCGCGGAACAGGTCGCCGTAGTGCGTGCGGATCATCCCGCCGCACGAACCCGACGGCGCGACGACGTAATCGAACTGCTCGAACTCGCGCAGCGTCTTTTCCGCAAGATCGCGCGCGAGCGCGCGGTCGCCCGAGTTGTAGGCCGGCTGGCCACAGCAGGTCTGCGCGGGCGGTACGATCACCTCGTAGCCGGCGTCGCGAATCAGCTTGAGCGCCGAGAACCCGATTTCGGGGCGCATCAGATCGACCAGGCAGGTCACGAACAAACCGACTCGCATACGTGCTCCTTCGAGAAAACGGCTCTCATTATCCGCCGTTTGGCCGGCAAGACCAACGCCGGCTCGCGCGCAAGCCCGCGCTGCGCGAAACGAGGACTTCCTCGAACGGCGTTCGCTTTTTTCACAATACGAGATACAATCGGCCCAACTCCGCTTGACGCGTCAACCGATTTCTCCCCCGACATGAGCCAACCCACCCCGGATTCAAAAACGTCGATCCAGGTGATCGAACGCATGATGCGGCTGCTGGACGCGCTCGCCGCGCACAGCGACCCTGTGAGCCTGAAGGAGCTTGCGCAGCGCACGGAGCTGCATCCGTCGACCGCGCACCGCATCCTCAACGACATGGTGACCTGCCGTCTCGTCGACCGCTCCGATCCCGGCACGTACCGCCTCGGCATGCGGCTGCTCGAGCTCGGCAACCTCGTGAAGGCGCGCCTGTCGGTACGCGACGCGGCGCTGATGCCGATGCGCGAGCTGCACCGCCTCACCGGGCAGACCGTGAACCTGTCGGTGCGCCAGGGCGACGAGATCGTCTATATCGAGCGCGCGTATTCGGAGCGTTCCGGGATGCAGGTCGTCCGCGCAATTGGCGGCCGTGCGCCGCTGCACCTCACGTCGGTCGGCAAGCTGTTCCTCGCGGCCGACGAAACGTCGCGCGTGCGTGCCTATGCGACGCGCACGGGGCTGTCCGGCCATACGCAGAACAGCATCACCGACATCGCGAAGCTCGAGCGCGAGCTGACGATCGTCCGCCAGCAATCGTGCGCACGCGACAACGAGGAGCTCGAGCTCGGCGTGCGCTGTATCGCGGCCGGCATCTACGACGATTCGGGCAAGCTCGTCGCGGGCCTGTCGCTGTCGGCACCGGCCGATCGCCTGCAGGATGCGTGGCTCGGCCAGTTGAGCCGCACGGCGCTCACCATCTCGGAATCGCTCGGCTACCGGCCGGCGCCCGCGAAGGATGCGGACGGGCTGCAGCGGCAGGCATAAGCCGCCTTCACCGGCCCCGGTTCTCCCGAACGAAAAAAGCCCCGCGATCGCGGGGCTTTTTGCTTGCAGCCGACCGGCGCGGCGGTGGACCGCCGCAGGCGCGATCAGGTGCCGCCGTTCGGCGCGTTGGCCGCCGTCAGGCGCTCGCCGCCGCCGGCATCGAGCCAGTTGCGCAGGCGTGCCGCGTCGGCGAAGCGCGAATACTTGCCGAACGAATCGAGCAGCACCATCACCATCGGCCGGCCGTGGATCGTTGCCTGCATCACGAGGCACTCGCCTGCTTCGTTGATGAAGCCCGTCTTCTGCAGGCCGATGTCCCACGAGCCGTTGCCGCGGATCAGCGCGTTCGTGCTGTTGTAGGCGAGATTGCGCTTGCCCGTGTACACCTCGTAGCTGCGATCGGTCGAGAACTGGCGGATCGTCGGGTATTGGTACGCCGCATTGACCATCTTCACCAGATCGCGCGCGCTCGACACGTTCGAGCTCGACAGGCCCGTCGAATTCTCGAAGTGCGTATCGGCCATGCCGAGCGACTTCGCCTTCGCGTTCATCGCGGCAATGAACGCCGGACGGCCGCCCGGGTAGTAACGCGACAGCGCGGCGGCCGCGCGGTTTTCCGACGCCATCAGCGCGATATGCAGCATGTCCTCGCGCGACAGCACCGAGCCGACCGACAGGCGCGAGCCCGTGCCCTTCTCGTAGTCGCGGTCTTCGTCGGTGACTTCGATCTGGTCGGTCATCGGCGACTTCGAGTCGAGCACGACCATCGCCGTCATCAGTTTCGAGATCGACGCGATCGGCACGACGGCGTGCGAATTCTTGTCGAACAGCGGCTCGCCGGAATTCTGGTCGACGACGTACGCGACGCTCGAACGCAGCGCGAGCGCGTCCGGCGTGTCGTGCAGGCCGAACGCCTGGCCGACCGTCGGCCGGCGCGGCTGGAACGCGATCTTGCGGACCGCGCCGCGGTGGCTGCCATGCACGTTCGCCGCGAGCGTCACGCGCTTGCGCGACGCTCGCGGCGCATCAGCCGCTGCGACCTTGGCGGATTTGTCGGCGGTTGCCTTGGCCGTCTTCTTCTTCGCGGACGAAGCAGGAGCGACGGCCTTTTTCTTGGCAGCTTGTTGGGTCTTCGCAGTGGCGGCAAAGGCGTCAGCGGGCGCGACGGACGCGGTCGTCGCCAGCAAGGCGACGGCGACCGACACAGCCGTGCCGAGCGTCATGCTCTGCAACAATCTGCGCGGTGAAAACGATTCGGCTTTCATTGGGGTCTGGACAAAGCGGGCGGGAGTTTCCGCAAGTGTAGTTAAAGCTGAAAAAAAGAGCAATATTAGGCACTTACCGATCGTCGTTAAACCGGAATGTAAGAGTCGGCCAACCTCTGACCAATCGACTCCCCCGCCCCCATCGAAAAAATTCATGGGATGCGCTGCCCGACAGTACCCGTCTCCCGATTACCACACGGTTAATTGAGATAACGTCACTTTGGAGGCAATTTAAAGCGGGGAAACTACGTATCCGGCGCTCGGCGTGCCAGGCACGCCGACCTCGACCGTGGCGGCGGCACGTCGCCACGGCACGCGCATCGAAACGGCGCGTTTTCGACAGGAACAGAAGGATAACGTTCCACAGGCCTGTCAGGTTTACCTGTGCTTGACCATGGTGCGCCGCGCCTGCCCCGCGGTCGTGCGCACCATTTGGGAACTCGTGTGAAACCGATTCCGGAAGACCGCGATAACTTGTTGTTTTATCGATAATTTGTCGCGATTGTGCAACGCACAAAAAGTACTTGACATCCGTTTTCTCTGCCCTAAAATAGGCTTCATTGCTGCGTTGCACAAAGCACGCGCATCCGAGGTTCCCCTTCGTAGTGCCCCTTACCCTGCGATCGACGCGATCGCTTTTCAGGAGCTTGACATGTCCTTGCTGACCCCCGAGCAAATCGCCGCCGCACAGAAAGCCAACCTCGAAAGCCTGTTCGGTCTGACGACCAAGGCATTCGAAAGCGTCGAAAAGCTGATCGAATTGAATCTGCAGGTCGTGAAGTCGACGCTGGCCGAGGGCCAGGAAAACGCACAGCGTCTGCTGTCGGTGAAGGACGCTCAGGAACTGATCGCACTGCAAGCGAGCCTGTCGCAGCCGGTCGCTGAAAAGGTGCTGTCGTACGGCCGTCACCTGTACGAAATCGCATCGTCGACGCAAGCCGAGTTCGCGAAGGTTGCTGAAGCGCAATTCGAAGAGCAGAACAAGAAGGTCCAGGCACTCGTCGACAACGTCGCGAAGAACGCCCCGGCCGGTTCGGAAACGGCTGTCGCCGCGCTGAAGTCGGCACTGAACGCAGCGAACACCACGTACGAAACGGTTCAGAAGGCTGCGAAGCAAGCCGTCGAGATCGCCGAAACGAACTTCAACGCCGCTGCTGCCGTTGCAACGAAGGCTGCTACCGCCGCTGCTGCGCGTCGTTCGAGCAAACCGGCCGCGTAAGCGTCCCCTGCTCCTGAAAGAGCCGCGCCCAGCGCGGCTTTTTCGTTTCTGGCGCCGGAAACTGCGCGAACCGGCAGCCGCTCGCTACGCTCGAACAGCCGTTTGATCGCCGCGCCGGCCACGAGCAAAAGAAAACGCCGCCGCCCGGTTTGCCCGGGCGGCGGCGTTTTTCATGGCCGGCGCAGAACCGGCCGTGCCGGTCGCGTTACTTCTTGCGTTGCGGCGGCAGGTCCGTACAGACGCCTTCGTACAGTTCGGCGGCCATGCCGACCGATTCGCCGAGCGTCGGGTGCGGATGGATCGTCTTGCCGATGTCTTCCGCGTCCGCGCCCATTTCGACGGCGAGGCACACTTCGCTGATCAGGTCGCCCGCGTTCAGGCCGACGATGCCGCCGCCGATCACGCGATGGGTTTCCTCGTCGAAGATCAGCTTCGTGAAGCCTTCGTCGCGGCCGTTCGCGATCGCGCGGCCCGAAGCGGCCCACGGGAACACGGCCTTGCCGTACTTGATGCCTTCGGCCTTGCACTGGTCTTCCGTCTTGCCGGCCCACGCCACTTCCGGATCCGTGTACGCCACCGACGGGATCTGCAGTGCGTCGAAGTACGCCTTCTCGCCGTGCGCGGCTTCCGCTGCGACGTGGCCTTCATGCACGGCCTTGTGCGCGAGCATCGGCTGGCCGACCACATCGCCGATCGCGAAGATGTGCGGGACGTTCGTGCGCATCTGCTTGTCGACGTCGATGAAGCCGCGATCCGTGACGGCCACGCCGGCCTTGTCGGCGCCGATCTTCTTGCCGTTCGGGCTGCGGCCCACCGCGACGAGCACGAGGTCGTAGCGCTGCGCTTCCGCCGGCGCCTTCTCGCCCTCGAACTTCACGTAGATGCCGTCTTCCTTCGCTTCCGCGCCGACCGTCTTGGTCTTCAGCATCACGTTGCCGAAGCGCTTCGCGTTGTACTTTTCCCAGACCTTCACGAGATCGCGGTCCGCGCCCATCATCAGGCCGTCCATCATTTCGACGACGTCGATCTCGGCGCCGAGCGTCGCGTACACCGTCGCCATTTCGAGGCCGATGATGCCGCCGCCGATCACGAGCATGCGCTTCGGCAGCTGGCGCAGTTCGAGTGCGCCCGTCGAATCGACGACGCGCGGGTCTTCCGGCATGAACGGCAGCTTCACGGCCTGCGAGCCCGCGGCGATGATCGCCTGCTTGAACCTGACGACCTTCTTGCCGTTTTCGCCCTGCACTTCCATGTGATACGGATCGACGAATGCGCCGACGCCCGTGACGACTTCGACCTTGCGCGCCTTCGCCATGCCGGCGAGGCCCGTCGTCAGCTTCTTGACGACACCGCCCTTGAAGTCGCGCAGCTTGTCGAGATCGACCTGCGGCTTGCCGAACGTGATGCCGTGCGACGCGAGCGCCGCGGCTTCGTCGATGACGAGCGCCGTGTGCAGCAGCGCCTTCGACGGGATACAGCCCACGTTCAGGCACACGCCGCCGAGCGTCGAGTAGCGTTCGACGAGCACCGTCTTCATGCCGAGATCGGCTGCGCGGAACGCGGCCGAGTAGCCGCCGGGGCCGGCGCCGAGCACGAGCATGTCGCATTCGATGTCGACTGCGCCGGCGTAGCTGCCGGCTTGCGGCGCGGGTGCCGGGGCGGCGGCGGCCGGTGCCGGAGCTGCTGCTGCGGGCTTGACCGGTTCGGGTGCTTTCGCGGGTGCGGCGGCGCCTGCCGCTGCGTCGACGATGGCGATGACGGTGCCTTGCGAGACTTTCTCGCCGGCCTTGACCTTGATTTCCTTGACGGTGCCGGCGACGTCGCTGGGCACTTCCATGGAGGCTTTGTCCGATTCGAGCGTGATGAGCGTCTGCTCTTTTTCGATCACGTCGCCGGGTTTCACATTGACTTCGATGACATCGACGCCGCTGAAATCGCCGATATCCGGAACCTTGACTTCGATGAGACTCATTACTGTCCCCTTCTTGATTAGCTGCAGACAGAGGGGGAGAAACCCGCGTGAGAACTACGGCCCGACAAAAGAAAGACCGCGACGCTGGGCAGGACCACCTTTGCCGTCCGCCCAAGGACGCGCCTTCCTTTTGGTTACTTTTCTTTGGAAGACAAAGAAAAGTAACCGCCGCCCCGCGCAGGGGCGACGCTGGCAGACCGTCAAGAAAGCCAGTTCAACGACGAAGCGTGGAAAACAGAAAAGAAACCCACGCCCCCGCGAGAAAACTCCCCGCTCATCAAAGAATGATGCGACGGAAATCGCCGAGCAACGCACCGAGATACGCATTGAACCGCGCGGCTTCCGCGCCATCGATCACGCGATGGTCATACGACAGCGACAGCGGCAGCATCAGACGCGGCACGAACTGCTTGCCGTCCCACACCGGCTTCGTCTGGCCGCGCGACAACCCGAGGATCGCCACTTCCGGCGCGTTGATGATCGGCGTGAAGTTCGTGCCGCCGATCCCGCCGAGCGACGAGATCGAGAAGCAGCCGCCCTGCATCTGGTCCGGCTTCAGCTTGCCTTCGCGCGCGGCCTTCGACAGGTCGCTCATTTCCTTCGCGATGTCGACGAGCCCCTTCTTGTCCGCATCGCGGATCACCGGCACGACGAGGCCGTTCGGCGTATCGGCAGCGAAACCGACGTGGAAGTACTGCTTGAACACGAGGTTGTCGCCGTCGAGGCTCGCGTTGAAGGTCGGGAACTTCTTCAGCGCCGCGACAACCGCCTTGATCACGAACGCGAGCATCGTGAACTTCACGCCCGCCTTCTCGTGCTCCTTGTTCAACTGGACGCGCAGCGCCTCGAGATCGGTGATGTCCGCTTCGTCGTTGTTCGTGACGTGCGGGATCATCACCCAGTTGCGATGCAGGTTCGCGCCCGAGATCTTCTTGATGCGCGACAGCGGTTTCGCCTCGAACGGGCCGAACTTCGAGAAGTCGACCTTCGGCCACGGCAGCAGGTTCAGCTCGCCGCCGCCTGCCGGTGCGGCCGCTGCCGCGCCCGGTGCTGCGCGCTGGCCGGTCATCACACCCTTCACGAAGCCCGTGACGTCTTCCTTCGTGATGCGGCCCTTCGGACCCGAACCCTGCACGCGTGCGACTTCGACGCCGAGTTCGCGCGCGAACTTGCGCACCGACGGCGATGCGTGGCTGGCGCGGTATTCGCCCGACGGCGCTGCGGCCGGTGCGGCGGCGGCAACCGGTGCCGGTGCTGCCTTCGCGGGTGCGGCGGCGGGCGCCGGAGCCGGCGCGGCGGCGGCCGGAGCCGGTGCGCTCGCCTGCGGTGCGGCAGCCGGCGCGCCTGCGGCTTCGAGCAGCACGATCAGCGTGCCTTCCGACACCGAATCGCCCACCTTCACCTTGATGTCCTTCACGACGCCGGCGGCCGGGCTCGGCACGTCCATCGTCGCCTTGTCCGATTCGAGCGTGACGAGCGACTGCTCCTTCTCGACCGTATCGCCGACCTTCACGCCGATCTCGATCACCGGGACGTCCTTGTAGTCGCCGATGTCGGGCACCTTCACTTCGAGCGTGCCGCCGGCCGTTGCCGGTGCGGCCGGTGCCGGCGCTGCCGCCGGAGCCGGGGCTGCTGCCGGCGCTGCCGCGCCGTTCGGCTGTGCGGCTGCGCCGCCGTCGAGCAGGATGATCAGCGTGCCTTCCGACACGGAATCGCCCACCTTCACCTTCACTTCCTTGACCGTGCCCGCAACCGGGCTCGGGACGTCCATCGTCGCCTTGTCGGACTCGAGCGTGACGAGCGACTGCTCGGGCTCGACCGTATCGCCCGCCTTCACGAGCACTTCGATGACGGGCACGTCCTTGTAATCGCCGATATCCGGCACCTTCACTTCGATCGCTTGACTCATCTGTTTCTGTCTCCATGGCCGCGCGCGCTCCTCCCGGAAGCGGCGCGCGGCATCACACGGCGTGTGCGTTAAACGGTCATCGGGTTGGGCTTGGACGGATCGAGGTTGTACTTGGCGATCGCGTCCGCGACCACCTTGCGCTCGATCGTGCCTTCGTCGGCCAGCGCGTTGAGCGCGGCGACGGTGACCCAGTGACGGTCGACCTCGAAGAAGTGGCGCAGGTTCTCGCGCGTGTCCGAACGACCATAGCCGTCGGTGCCCAGCACGACGAAGCGGCGATCGATCTGGCCGCGGATCTGGTCGACCAGCGCACGAACGTAGTCGGTCGATGCGATGACCGGGCCCTGCGTGTCCTTCAGGCACTTCTGCACGTGCGACAGGCGACGCTCCTCGGTCGGATGGAGCAGGTTCCAGCGCTCGATTTCGTGGCCTTCGCGCGCGAGCTCGGTGAAGCTCGGCACGCTCCACAGGTCGGCGGCGACGCCCCAGTCGTTCTTCAACAGGTCGGCGGCAGCGATCACTTCGTTGAAGATCGTGCCCGCGCCGAGCAGCTGGACGCGCGGCGCCTTCTTGTCGGCGTCGGCCTTCCTGAACGCGTACATGCCCTTGATGATGTCGGCCGCCACTTGCTCGCCCTGCGGGATCGCCGGGTGCTCGTAGTTCTCGTTCATCACCGTGATGTAGTAGTACACGTCTTCCTGGTCCTGCACCATGCGGCGCAGGCCGTCCTGGATGATCACAGCCAGTTCATAACCGAAGGTCGGGTCGTAGCTCACGCAGTTCGGCACCGATGCCGCCCACAGGAGCGAGTGGCCGTCTTCGTGCTGCAGGCCTTCGCCGTTCAGCGTCGTGCGGCCCGCGGTACCGCCGAGCAGGAACCCGCGCGAACGCATGTCGCCCGCGGCCCATGCGAGGTCGCCGATCCGCTGGAAGCCGAACATCGAGTAGAAGATGTAGAACGGCACCATGATCTCGCCGTGCGTCGAGTACGACGTCGCCGCCGCGATCCAGTCGCACATGCCGCCCGCTTCGTTGATGCCTTCCTGCAGGATCTGGCCGGTTTCCGATTCCTTGTAGAACATCAGCTGGTCGGAATCTTCCGGCACGTACTTCTGGCCCTGCTGGTTCCAGATGCCGATCTGGCGGAACAGGCCTTCCATGCCGAACGTGCGCGACTCGTCCGGGACGATCGGCACGACGCGCTTGCCGAGCGCCTTGTCCTTCAGCAGGATGTTCAGGATCCGCACGAACGCCATCGTCGTCGAGATCTCGCGGCCTTCGCCCGTGCCCTTCAGCAGCGGCTCGAACGCGTCGAGCGCCGGCACCGGCAGCGAGGTCGCCTTCTCGCGACGCTGCGGCAGGTAGCCGCCGAGATCCATGCGCTGCTTGCGCATGTATTCGAGTTCCTTCGAGCCTTCGTCGAACTTCAGGTACGGCACGTCGGCGATCTGTTCGTCGGTGATCGGCAGGCGGAACTGGTCACGGAACTTCTTCAGTTGCTCGACCGGCAGCTTCTTCTGCTGGTGCGTGATGTTCATCGCCTGGCCCGACTCGCCCATCCCGTAGCCCTTGATGGTCTTCGCGAGGATGACGGTCGGCGCGTCCTTCGTGTTGCTGGCCTCGTGGAACGCCGCGTAGATCTTGTGCGGATCGTGGCCGCCGCGGTTCAGCGCCCAGATGTCGTCGTCCGACCAGTCGGCGACCAGCGCCTTCAGTTCAGGCGTGTTGAAGAAGTGCTCGCGGACGAACGCGCCCGATTCCGACTTGTACGTCTGGTATTCGCCGTCGACGACTTCCATCATGCGGCGCATCAGCGCGCCCGTCTTGTCGCGTGCGAACAGCGCATCCCAGCGGCTGCCCCAGATGACCTTGATCACGTTCCAGCCGGCGCCGCGGAATTCCGATTCCAGTTCCTGGATGATCTTGCCGTTGCCGCGCACCGGGCCGTCGAGACGCTGCAGGTTGCAGTTGATCACGAACACGAGGTTGTCGAGCTTCTCGCGGCTCGCCATCCCGATCGCGCCGAGCGATTCCGGTTCGTCCGTCTCGCCGTCGCCGAGGAACGCCCACACCTTGCGGCCCTGCGTCTTCGCGATGCCGCGCGCTTCGATGTACTTCATGAAGCGCGCCTGGTAGATCGCCATGATCGGGCCCAGGCCCATCGACACGGTCGGGAACTGCCAGAAGTCCGGCATCAGCCACGGGTGCGGATACGACGAGATGCCGTTGCCGCCGACTTCCTGGCGGAAGTTGTCGAGCTGGTTCTCGGTCAGGCGGCCGAGCAGGAACGCGCGCGA
Organism: Burkholderia pyrrocinia; assembly: GCF_001028665.1. Taxonomy (NCBI): domain Bacteria; kingdom Pseudomonadati; phylum Pseudomonadota; class Betaproteobacteria; order Burkholderiales; family Burkholderiaceae; genus Burkholderia; species Burkholderia pyrrocinia. The sequence goes on from NZ_CP011503.1 coordinate 130,107, forward strand.
GTACACGCCCGGCGACGAGTGGCCCTGCACGAACACGAGATCGCCGCCGTGGTTCTCGGACGGCGCGTGCCAGAAGTGGTTGTAGCCGACGTCATAGAGCGTCGCGGCCGATGCGAACGATGCGATGTGGCCGCCGACGTTCGTGTCCTTGCCCGCGCGCAGCACCATCGCCAGCGCGTTCCAGCGCGTGTACGAACGGATGCGGTGCTCGAGGTCCTGGTCGCCCGGGATCTTCGCCTGGGCTTCGACCGGGATCGTGTTGATGTACGGGGTATTCGCGGAGAACGGCAGGTGTTCGCCGTGCATGCGCGCGAACTCGATCTGCTTTTCGATCAGGTAGTGCGCGCGGCCGGTGCCCACGGAGGAGATCACGCCATCGAGCGACTCCAGCCACTCGACGGTTTCTTGCGGGTCGTCGTCACGTTCGGCGGCGACATATTTCATCACTTCGTTCGGTACAGCGGACATTCTCGTCTCCTGGGTCCTGGAATGTGAGGATCGCTCTCGTGCAGACGACGCGACGCGACCGGCTGCGGGCAAGCTCCAGCGGATTGTAATGAGCGTGCGCGGGCCTGCGCAACAAAATTTTCGAATTGTGAGATCTTTTCTCGCAATGCGGAATATTGCTGCGCTGCACCCTTGTTTCGGGGCTCTGCGGCGCGTCCCGGCAGCATAAATCCGTTTCCGTTCAACATATGCGGTACAGGTTTTCCATGTATTGCGCTGCGCTACAATCCTGCCATGTTGACCGATCGGCTTTTCGCACGCTCGGCGCGACCGTCGGGCCCGCCGGCGGAGTCGCAGCCGTCCCGTTGGCACCACGGACCGTGGTGGTCCAATTCCTATTTGCTGACGCCGCTGCTGTCGATCCTGGTGTTCCTGGTGGTGATGAGCCTCATCCTGTGGAGCCTCAATCGCCGCGAACAGCAGCAACAGGAAGACACCCTCTTCCGTAACGTCGCGTGGGCGCAGCAGCAGATCCGCCTGTCGATGACGGGCGCGCAGGAACAGCTGCAGGCGCTGTCGCGCGATCTCGCGTCGGGCCGCCTCGACCAGAACGCGTTCCAGATGGCCGTCGCGGACGTGATGCAGACGCATCCGGAAATCCTCTACCTGAACTGGTACACCGCGCCCGGCGTGCAGCGCTGGCCGACCGTGCATCCGCCGCTGCTCGGCCAGCGGCTCGCGAAGCCCGGCGACGCGCAGATGCAGGACGCCGTGCGCGGCGCGTACGACGAAGCGCGCAGCACGCGCCGCCAGGCCTATTCGCCGCTGATCTACGACGACTTCGGCAACGGCTTCATCACGCTGCAGACGCCCGTGATGCGCGGCGACCGCGAGTATCTCGGCTCGATCGCCGCGGTGTTCTCGGTCGAAGGGATCCTGAAACACGACATCCCGCAAGAGCTGTCGTCGAAGTACAAGATCTCGATCACCGACGCGAACAACCGCGAGCTGTCGTCCACGTCGACGCGTCCGCGCCTGCCGCGCGACTCGCACTACGACCTGCCGCTCGATCCGCCCGGCCAGGGGCTGACCGTGCGCGTGTACGCGTTCCCGCAGCTCACGAACCTGACCAACAACACGCTCGTGTGGCTCGTCGCGGGGCTGTCGTGCTTCGTGCTGTGGAGCCTCTGGAGCCTGTGGAAGCACACGCGCCAGCGCTTCGAGGCGCAGCAGGCGCTGTACGCGGAAGCGTTCTTCCGCCGCGCGATGGAGAACTCGGTGCTGATCGGCATGCGCGTGCTCGACATGCACGGCCGCATCACGCACGTGAACCCGGCGTTCTGCCGGATGACCGGCTGGGACGAGAGCGACCTCGTCGGCAAGGTCGCGCCGTTCCCGTACTGGCCGCGCGACGCCTACCCGGAAATGCAGCGCCAGCTCGACATGACGCTGCGCGGCAAGGCGCCGAGCTCGGGCTTCGAGCTGCGCGTGCGGCGCAAGAACGGCACGCTGTTCCATGCGCGCCTGTACGTATCGCCGCTGATCGACAGCTCTGGCCGCCAGACCGGCTGGATGTCGTCGATGACCGACATCACCGAGCCGAAGCGCGCGCGCGAGGAACTCGCGGCCGCGCACGAGCGCTTCACGACGGTGCTCGAAAGCCTCGACGCCGCGGTGTCGGTGCTGGCCGCCGACGAGGCCGAGCTGCTGTTCGCGAACCGCTACTACCGCCACCTGTTCGGCATCCGCCCGGACGGCCATCTCGAGCTGTCGGGCGGCGGCTTCGACCGCGCGCAGGCATCGTCCGACTCGATCGACATGGTCGACGCGTTCGCGGGCCTGCCGGCCGCCGCGCTGACGAGCAGCACCGCCGATGCGCAGGAGGTGTACGTCGAGAGCATCCAGAAGTGGTTCGAGGTGCGCCGCCAGTACATCCAGTGGGTGGACGGCCACCTCGCGCAGATGCAGATCGCGACCGACATCACGACCCGCAAGAAGGCGCAGGAACTCGCGCACCAGCAGGAAGAGAAGCTGCAGTTCACGAGCCGATTGATGACGATGGGTGAAATGGCGTCGTCGATTGCTCACGAATTGAATCAGCCGCTCGCCGCGATCAACAACTACTGCTCCGGCACGCTCGCGCTCGTCAAGAGCGGCCGCGGCACGCCCGAGACGCTGCAGCCCGCGCTGGAAAAGACCGCGCAGCAGGCGCTGCGCGCGGGGATGATCGTCAAGCGGATCCGCGAATTCGTGAAGCGCAGCGAGCCGAAGCGCCAGCCGGCGCGCGTCGCGGACATCGTCGCCGACGCGGTCGGGCTCGCCGAAATCGAGGCCAGGAAGCGCAGGATCCGGATCGTCACGGAAATCCTCGCAAGAATGCCTATTATTTATGTCGACCCCGTGCTGATCGAGCAGGTGCTGATGAACCTGATGAAGAACGCGGCCGAGGCGATGGCCGACGTGAAGCCGGCGTCGGCGGACGGCGTGATCCGCGTCGTCGCCGACATCGATGCGGGATTCGTCGACATCCGCGTGATCGACCAGGGTCCGGGCGTCGACGAAGCAACCGCCGAACGCCTGTTCGAACCGTTTTACAGCACCAAGTCCGATGGCATGGGCATGGGGCTGAACATCTGCCGTTCGATCATCGAATCGCATCGGGGGCGTCTGTGGGTGGTCAACAACGTCGAGCCGGATGGCCGCATTTCCGGCGCGACGTTCCACTGCAGCCTGCCCATTGGGGAACCCGCTGATCTCGGCCAAGGGGGGCGCGAGGCATCGGCATCACATACCGTAACGGGAGAACTATGAATAGCCCTGTCACCACCACTCAGGAAACCGTCTTTGTCGTTGACGACGACGAGGCCGTACGGGACTCGCTGCGCTGGCTGCTGGAGGCGAACGGCTATCGCGTGCAATGCTTCTCGAGCGCCGAGCAATTCCTCGATGCGTACCAGCCTGCGCAACAGGCCGGACAGATCGCGTGCCTGATCCTCGACGTGCGGATGTCGGGCATGAGCGGTCTCGAACTGCAGGAACGCCTGATCGCCGACAACGCCGCACTGCCGATCATCTTCGTCACGGGTCACGGCGACGTGCCGATGGCCGTGTCGACGATGAAAAAGGGTGCGATGGACTTTATCGAGAAACCGTTCGACGAAGCCGAGCTGCGCAAGCTCGTCGAGCGGATGCTCGACAAGGCCCGAAGCGAGAGCAAGAGCGTCCAGGAACAGCGTGCCGCGAGCGAACGCCTGTCGAAGCTGACCGCGCGCGAGCAGCAGGTGCTCGAACGGATCATCGCGGGCCGCCTGAACAAGCAGATCGCCGACGACCTCGGCATCAGCATCAAGACGGTCGAAGCGCACCGCGCGAACATCATGGAAAAGCTCAACGTCAACACGGTGGCCGACCTGCTGCGCCTCGCGCTGTCGAAGAAACAGGCCTGAGCGTTCGCTGGCCGCGGCGGCACTGCCCGCCCGGCCCGGCCGCCCCGCGCGATGCGGCCCACTCGCGCGGCGGCGGCCTCTCCTCCCGGCGCGCGAGCGCCGCGGTCATGACGCTTCCTGCTGATTCGCTGTCGGACGGCAGCAGGCGAACGGTATAATTGCGTGCTTTGCTGCGGCGCTTCAGGTGCCGTACGCCCGCATTCCAACTTCCCGGCAGGACCCACCAACCATGACAGCCCTCCTCATCGACGGCAACGCCCTTTCGAAGACCCTGCGCGCGCAGGCCGCCGAACGCGCCGCCGCCCTGACCGCACGCGGCCACCAGCCCGGTCTCGCGGTGATCCTCGTCGGCGAAAACCCGGCGAGCGAAGTCTACGTGCGCAACAAGATCAAGGCGTGCGTGGACAACGGTTTCTTCTCGCAGAAGGATACGTACCCGGCCACGCTGTCGGAAGCCGACCTGCTCGCGCGCATCGACGAACTGAACCGTGACCCGAAGATCCACGGCATCCTCGTCCAGTTGCCGCTGCCCGCGCACATCGACAGCCACAAGGTGATCGAGGCGATCGCACCGGAGAAGGACGTCGACGGCTTTCACGTCGCGAACGCCGGCGCGCTGATGACCGGCAAGCCGCTGTTCCGCCCGTGCACGCCGTACGGCGTGATGAAGATGTTCGCCGCGCATGACATCGCGCTGCAGGGCGCGAACGCGGTCGTGATCGGCCGCTCGAACATCGTCGGCAAGCCGATGGCGATGCTGCTGCTCGAAGCCGGCGCGACCGTGACGATCTGCCACAGCAAGACGCGCGACCTCGCCGCGCACACGCGGCAGGCCGACATCGTGGTCGCCGCGGTCGGCAAGCGCAACATCCTGACGGCCGACATGGTGAAACCCGGCGCGACGGTGATCGATGTCGGCATGAACCGTGACGACGCAGGCAAGCTGTGCGGCGACGTCGATTTCGCGGGCGTGAAGGAAGTCGCCGGCCACATCACGCCGGTGCCGGGCGGCGTCGGTCCGATGACCATCACGATGCTGCTGATCAACACGATCGAAGCCGCCGAGCGCGCCGCCGCCGCGGCCGCCTGACCCCTGCCCGTTCAGCCGGCGCGCGGTTCCGTGCGCCGGCGTCCCGCCAGCCGCATCGCGCCGGCTGCACCACGCCGGCCGCGCGTTGCCCGACGACTTTCCGCCCCGCCTCCGACCCTGCGTCAATCGCGCCGTTAGAAACTAACGATTGGAAAGCGCACGATGCGCCCCAATAATGTCGGTATCGGGCGCCATCGCGCCCAGCCGCCGTTACCCTTTTCATCCCGGTTCATCCGGCAACAGACAGGGAGTCTTATGTCCGCCAGCGCCAACACCAATCCGCTCCTCGACTTCACCGGCCTGCCCCGCTTCGGCGAAATCCGCCCGGAACACGTGACGCCCGCGCTCGATACGCTGCTCGACGCAGCCGGTCGCGCGGTCGACGCCGCGAGCGCGCCCGCGACGCCGGCGACCTGGGCCGCCGTCGTCGAGACGGTCGAGCAGGCGACGGAGCCGCTCGGCCGTGCGTGGGGCGTCGTCGGCCACCTGAACGCGGTCGCCGATACGCCTGAACTGCGGGCCGCATACGGCGAGAACCTGCCGCGCGTGACCGAGTTCTGGTCGAGCGTCGGCCAGAATCTCGCGCTGTACGAGAAGTACAAGGCGATCGCCGCGAGCGCCGAATACGCGACGCTGTCCGCCGAACGAAAGAAGATCCTCGACAACGCACTGCGCGATTTCCGCCTGTCGGGCGCCGAGCTGCCCGAGGACCGGAAGCCGCGCTTCGCGGAACTGCAGGAACAGCAGGCCGCGCTGTCGAAGGCGTTCTCCGACCACGTGCTCGACGCGACCAACGCGTACGCGTACTTCGTGCAGGACGAGGCCGACCTGGCCGGCCTGCCCGGCGACGCGATCGAGGCCGCCCGCGAAGCCGCGCAGAAGGACGGCAAGGACGGCTGGAAATTCACGCTGCACTTCCCGTCGTACTTCCCGGTGCTGCAGTACGCGAACAACCGCGCGCTGCGCGAGACGCTCTATCGCGCGTATGCGACGCGCGCGTCGGAACTGGGGCCGCAGTACGGCGACGGCAAGGCCGAGTGGGACAACACGGCAATCGTCGCCGACGAGCTGAAGCTGCGCCGCGAAGAGGCGCAGATGCTCGGTTACCGCAACTTCGCCGAAGTGTCGCTCGCACCGAAGATGGCCGAATCGCCGCAGCAGGTGATCGCGTTCCTCGAGGATCTCGCGACGCGCGCGCGCCCGCACGCGGACAAGGACTGGGACGAGCTGCGCGCGTTCGCGGCGAAGGAACTCGGCCTCGCCGAACTCGCGCCGTGGGACGTCGCGTACGCGGCCGAAAAGCTGCGCGAGCAGCGCTACGCGTTCTCGGAAAACGAGGTCAAGCAGTACTTCCCGGAGCCGGCCGTGCTGAAGGGCCTGTTCACCGTCACCGAGACGCTGTTCGGCGTGCGGATCAAGCCGGACGATGCGCCGGTGTGGCACAAGGACGTGCGCTTCTTCCGCGTCGAGAATCGCGACGGCTCGCTCGTCGCGCAGTTCTATCTCGACCTGTACGCGCGCGAAGGCAAGCGCGGCGGCGCATGGATGGACGACGCGCGTTCGCGCGCGAAGCGCGGCAGCACCGTGCAGACGCCGGTCGCCTACCTGACCTGCAACTTCTCGGCGCCGGTCGGCGGCAAGCCCGCGTGCTTCACGCACGACGAAGTCATCACGCTGTTCCATGAGTTCGGCCACGGGCTGCATCACATGCTCACGCGCGTCGACGAACTCGGCGTGTCCGGCATCAACGGCGTCGAATGGGATGCGGTCGAGCTGCCGTCGCAGTTCATGGAAAACTTCTGCTGGGAATGGGACGTGCTGTCGTCGATGTCGTCGCACGTCGACACGGGCGCCACGCTGCCGCGCGAACTGTTCGACAAGATGATCGCCGCGAAGAATTTCCAGAGCGGGCTCGGCACGCTGCGCCAGATCGTGTTCTCGATGTTCGACATGCTGCTGCACGTCGACTTCGACCCGGCGGGCGCAACCGGCGTGACCGCATTCGCGCGCGAGATCAACGAGCGCTATCACGTGATCCCGCAAGCGGCGTTCTCGCGCTGGCCGAACACGTTCAGCCATATCTTCGCGGGCGGTTATGCGGCCGGCTACTACAGCTACAAGTGGGCCGAGGTGCTGTCGGCCGACGCGTACGCGGCATTCGAGGAAGCGGCGGCCGCGAGCGGCAGCGTGCTCGACGCGGCGACCGGCACGCGCTATCGCCGCGAAATCCTCGAGGTCGGCGGCAGCCGCCCGGCGATGGATTCGTTCAAGGCGTTCCGCGGCCGCGAGCCGGAAATCGATGCGCTGCTGCGCCACAACGGGATGGCCGCGCCCGCGCACTGAGCGCGCCGCCCCGCCCTTCGGGCTGCATCGACAGGCACCGCTGCGGCGGTGCCTTTTTTCATGGTGCGGGCGATTCGTCGTCGAACAACGAGAACTGCCCGTGACGCTCGGCCGTGTCCTCGTCGATGCGCACGCCGACGCCGAGCAGCCGCACGGCCTGCGCGCGCCGCTGCAGCCCCTTCGCGAGCAGCGTGACGGCCGTATCGGCATTCGTCGCGTCGGCCACGCACTCGACCGTCGTGCGCTGGAAATCGGCGAAGCGGATCTTCACGTACAGCTTGCGGATCGACCGCGCGGCGCCGGCGCGCGCGACGCGCGCATCGAGCTGCACGACGAGGCGGCGGATTTCGTCCGCGCATTGCTCGAGCGTCGTCAGGTCGGTCACGTAGGTCGTCTCGACGCTGACCGACTTGCGCTCCTGGTCAGCCTGCACGGGCCGCTCGTCGATCCCGCGCGACAGTTCGTAGAGCCGCCGGCCGAACGCGCCGAATTCGCGGTGCAGGTCGATCAGCGGCCAGTCGCGCAATTGCGCGCAGGTCTGGATGCCGAGCCGGTCGAGCCGCGTGGCCGTCACCTTGCCGACGCCGTGCAGCTTGCGCACCGGCAGCGCCGCGACGAACGCGTCGATCTCGTGCGGCCGCACGACGAACAGGCCGTCGGGCTTGTTCCAGTCGGACGCGATCTTCGCGATGAACTTGTTCGGCGCGACGCCGGCCGACACGGTCACCCCGACCGTGTCGTGCACGCGCTGGCGGATCTCCCGCGCAATCAGCGTCGCGCTGCCCTGGCACCGCTCTGACCCGCTGACGTCGAGGTACGCCTCGTCGAGCGACAGCGGCTCGACGTCGGGCGTGTAGTCGCGATAGATCGCCATGATCTGCCGCGACGCCGCGCGGTACTTGTCCATCGCGGACGGCAGGATCAGCAGGTCCGGACACTTGCGCATCGCCAGCGCCGACGACATCGCCGAATGCACGCCATAGCGCCGCGCCTCGTAGTTGCAGGTCGCGATCACGCCGCGCTGGTCCGGCCGGCCGCCGACCGCGAGCGGCCGGTTGCGCAGCGACGGGTCGTCGCGCATCTCGACCGACGCGTAGAAACAGTCGCAATCGCAATGAATGATCTTGCGCATGCGCGGCAGCACGTCGCCCGGCGGCGGTGCGTGTGGATCGGCAGGCGGAATGGTGGTCGGGTTCACGGTGCCGATACTGTACAAAAACACAGTGCCGGTTTCAACTGTCGCGTGCGGCCACGCCCGGCTGCGCCGTACTGGCCCGCTCCGCACGGATCGTATCGGCCGTGCGCGGAGAGCGGCGCCTATACTCGTCTGCCGCGACACACGAAACGCAAAGGTGACGAATGAAGACGATCGGACTGATCGGCGGAATGAGCTGGGAATCGTCGGCCGAGTACTACCGGATGATCAACCGGCACTCGAAGGCGCTGCATGGCGGGCATCACAACGCGAAGAGCGTGCTGGTGACGGTCGATTTCGCAGAGATCGAAGCGCTGCAGCGCACGCAAGACTGGGCTGCACTCGGCGAACGGATGGCCGGCGCCGCGCGGCAGCTCGAAGCGGCCGGCGCCGATCTCGTCGTGCTGACGACCAATACGATGCACCGCGTGCATGACGCGATCGAAGCCGCGGTGACGCTGCCGTTCCTGCACATCGCCGATCCGACCGGCACCGCGCTGCGCGACGCGGGTGTCGAGCGCGTCGCGCTGCTCGGCACACGCTACACGATGGAGTTGCCGTTCTATGCGGAGCGGCTGCGCGGGAAGTTCGGGATGGACGTGCTGGTACCGGACCAACGCGGGCGCGACGACGTGCACCGGATCATCTACGACGAGCTGTGTCACGGCGTCATCTCGCCCGAATCGCGCGCGACGTACGTGACGATCATCGAAGGACTGGCAAAGCGCGGCGCGCAGGCCGTGATCCTCGGCTGTACGGAAATCACACTGCTGATCGGCACGGACGACTCGCCGCTGCCGGTATTCGACACGACCGCGCTGCATGCGAAGGCGGCCGTGGAATGGGCTGCGCGATAGCGACACGAACGACGCGCGCAGAAAACAAAAAACCCGGCACGAGGCCGGGTTCCTGTCGACGAAGCACGCATCGGTCATATGCGCTGCACATCGTCTGGTGTGCTTGGTTGCGGGGGTAGGATTTGAACCTACGACCTTCGGGTTATGAGCCCGACGAGCTGCCAGACTGCTCCACCCCGCGTCAGAGAAATAAATTATAGGGTGAGGGAGTACTTACGTCAACACTTTTGTCAGAATTTCTTTTTCCCTCCCCGATGCAGCGATGCGCGACGCCTTCGCCGCGTCGCGCATCGCACGCGTTCGCGCCGCGTGCTCGCGGTAAGATGGCGGCCTTCGCATTCACGCCGCACGCACACTCCCGTTCATGAAAATCGCCACCTGGAACGTCAACTCGCTCAACGTCCGCAAGCAGCACGTACTCGACTGGCTCGCGCAAAGCGGCACCGACGTGCTGTGCCTGCAGGAACTGAAGCTGCCGGACGAGAAATTCCCGCGCGCCGATCTCGAAGCGGCCGGCTACCGCAGCTGGTTCACGGGCCAGAAGACCTACAACGGCGTCGCGATCCTCGCACGCGATACGCTGTCCGTCGACGAAGCGGACGTCGTGCGCAACATCCCCGGCTTCGACGATCCGCAGCAGCGCGTGGTCGCCGCGACGGTCGACGGCGTGCGCATCGTGTCCGCCTATTTCCCGAACGGCCAGGCGCCCGACTCTGACAAGTTCGTCTACAAGATGCAGTGGCTCGACGCGCTGCACGCATGGCTGAGCACGGAACTGCAGCGCTACCCGAAGCTCGCGCTGCTCGGCGACTACAACATCGCGCCGGAAGACCGCGACGTGCACGATCCCGCGAAATGGGAAGGCCAGAACCTCGTGTCGCCGCAGGAGCGCGCGCATTTCGCGAAGCTGATCGAGCTCGGCTTCGTCGATGCGTTCCGCCGCTTCGAACAACCCGAGAAGACCTTCACTTGGTGGGACTACCGGATGATGGCGTTCCGCCGCAACGCGGGGCTGCGCATCGACCACATCCTGCTGTCGCCGGCGCTCGCCGCCACCTGCGCGTCGTGCGAGGTCGACCGCACGCCGCGCACGTGGGAACAGCCGTCCGACCACACGCCCGTCGTCGCGGTCGTCGGCTGATCGCGCAGCCCGCGCGCGTTCAGCGCCGCGCGGGCGCCGGCCCGAGATGGGCCCACAGGAACCCGAATTCGGCTGCGTCGGATTCGGCGCGTTCCAGATCGTCGGCGCTGCCGTGGCCGCCGTCGGTGTTCTCCCAGTACCACACCCGTTCGTGACCGAGCGCATGCATGCGCGCGGCCATCTTGCGCGCATGCGCGGGATGCACGCGATCGTCGCGCGTCGACGTCGTCAACAGCAGCGGCGGATACGCGACGCCTTCGCGCACGCGGTGATACGGCGAATATGCAGCCAGCGCCGCGCCCTCGCGCGGATCGTCCGGGTCGCCGTATTCGTCGAGCCACGCGGCGCCCGCGTGCAGCTTCGGATAGCGGCGCATGTCGAGCAGCGGCACGCGGCACAGCACCGCGCCGAACAGCTCCGGCCGCTGCGCCATGCACGCGGCAACCAGCAGCCCGCCGTTGCTGCCGCCCTCGATCCCGAGCTGCGCGGCGCTCGTCACGCCGGTCGCAACCAGATCCTCGGCCACCGCGATGAAGTCGTCGAACGAGCGCTGCCGGTGTTCGCGCTGCGCGTCGACGTGCCAGCGCGGCCCGAACTCGCCGCCGCCGCGGATGTGCGCGAACGCCATGACGCCGCCGCGTTCGAGCCACCCAATGCCGAACGCGTCGCTGTAGCCCGGCAGGTTCGGGATCGCAAAGCCGCCGTAGCCCGACAGCAGACACGGCCGCGCAACGCGCGCGGCGCCGTCGGGCGCATCGAGTGCGTCAAGCGCATCGCGCGGCCCGATCAGCGTGTACGGCACCACCGTGCCGTCGCGCGAGCACGCGCTGGCACGACGCACGACGAGCCCGGCCGCATCGAACTGCACCGGCGGCCGGTCGAGCAGCACGCGGCGCGACGGCGCATCGGCCGCGCGATCGGCAAGGTCGGCCAGCCAGCATTCGGGCGGATCGAGATAGGTGTCGACGTCCACGTAGACTTCGTCGTTCAACGTCGACTCGACGGGCTCGACGTCGATCTGCGCGTCGCCCGGCCAGTCGAACGGCTGCGCGTCCCACGTCCACGTGCCGTCGTCGGCCTGCCGCGGCTGCCACAGCATCGTGCGGTTGTGCACGTCGTCGAGCCAGCTCGCGATCAGCATCGTTCGCGTGTTCGTCCACGTGCAGGCGGACGTCGACGGTTGCGGCGCGAACAGCGTCGTGAGTTCGCGCGCCCCGGCCAGGAACGCCTGCTCTCGGATCGCGAGCAGCGAGCCGCCCGCATGGCGCACGCCATCGCAATCCCAGTCGAGGCGCGGCTCCAGCACGAGCCAGCCTTCCCAGAACCCGACCTCGACATGCGTCGGCACGTCGTAGCGCGCCCACTCGCCCGCGTCCGTCAGCCGGTACGCATGCGCATCGAAGAAATCGACGCTGCGCCACGCGACGTGGCGGTTGTCGATCGGATCGAACCCCGCGCCCGCGCTGATGTCGTCGGGTTCGCCGCGAAATACGACGGGCGCGTCGGCGAGCGGCGTACCGCGCACCCAGCGCCGCGCTTCATACGGATAGCCGGCCGCGGTCGCGTGCGCTTCGCCGCGATCCCAGCTCACATAGACGGTATCGCGGTCGATCCAGCCGACCGTGTGATGCCCCGGCTCGTCGATCGTGAAACCGCCGTCGACGAAACGGCGTTCGACGAGATCGAACTCGCGCACGACGACCGCGTCGGCGCCGCCCGGCGACAGCGACAGCAGCGCGCGATCGCCGTCCGGATAGAGGATCGCGTCCTGCTCGAACACCCACGACTCGCCCTCCTCGGCACCGAGCGCGTCGACGTCGAGCAGCGTTTCCCACGCCGGCTGGCCGGCACGCCAGTCGTCCCAGCGCGTGCGGCGCCACAGCCCCTTCGGATGGAGGTCGTCCTGCCACAGGTCGTAGGCCCAGTCGCGCCAGCGGGTCGGAATCACCGGACGTTCGCGCGGCAGATACGCTTTGGCAAGACGTGCCGTGAGCGCGCGATACGCGTCGTCGTCGCGCAGCGCGGCGCGCGTGCGCGCATTCTGCTCGTCGACCCACGTGCGGGCGCGCTTGCTGTCGAGTGCTTCGAGGAAACGGAACGGGTCGGCCCCGGCGGGCCAGCGGAAGGAATCGGACATTGCGGATCGGCGGATTGGGAAACGTCGGGCAAACCGCGATTATGTCCGATCGCGGCATGCGCGATGCCCGCGCATGCCGCAAATCGTGCTCAGGGCTCCAGATGGAGTTCCTGGATCTTGCGCGTGATCGTGTTGCGGCCAATGCCGAGCCGCTCCGCGGCCTCGACCTTGCGGCCGCGCGTGAAGTCGAGCGCCTCGCGAATCACGGCCGCTTCGAAGCGGCGCGCGAGCTCGTCCATCACGTCGGCCGAGTTCTCGCGCAACAGCCGCGCGACTTCGGTGCGCAGCCCGTGCTCCCACAGCGGATAGCCGGCCGGCGCACCGCCGTTCGGCGCGGCCGCGACAGGCGCGGACGCCATCGGTGCCGCACCGATCGCCGGTTGCGCGAACGCCGCATCGCCGCCGCTGCCGTGTCCATCCGCACCGTCGCCCGTCGCGACCACCGGCGCACCGGCCGGCACGAGGTCGGGCGGCAGGTCCTTGATCTCGACCGTCTGCGCGGGCGCCATCACGGTCAGCCAGTTCGCGAGGTTCTCGAGCTGCCGCACGTTGCCGGGAAACGCCAGAGACGTCAGGTACGCCAGCGCATCGTCGGACACGCGCTTCGGCTCGACGCCGAGATCGCGTGCGCTCTTCTGCAGGAAGTGGCGCGTGAGCAGCGCGATGTCCTCGCTGCGTTCGCGCAGCGGCGGCAGGCGCAGCCGGATCACGTTGAGCCGGTGGTAAAGATCCTCGCGGAACAGCCCCTGCCGCACGCGCGATTCGAGATTCTGGTGCGTCGCGGCGATCACGCGCACGTTCGCGCGCAGCGGGTTGTGCCCGCCGACCCGATAGAACTGCCCGTCCGACAGCACGCGCAGCAGGCGCGTCTGCAGGTCGAACGGCATGTCGCCGATTTCGTCGAGGAACAGCGTGCCGTTCTCGGCCTGCTCGAAGCGGCCCTGCCGCGTCGTCTGCGCGCCGGTGAACGCGCCGCGCTCATGGCCGAACAGCTCGGATTCGAGCAGGTCCTTCGGAATCGCCGCGGTGTTCAGCGCGATGAACGGCCCGTTCGCACGCGGGCTGTGACGGTGCAGCGCACGCGCGACGAGCTCCTTGCCGGTGCCCGACTCGCCCGTGATCAGCACGGTCGCCGCCGAATGCGACAGGCGGCCGATCGCGCGGAACATGTCCTGCATCGCGGGCGCCTGGCCGAGCATCTCGGGCGCCTCGGCCACGCGCTCGTCCTGCGGCGCGCCGCCGCGCAGGCTTTCCTCGACCGCGCGGCGGATCAGCTCGACCGCCTTGTCGACGTCGAACGGCTTCGCGAGATATTCGAACGCGCCGCCCTGGAACGCCGCGACGGCGCTGTCGAGATCGGAGAACGCGGTCATGATGATGACGGGCAGGCCCGGCAGCCGCTCGTGCATCGCCTGCAGCAACTCGAGGCCCGAGCCGCCCGGCATCCGGATGTCGGACACGAGCACCTGCGGCGTCTCGTGGTCGAGCGCGGCCAGCGCATCGCGCACGTTCGCGAAGCTCTTCGTCGCGAAGCTGTCCCGGGCGAGTGCCTTTTCAAGCACCCAGCGGATCGATTGGTCGTCGTCTACTATCCAGATCGGCTTCATAGGTCGGTCAGGTATGGGTGAATCCGGTGAATCGTGCTGTTACCGCTCAATGGTCGAGCGGCAGCAGAATCTGAAATTCGGTACGTCCGGGCCGGCTCTCGACCTCGATCATCCCGTCGTGCTGCTGCACGAACGTCTGCGCGAGCGTGAGCCCTAGCCCGCTGCCATCTTCGCGCCCGGACACGAGCGGATAGAAGATCCGGTCGCGGATCTCTTCCGGAATGCCGGGCCCGTTGTCGATCACGTGCAAGTCCAGTGCCAGCTTGTACAGGCGCTTCGCGATCGTGATCTTGCGCGCGATGCGGGTGCGCAGCTCGATCTTCGCGTCGCCCTGCGCGATCCGCTCGCGCAGCGCCTGCGCCGCATTGCGCACGATGTTGAGCAGCGCCTGGATCAGTTGCTCCTTGTCGCCGCGCAGGTCCGGCACGCTCACGTCGTAGTCGCGCTCGATCGTGAGCCCGCGCGGGAATTCCGCAAGCATCACCGCGCGCACGCGTTCGCACACTTCATGAATGTTCACGTCGCCGACGATGTGCGGATGCCGGTGCGGCTCCAGCAACCGGTCGACGAGCGTCTGCAGGCGATCGGACTCCTTGATGATCACCTGCGTGTATTCGCGCAACTCGCCGCGCTCGCGCTCGCCGAGCTCGAATTCGAGCAGCTGGGCTGCGCCGCGAATTCCGCCGAGCGGGTTCTTGATCTCGTGCGCGAGGTTGCGGATCAGTTGCTTGTTGACCGCGGTCAGGTCGTGGATGCGCTCCTCGCGATCGGTGCGCGACTGCCGCTCGTTCTCGAACAGCTCGACGAGCACGAAATCGGGCGCGGTCTCGAGGAAACCGACGATCGCATGCACGTGCAGCGGTTCGCGGCCGGGCCGGTCGAGCACGGTATCGAGGTGCGTCGCGTGAAAACGCTCCTCGCCGATCGCGGTGATCGTCGACGCGAGCTCGTTCGCGTTCGGAAAAATCTCGCCCCACGGCCGCTGCGCGAGCTGCCGGCGCGAGATGTCGAGCATCGCCTCAGCGGACGGGTTCGCGAACGCGATCCGCAGTGTCTTGCGGTCGAGCACGATCACGACCGTCGGCAACGCTTCCAGCCCCGCAAGCAGGCCCGACCGCGCGAGCCGCTCGTCGTCCGTCAGTCGCTCGGGCTGCCCCGTTTTCGCCTTGATCAGATTCTTCAGAACCATCTGCGTGCTTGTCGCGCCTCAACGGGCCAGAAAATGAAAATCGTCGGAACAAAAAAGGGACGGCTGGACGCCGTCCCCTTTCAGACTCCGCTGTTCCCGCCGCAGCCTGCGCGACGGGAACGAACCGGCAAAACGGCGCTGAATCGAAGCGCCATCGCCGATTACAGCGAGTAGTACATCTCGAACTCGATCGGGTGCGTCGTCATGCGGAACTTCGCCAGCTCCTGCTCCTTCAGCGCGAGGTACGCATCGATCATGCCGTCCGTGAACACGCCACCGCGCGTCAGGAACTCGCGATCCTTGTCGAGCGCTTCGAGTGCCTGGTCGAGGCCCGCGCAGACGGTCGGGATCTTTGCATCCTCTTCCGGCGGCAGGTCGTACAGGTTCTTGTCGGCTGCTTCGCCCGGATGGATCTTGTTCTGGATCCCGTCGAGGCCGGCCATCATCAGCGCCGTGAAGCACAGGTACGGGTTCGCCATCGGATCCGGGAAGCGCGTTTCGATACGGCGGCCCTTCGGGTTCGACACGTGCGGAATGCGGATCGATGCCGAACGGTTGCGTGCCGAGTAGGCCAGCTTGACCGGTGCTTCGAAGTGCGGGACCAGACGCTTGTACGAGTTCGTCGTCGGGTTCGTGATCGCGTTCAGTGCACGGGCGTGCTTGATGATGCCGCCGATGTAGAACAGCGCCAGTTCCGACAGGCCGGCGTAGCCGTTGCCCGCGAACAGGTTCTGGCCGTCCTTCCAGATCGACTGGTGAACGTGCATGCCCGAACCGTTGTCGCCGACGACCGGCTTCGGCATGAACGTCGCCGTCTTGCCGTACGAGTGCGCGACGTTATGGATGATGTACTTCGACCATTGCGTCCAGTCGGCGCGCTGCACGAGCGTCGAGAACTTCGTGCCGATTTCGTTCTGGCCCTGGCCCGCCACTTCGTGGTGGTGCACTTCGACCGGGATGCCGAGCTGTTCGAGCAGCAGGCACATTTCCGAACGGATGTCCTGGAACGTGTCGACCGGCGCGACCGGGAAGTAGCCGCCCTTCGTGCCCGGACGGTGGCCCGTGTTGCCGCCTTCGAATTCCTTGCCGGCCGACCACGGTGCTTCTTCCGAGTTGATCTTCACGAAGCAGCCCGACATGTCCGTGTTCCACTGGACCGAGTCGAAAATGAAGAATTCCGGTTCCGGACCGAAATAGGCCGTGTCGCCGATGCCCGTGCTCTTCAGGTACGCTTCGCCGCGCTTCGCGAGCGAACGCGGATCGCGCTCGTAGCCCTTGCCGTCGGCCGGTTCGACCACGTCGCAGGTCAGCACGAGGGTCGACTCTTCATAGAACGGGTCGATGAATGCGGCGGTCGGGTCCGGCATGAGCAGCATGTCCGACGCCTCGATGCCCTTCCAGCCCGCGATCGACGAACCGTCGAATGCATGACCGCTTTCGAACTTGTCTTCGTCAAACGCCGAAACCGGCACCGACACGTGCTGTTCCTTGCCGCGCGTATCCGTGAAGCGGAAATCGACAAACTTGACGTCCTCGTCCTTCACGAGCTGCATGACGTCGGCGACGGTTTTACTCATAACCTCTTCTCCTGATTGAACAATTCCGGCGGACTGGGAACCGCCTCGTTTATCGAGCTGATCGGGGTCTTGCTTTGGCGCAGCGCGCCCCGATTCGACCGAAACCTATAAAGCAGCTTCCGTGCCACCCATGTGCAAGACCGGCGCGAATCGCGCCGGCGCTCGCCGCGACGGGGCTGTGCTGCGCAATTCCGGGGCCCGGCGCCGCACCGGCCGCCAACCGATGGCACCGCCGTGGTGCAATCGTCGCGATGCGCCGCGCCCGCGGAATCATTCTGGTGCATGCAGGCCATTCTGCACTCTTTTGGTGAACGCGTGTGCGGTGCGTGCACCGTGCCGCATGCGGACGTCCGTGCCACGACACCGCGCTAGAATGTTTGTTTGAACGACAAGGAGACTCCCCGCCATGAGTACGCTCGACCAGCTTTACGCGAAGGCCGACGAACGCCGCGCCCAAGGCGCGCTCAACTACGCCGGCGCACTGCTGCCGGTCGAGGCATTCGAACTGCTGCAGCTCGACCCGTCGGCGCGCCTCGTCGACGTGCGCACCCGCGCCGAGCTCGACTGGATCGGCCGCCCGCTCGTCGGCGACGGCCAGTACCTGCACCTCGAATGGACGCGCTACCCGGGCGGCGTGCCGAACGCCGAATTCGTCAACGAACTGAAGGCGGCCATCGCGCCCGATACGCCCGTGCTGTTCCTGTGCCGCAGCGCCGCGCGCTCGAAGCTCGCCGCGGTCGCGTCGTCGCAGGCCGGCTTCACGAAGGCGTTCGACCTGCTCGAAGGCTTCGAGGGTGCAAAGGACGCCGAAGGCCACCGCAAGACGGTCGACGGCTGGTGCTTCCGCAAACTGCCGTGGATCGGCGCCTGACGGCGCGCGTTCCCGACCGGTTGCGACAACCCCATCGTCGAGCCGGGCGATGACATGCCGATGACGGGCCGCGTTGCGCGGCCCGTTGCTTTTTGGGCGGTGGGTCAGGCGCGCGGCGTGTCGGGCTCGACGACGTCGCCGCCGAGCAGGTGCACGCCTTCGCGCAGCTTCACGAACGCGGCCGCGACCGCTTCCGGCTCGCCTTTCACGCCGAGGTCGATGTGACGGCGCGCATAGATGCCGCCCCGCTCCGCGTCGCCCACGCTCGGCAGGCTGAACACGCGCACGCCCGGGAAGTCGCGCTCGATGCGCTCCATCAGCGGCGTGAGCGTCGATTCCGGCAATTCGAACACGTACAGCGAACGCTCCGCGTGCGGCGTCGCGTGATGCAGGTGCGCGTATTTCGTATCGAGCACCCATTCGATCATCGGCCAGGCCATCACCGGGAAGCCCGGCACGAAGTGCAGATCGCCGACCGAGAAGCCCGGAATCCGGTTGTAGCCGTTCGGGATGATCGTCGCGCCGACCGGGAACACGCCCATGTTGAAGCGGTGCTGGTTCTCCGGCGAATCGAAGTCGACCGGCGTGGCCGGATCGCCGTGGGTTTCCCGGATCCGCTCCGAGATCAGCACCTTCGCTTCCGGATGCAGTTCGAGCGGCACGCCGAGCGCGGCGGCCGCGCACTGGCGCGTGTGGTCGTCCGGCGTCGCGCCGATGCCGCCCGTCGAGAACACGATGTCGCCCGACGCGATCGCGCGTGCGAGCGTCGCCGTGATGCGCGCCGGATCGTCGCCGACGTATTCGGCCCAGTCGAGCGCGAGGCCGCGCGCGCCGAGCAGCTCGATGACCTTCGCCAGATGCTTGTCCTGCCGGCGGCCCGAGAGGATTTCGTCGCCGATGATGATGATGCCGATGCTCATGCCTGCCCCATGTCGATTGCGGTGGCGCGCGCGCTCGCGCTCGCGCGCAGGTCCTCCAGCGCGCGCAGGCAATAGTGCCCGAACCACAGCGCCGAGAAGACGAGGATGAAAGCGTAAACCCAGATCATGGCCGCCGCGACGAACGGAAACAGCACCATCATCCAGACCGACGATACCCACACGAAGGTCGGCACGGTGCCGAGCAGCCCGGTCGCGACGCCGATGCCGATCAGCGGCCAGCGGTGCTGCTTCACGAGCGCGCGACGCTCGTCGCGGCTCGCGTGCAGCGCGAGCGCGTCGTAGGTCATCACGCGGTACGTGAGCCAGCCCCAGATCACCGGCGGCAGCAGCGCGAAGAACGGCGGGATCAGCCACAGCGGGATCGTGACGACGAGCACGACGACACCGGCCAGCGCCGCCCCCAGCGAATTGAACACGCTGCCGAGGAAGGTGCCGCCCCGCTTCGCCTCGAGCGCCGCGAACTGCCGGTTCGACAGGTGCTTGATCACGACCGGCATCGAAATCGTCGCGATCAGCAGCAGCACGGTCAGCACGATCAGCGGGATCGCGAGCGACACGACCACGAACGGTGCGACGACCGCATGCAGCTGCGACATGCCGATCGCGTCGAACGCGCGATACAGCGCGGCCGTCAGCACGAAGCCGTCGAGCGCGCCGCGCGCGGCGTCGATCAGCGTCTGCCACGAGAACCACAGCAAGACGCCCCACAGGACGGCCGAGACGAGGAACGGCATCAGGGTGAGCCAGAGCATGCGCGGATGCAATGCGCTCGCCAATGCCCGGACGAAGGAGCGCAGCAAGTCGTTCATGCGAGCCTGTATGGACGGAGAAAAACGGGGAAAGGATAAACCACGCGGCCCGCATGCGCCAAAGCGCATGCGGGCCGCGTGGGAGAGCCGTTCAACGGGAGTGTGGCCGGGTCAGGCCGACGCCGCGCCGCGCTTCGCGGGGAACAGGCGCCGGAAGATCCGCACGAACGCGAGGCCGTGCTGCGCCCAGAAGCCTTCGCCGTAGGACACGCCCTCGACCTGCTCGCGGATGCCGGTCGGCTCGACCGTGCGGTTCCACGACGCGGTGCCGAACATCATGTCCCACCACGGGAACAGCACGCCGAAGTTGCAGCCGTACTTGGTGCCTTCGTGGCCGTAGCCGACCGCATGGTGGCGCCGGTGGAAGATCGGGCTCACGAGCAGGCGCTCGCCGAGCCAGCCGAACGACAGCCGTGCATTCGTGTGCTGAATGCTCTGCATGAAGTTCGTGAACGCGGTCAGCACGACGAACTGCGACGGCGTCACGCCGATCACGAGCGCGATCGACGCGAAAAAGCACGACTGGATCACGTCGTCGAGCAGGTGGTTGCGGTCGTCGCACCACAGCGACATCTGCCGCTGGCTGTGATGCACGGCGTGCAGCTCCCACCAGATGCCGAACTTGTGCTGCCAGCGGTGATACCAGTAGCCGGCGAAGTCGAGCACGACGAGATAGATCGCGAACGCGACGATCGGCTGCGAGGTCACGCCCGGCCACAGATAGTCGAGATTGACGTTCGCGACGCCGTGCAGGCGCAGCCATGCCTGGAAGCTGTCGAACACCGGCTGCAGCGCGAAGAAGAAGAACAGCGCGTAGATGCCGAGCTTCGAGATCGCCGTGTAGATCACGTCGACCCGCACGGCGCGGCGGTTCTTCCAGCGCTCGACCGGCAGCAGCGCCTCGAGCGGGCGCAGCAGCGCGAACATCAGCACCATCTGCAGCGCGCCGATGATCACCCAGTACAGCGCGTCGTAGGTGTCCTCGTCATAGCCCATCAGGTTGAACTTGAAGAGGAGCGGCTGCACGACATCGACGTACAGCCAGGTCTGGATGTCCGACACGAACGCATCGATCAGGTGCAGCATCGTTCGCCTCCACCCGTCACGCGCCGTTCGCCGCCTTCCACGGCGCGCGGTCGTAGAAGTAGATGCCGTGCGGCGAGCGGCCGACTGCGATCGTCTGCACCAGCTTGCGCGACGAGAGGTCGATGATCCCGACCTTCTTCGCGAAGCGGAACGTGACCCACAGCGTCTTCTTGTCGGCCGACAGCTCCATGTCGTCGGGGCCCGGCAGCAGGCCGGTGATGTCGCCGACGTTGGTGAGCGTGTTCTCGTCGATGATGCTGATCGTGTTCGCGACCCGATTCGTGATCGCGACGTGCGTGCCGTCGGCGAGCGAGCGGAAGTTGTGCGCGCCGTTGCCCGTGTGGATCTGCTTGACGATCTTCTGGTTGCGCCAGTCGACCACCGCGACGTAATCCGCGCCGGTCATCCCGACGAGCAGGAATTTGTCGTCCGGCGTGAGCCACAGGCCCGCCGGCACCTTGCCGACCGGCATCTTCCACTTGACCGTCTGGGTAGCGAGGTCGACCGCCGCGATCTCGCCGGACACCTGCAGCGACACGAGCACCGTCTTGCTGTCCTTCGTAAACGCGAGGTGGCTCGGCATCACCGCGAGCGGCAGGCGCTTCGCGATCTTCACGTCACGGCCGTCGTAGCTGTAGATGTCGAGGCGATCGAGGCGCAGCCCGGTCGACACGAACCACTTGTGATCGGGCGAGAAGCCGAGCTGGTACGGATCCTCAATGCCTTCGACCGTGCGTTGCAGCTTGCCCGTCTTCGGATCGACGAACATCAGGCTGTTCGAGACCGAATTCGCGACGATCAGCGACGAATTGTCGGGCGTCGCCATCAGGTGATGCGGTTCCTTGCCGGTCGGCATCGTGCCGACGACCTCGCGAGTCTGCTGGTCGATCAGGGAAAGCGTCGCTTCGGCCGAATTGAGGACGATCACGTTATTCGCGTGTGCGGCGGGCGCCAGCACGGCGGCGGCCAGCGCGAGCGTGCGGCCGAGGGAAAGGAAAGTGCGCATGAAGACTCACGTCGTGGAACAACCGTCATTGTAAAACGTTCAACCGGCCTCGCCGGTTGACGTAAACCGCCGTTGCGCCACTTCGACGCACGCCACGAGGCCGGACAGGCCGGCGCGGCATACGCCGTGCGGCCGGCCGGGGCCGGCCGCCGGTGCGGGCCCGGAAAACCGATGTTGCGCTAGCGCTGCATCGACTCCCAGACCTTGTGCAGGCGCTTGACAGAGACCGGCATCGGCGTACGCAGTTCCTGCGCGAACAGCGAAATTCGCAGTTCCTCGAGCAGCCAGCGGAATTCCGCGAGCCGCGGGTCGGCGACGCCGCCGCGCTGCGACACCGCGCGCTGGTACTGCTGGGCGAGCGGCAACAGGTCGGCGGACTGCTTCGCGTCGCGCGCCGGATCGGCCTTCAGCTTGTCGATCCGCAGCGCGATGCCCTTCAGGTAGCGCGGGAAGTGCGCAAGCTGCACGTAAGGCGTATCGATCACGAAGCGCTTGCCGACCAGCGCGGCGAGCTGCTGCTGCAGATCCGCGTGCGCCTGCGCGAACGGCTTCGCCTGCGCGAGTTTCTTCACGAGCCCCGCGTATTCGGCGAGGATCTGCCCGACGAGCCGCGCGATTTCCTGCGCGAGCAGGTTCAGGCGGCTGCGGCCCTCGTCGCGCCGCGCGTGGAAGCTCGCATCGTCGCCGGGCAGCGGATCCTGCAGGCACGCGCGGTCGAGCGCCGTGTCGATCAACTGGTCGCGCAACTCGTCCTGCGTGCCGAGCGACATGTACTGCATCGCCATCTCGCGCAGGCCCGGCAGGTTCTTCTCGAGGAACTTGATCGGCTCCTTCAGCTGCAGCGCGAACAGCCGCCGCAAGCCGGCCCGGTGGATGCGCGCGGCCTCCTCCGGCGAATCGAACACCTCGACGTCGCAATGCGTGCCGCGGTCGACGAGCGCCGGGTAGCCGTACAGCGTCTGGCCGCGCCGGCGGATCTCCAGCAGCTCGGGGAGCTTGCCGAAATTCCACGTCGTCAGGTTCTCGTACAGCGCCGTCGCGCCGGCTTCCGCCGGAGCGGCCGTCTGCGGCGCCGCGCCCTTGCCGGGCTTCGCACCACGGACGGCGGCACCGGCCGTGGCGGCAGGCGCCGGCGCCGTGCCGGCTGTCGGCCCGGCATCGGCCTCGCCGCCGGTCGAGATCGTCGACGCCGCGGCGATCTTCTGGAATTGCTGCTGCGCCTGTGCGCCGAGTTCCTGGCGAAGCTGCGCGAGATTGCGCCCCATCGCGAGCTGGCGGCCGTGCTCGTCGATCACCTTGAAGTTCATGAACAGGTGCGCGGGCAGCGTCTCGAGCTTGAAGTCGGCCGTCTTCATCGCGACCTGCGTCTCGCCGCGCACGTCGGCGATCAGCGCCTCGACGAGCCCGCCCGCGCCGAAGCGCTCGCGGCCCATCCGCTCGACGAAACCGGCCGCGTACTCGGGCAGCGGCACGCAGTGGCGGCGCAGCTTCTGCGGCAGCGACTTCAGCAGCAACTGCACCTTTTCCTTCAGCATCCCCGGCACGAGCCACTCGCAGCGGCGCGCGTCGACCTGGTTCAGCGCGTACAGCGGCACCGCGAGCGTCACGCCGTCGCGCGGCGTGCCGGGTTCGAAGTGGTACGTGAGCGCCATCTCGACGCCGGCCATCGTCGCGCGCTTCGGGAACAGCTCGGTCGTCACGCCAGCCGCCTCGTGGCGCATCAGGTCGTCGCGCGACAGGTACAGCAACCGCAGCTTGTCCTCGGGCTGGCCGCCCTGCTTCACCGCGTCGCGATACCAGCGCTCGAACGCGACGCCCGTATGGATCCCTTCCGGAATCGCCTGGTCGTAGAACGCGTAGATCAGCTCGTCGTCGACCAGCACGTCCTGCCGGCGCGACTTGTGCTCGAGCTGCTCGATGTCGGCGAGCAGCTTGCGGTTGTGCGCGAAGAACGCGAGCTTCGTGTCGAACTCGCCTTCGACCAGCGCGCCGCGGATGAACAGCTCGCGCGCGCGGGCCGGATCCTGCTTGCCGAACGCGACGCGCCGGCGGTGGTAGATCGGCAGCCCGTACAGCGTCGCGCGCTCGTACGCGCTGACCTGCGCCGGGCGCTTTTCCCAGTGCGGCTCCGACAGCGATTTCTTCAGCAGGTGCGCGCCGACCTTCTCGATCCATTCGGGCTCGATCTTCGCAAGGCAACGCGCGTACAGCCGGCTCGTCTCGACGAGTTCGGCCGCCATCACCCAGCGGCCGGCCTTCTTCGCGAGCACGGAGCCCGGCCACAGGTAGAACTTGATCCCGCGCGCGCCGAGGTAGTGCGGATCGTCGTCGGCCTTCAGGCCCAGGTTACCGAGCAGGCCCGTCAACAGGGCCAGATGGACCTGTTCGTAGGTTGCCTCGACTTCGTTGAGCCGCCAGCCGTGCTCGCGCACGACGGTCAGCAACTGCGAATGGACGTCGCGCCACTCGCGCAGCCGCAGGTGCGACAGGAAGTTCTGCCGGCACGCGTCTATCAATTGGCGATTCGACTTCTTGTGCGCGACGGCCTCTTCGAACCACGCCCAGATCTTCAGCCACTGCAGGAATTCGGAACGCTCGTCGGCGAACCGGCGGTGCGCCTGGTCGGCCTGCTCCTGCGCTTCGATCGGCCGATCGCGCGGGTCCTGCACGGACAGCGCGCTCGCGATGATCAGCACCTCGCGCAGCGACTGCTGGTCGCGCGCGGCGAGAATCATCCGGCCGACGCGCGGGTCGAGCGGCAGCCGCGCGAGTTCGCGGCCGAGCGGCGTCAGCGCGTTGTCGTCGTCGACCGCGCCGAGCTCGTTGAGCAACTGGTAGCCGTCCGCGATCGCGCGGCCGGGCGGCGGCTCGAGGAACGGGAACGATTCGATCGCCGTCAGGTGCAGCGACTTCATCCGCAGGATCACCGACGCGAGCGACGAGCGCAGGATTTCCGGATCGGTGAAGCGCGCGCGCGCCTGGTAGTCGCTTTCCTCGTACAAACGGATGCAGACGCCGTCGGCCACGCGACCGCAGCGGCCCGCGCGCTGGTTCGCCGCGGCCTGCGAGATCGACTCGACCTGCAGTTGCTCGACCTTGTTCCGGTACGAATAGCGCTTCACGCGTGCAAGCCCGGTGTCGACGACGTAGCGGATGCCCGGCACCGTCAGCGACGTCTCGGCCACGTTGGTCGCGAGCACGATCCGGCGCGCGTTCGACGCCTTGAACACCTTGTCCTGGTCGGCCGCCGAGAGCCGCGCGAACAGCGGCAGGATCTCGGTGTGCGGCGGATGGTGCTTGCGCAGCGCCTCGGCCGCCTCGCGGATCTCGCGCTCGCCGGGCAGGAACACCAGCACGTCGCCGGAGCCCTCGCGGCACAGCTCGTCGACCGCGTCGACGATCGCGTCCATCAGATCGCGCTCGGCCTCGCGCGCGGTCTTCACGCGGTCGCGGCCGGCCGTGCCTTCGGCATGTTTCACGGCCGGACGATCCTCGGCCACCGGGCGGTAGCGCATCTCGACCGGATACAGCCGCCCGCTCACCTCGATCACGGGCGCCGGGCGCTCGTCGGTGCCGAAATGGCGCGCGAAACGATCGGCGTCGATCGTCGCGGACGTGACGATCAGCTTCAGGTCCGGCCGCCTCGGCAGGATTTCCTTCAGGTAGCCGAGCAGGAAGTCGATGTTCAGGCTGCGCTCGTGCGCCTCGTCGATGATCAGCGTGTCGTACGCCTTCAGCAGCGGGTCGGTCTGCGTCTCGGCGAGCAGGATGCCGTCCGTCATCAGCTTCACGGACGCGCCCGGCGCGAGGTTGTCGGTAAAGCGCACCTTGTAGCCGACCACCTCGCCGAACGGCGTGCCGAGCTCTTCGGCGATCCGGCGGCCGGTCGACGACGCGGCGAGGCGGCGCGGCTGCGTATGGCCGATCAGGCCCGTGCCGCCGGCGCCGAGGCCGCGGCCGAGATCGAGACAGATCTTCGGCAACTGCGTGGTCTTGCCCGAGCCCGTTTCGCCGCAGACGATGACAACCTGGTGACCGGCAATCGCGCGCGCGATTTCGTCGCGCTTGCCCGATACGGGCAGGCTTTCGGGGTACGTGATCGGCGGAACGGGATTCGGCGCGACGGCAGCGCGCGGCGGACGCTCGCGGCGCGGGGTGCGTGCATCGGGTGCGGTCGCCGCGGCCGGCTGGCGCGCATCGCCGCGGCGTTCGTCGCCGCGCGGCCCGCGCGGCGGCTGGCCCGCCTGCTTGTCCTGCTGCTGGCGCGGCGGCTGGCCCTGCTGCGCGCGCGCATCGGCCGCACCATCCGGGTGCCGGGCCGACGGCGCTTTGGCCCGCGTCGGCGCGGGACTTTTAGGTACATTCGACATGGGGGCGCATTATAATCCCGCCCATGAATTCCCAAACCGACCTCCCTCCCGCCCAGTCCGGTGCCGCGACGCCGCCGGCCGCCGACGATTCGGCCGCCAGCCACGCGCAGTTCGTCGACTGGATGCGCTCCGTCGCGCCCTATATCCACAAGTTCCGCAACAGCACGTTCGTCGTGGGGTTCGGCGGCGAGGTGGTGCAGCAGGGGCTGCTGAACGCGCTCGTGTCCGACATCGCGCTGCTGCAGGCGATGGGCATCCAGATCGTGCTCGTGCACGGCTCGCGCCCGCAGGTCGAGGAGCAGCTGAGCCTGCATGGTGTCGAATCCGAGTTTTCGCACGGCCTGCGCATCACCGATGCGCGTGCGCTCGAATCCGCGAAGGAAGCGGCCGGCGAAGTGCGTCTCGACATCGAGGCCGCGATCAGCCAGGGGCTGCCGAACTCGCCGATGGCGCACGCGCACATCAGCGTCGTGTCGGGCAACTTCGTGACCGCGCGGCCGGTGGGGATTCTCGACGGGGTCGATTTCGCGCATACGGGCATCGTACGCAAGA
Organism: Burkholderia pyrrocinia; assembly: GCF_001028665.1. NCBI lineage: Bacteria > Pseudomonadati > Pseudomonadota > Betaproteobacteria > Burkholderiales > Burkholderiaceae > Burkholderia > Burkholderia pyrrocinia. The sequence continues at coordinate 156,771 of NZ_CP011503.1, forward strand.
TCGACGCCGAATCGATCCGCCATTCGCTCGCGAGCCGCAAGCTCGTGCTGCTGTCGCCGCTCGGTTTCTCGCCGACCGGCGAGGCGTTCAACCTGTCGATGGAAGACGTCGCGTCGGCTGCCGCGATCGCGCTGCGCGCCGACAAGATCGTGTTCCTGACCGACGGCCCCGGCATCGTCGACGACGAAGGCGAGCTGATCCGCGAAATGTCGCTCGATTCGGCCGCCGACCTGCTCGATTCCGGTGACCTGCAAGGCGACGACGCGTTCTTCCTGAAGCACGCGATCCGCGCTTGCCGTGGCGGCGTGACCCGTGCGCACCTGATCCCGCAATCGCTCGACGGCAGCATGCTGCTGGAACTGTTCCTGCACGACGGCGTCGGCACGATGATCTCGTACGAGAACCTCGAGAGCCTGCGCGAAGCGACGCCGGACGACGTCGGCGGCATCCTGTCGCTGATCGAGCCGCTCGAGACGGACGGCACGCTGGTGCGGCGCGGCCGCCACCAGATCGAGCGCGACATCGACCACTTCTCGGTGATCGAGCACGATGGCGTGCTGTTCGGCTGCGCGGCGCTCTATCCGTATCCGCTGGAGAAGATCGGCGAGATGGCGTGCCTGACGGTCGCGCCGGAAGCGCAGGGCTCGGGCGACGGCGAACGCCTGCTCAAGCGCATCGAGCAGCGCGCACGCGCGCGCGGCCTCACGCACATCTTCGTGCTCACGACGCGCACCGAGCACTGGTTCCTCAAGCGCGGCTTCGTCAAGGTCAGCGTCGACGACCTGCCGGAAGATCGCCGCAAACTCTATAACTGGCAGCGCAAGTCGCTCGTGCTGATGAAGCAGCTCTGAGCGCAGGCACGACTGCCCTCCCCCCAGTCCGATTACAGGAGAAGTACACGATGGCCCGTATGATTCAATGCGCGAAGCTCGGCAAGGAAGCCGAAGGTCTCGATTTCCCGCCGCTACCGGGCGAACTCGGCAAGCGCATCTATGAAAGCGTCTCGAAGGAAGCATGGCAGGGCTGGCTCAAGCAGCAGACGATGCTGATCAACGAAAACCGCCTGAACATGGCCGATCCGCGTGCACGCCAGTACCTGATGAAGCAGACCGAGAAGTACTTCTTCGGCGACGGCGCGGACCAGGCGTCCGGCTACGTGCCGCCGACGGAAGGCTGATGGCATGATGCGCGGAATCGGCAGCCTGCCGGCCGCGTGATCCGAAAAAAGACGGCACCGTGTATCGCACGGTGCCGTTTATCTTTTGGGGTCGCGCGATCGATGCGACTCAACCCGCCGGTTTCAGCGCGCCGCCGTCGCCCGGCTGCTGCGGCCCGCCGCTCGCGCTTTCAGCGCTTCCGCCTTCGGTGCCCCATTCCGCGGCATCGCTGCGCTCGGCGCTCGACAGTTCGTCCGCGCGATACCCGGTGCGGTTCAGCAGCGCCAGCATGCAGACGAGCGACACGAGCGCGTAAAGCCCCGATGCGACCGCGACACCGACGATGCTGCCCGTCGAATTGAGGATCGCCTGCGCGAGCACGGGCGTGCCGCCGCCGACGACGAGCGCGCTCAGTTGATACGCGAGCGACAGGCCCGTGTAGCGGATGTTGGCCGGAAACACGCGCGCGAGCACGCCGCCGACCGCGCCGTAGAACATCGCGGACGGAATCGTCGAGATGCACATGCCCGCGACGGCGACCCAGTACGAGCGCGTCGCGAGCGCATGGAACATCACGGGCATCAGCACGATTTCCGGAATCAGGATCCAGCACATCGCGCGACGCATGTCGACCTTCGACACGAACCACGCGCCGACCGGCTGCAGCAGGAACTGCACGACGAGCGAAATCGACAGGATGCCGAGGAACGTGCCCTGCGCGTAGCCGAGCTCCTTCGTCGCCCACGACAGCGCGAACGTGCTGCGGAAATACGTGACGTTGATCACCGGCAGCGTGCCGGCCGCGAGCAGCACGACCACCCAGTGATCGCGCACGACATCGCGCAGCGGCAGCTTCACCGTGCGCTTGCGCGCGAGCACGCGCTGCATGTCGACCGATTCCTCGAGCTTCAGCCGGATCACCATGCCGATGATCACGAGCACGGCCGACAGCAGGAACGGAATGCGCCAGCCCCACATCAGGAAGGACGGCGTCGGCAATGCGCTCAGCGCGAAGAACGCGGCCGTCGCGAGCAGGTTGCCGGTGGGCGAGCCCTGCTGCGCGAACGCCGCATACAGGATGCTGCGATGCTTCGGCGCGTTCTCGCTCGCGATCAGCACCGCGCCGCCCCACTCGCCGCCGACCGCGACGCCCTGCAGCACACGCAGCACGACGAGGCCGGCCGGCGCCCATACGCCGATCTGCGCATAACCTGGCAGCAGGCCGATACCGGTCGTCGCGAGGCCCATCATCACCAGCGTGATCACGAGGGCCGTCTTGCGGCCGACGCGATCGCCGAGATGCCCGAACACGATCCCGCCGAGCGGCCGCGCGGCGAAGCCGGCCCAGAACGTGACGAACGCGAGCAGCGTCGCGACGCCGGGGTCCATCGTGCTCGAAAAGAACACCTTGCCGAACACGAGTGCCGCGGCCGTGCCGTAGATGTAGAAGTCGTACCACTCGATCGTGGTGCCGACGAACGCCGCGAAGGCGGCGCGGCCTGGCCGCGGGTGCGCGGCGGGCGGGGATTGCGGACGGCTCATCGATGTCTCCAGGTTTGTGTTCGGGGGCGCGACTGCCGCGCGCCTTTCCCGGGTGGCCGGCATAACGCCGCCGGCCGGCGGCGTTGTGCCGGTCGGAGGCGCCTAGTCGGGCGCCTGGCCGGGTGCCGTTTTCAGCACGCCGGCATCGAGCAGTTGCTGCTGAACCGCGCGATCGACGCCGAGCCGATCGAGCACCGCGCGCGTGTCGCGGCCGAGCGCGGGCGGCGGCGTTCGGTAGGTGGCTGGCGTGCGCGACAGCTTCGCCGGCGACGCGGTGCCGCGATACGCACCGATTTCGACGAACAGGTTCCGGTGCAGCGCATGCGGATCGTGTGCGACGTCGGCCACCGTTCGCACCGGCCCGCACGGCACGCCGGCCGCCATCAGGTCGCGCGCGAGCGGCTCGCACGCATGCGCGGCGAGCCGCGCCTCCAGTTCGGCCTTCAGCTCGGACCGGTGCGCGCAGCGGCTGCGGTTGTCGACGAAGCGCGGATCCGCCGCGAGCGCCGGCGCGCCGAGATGCGCGACGAGCCGCGCGAACTGCCGGTCGTTGCCGACCGCGACGAAGATCGGCACGGTCGCCGTGCGGTAGCTGTCGTACGGCGCGATGTTCGGATGCGCGTTGCCGCTGCGCGCCGGCACGCGCCCCGAGCCGAAGAAGTTCGGCAGGTGCGGATGCAGCAGCGACACGCCGCAGTCGTACAGCGCGATGTCGATCGACTGCCCGCGCCCGCTCTTCTCGCGCTCCGCAAGCGCCAGCAGGATGCCCGCGAGCGCGTTGAGCCCCGTGACCATGTCGACGATCGGCAAACCGATGCGCGTTGCGTCGCCGTCGCGCTCGCCGTTGACGCTCATCAGCCCCGCCATCGCCTGGATCACCGCGTCATAGCCGGGCAGCCCGCCGAGCGGGCCGTCTGTGCCGAAGCCCGTCACCGCGCAATGGATCAGGCGCGGGAAGCGCTGCTGCAGGTCGCGCGCATAGTCCATCCCCCAGCGCGCGAGCGTGCCGGGCTTGAAGTTCTCGACGAGCACGTCGGCCTCTTCGAGCAGGCGCCACAGGATCGCGCGCCCTTCGTCCCGCGACAGGTCGAGCGCGAGCCCTTCCTTGTTGCGGTTGACGCCCATGAAGTACCACGCGGTATCGCCGAGGAACGGCGGCCCCCAGCCGCGCGTTTCGTCGCCGGCCGGCGGCTCGATCTTGACCACCGTCGCGCCGTGGTCGGCGAGCGCCTGCGTGCAGTACGGGCCGCCGAGCACGCGGCTCAGGTCGACGACCTTCAGGCCGTCCAGTGCGCCTCGCGTCGGATTCATCGTTCGACCTCCGGCAGCAGGTCGAGCGCCGTGTCGAGCGACACCGGCGTGCCGCGCAGCAGCGCGTCGAATGCGGCCGATTCGTCGTCGCGCGGGGCCGGCGCGAGCGGATCGACCGGCAGCAGCTTGTGACGCACGACCAGGTGCGCGAGCGCGAGGCGCCGAAAATCCGGCGCGAGCCGCACGCCCTCGCAGGCCATCAGCACGGCCGCGCTCGTGTAGTACAGCGCGGACGCGGCCTGCCGCACGCGCGCGTCGTCGCCTTCCGCCGCGACCCGCGCAAGCGCGTCGCATGCGCGCGCGAGAACGCGCCGCAGCGCCTCGCGGCTCGCGTCGGGCAGCGGCGCCGCGCCGAGCCGATCGCCGAGTAACGCGCGCAGCGCGTCGAGCGCGTGCTCGCGCTGCGCGGCCCGCGCGACGTCGAGCGCGACGATGTTGCTGGTGCCTTCCCAGATCGAACCGAGATGCGCATCGCGCACGATCCGCGCGTCGCTCCATTCCTCGATGTAGCCGGTGCCGCCGCGCACCTCCATCGCGTCGCCCGTCACGCGGCGCGCATCGCGGCACGCGCGGAACTTGATCAGCGGCGTCAGGATCCGCACGCAGCGCGCGGCCTGCTCGTCGCCCGCATCGGCCTGCGGCAGCAGCAGCGCGATCTGCATGAACATTGCGCGCGCGGCCTCGGCCGGCAGCAGCATCTTCATCAACTGGCGCTGCATCAGCGGCATCTCGATCAGCTTGCGGCCGAAAGCCTCGCGGTGCGCGGCGACGTGCAGCGCCTCGTTCAGCGCGCGCCGCATCAGCCCGGCCGCGCGCACGCCGTTCGACAGCCGCGACATGTTGATCATGTCGGCCATCTGGTGGAAACCGCGGCCGATCTCGCCGATCAGGTAGGCCTGCGCGCCTTCGAGCGCGATCTCGCCGCTCGCCATCGAACGGCTGCCGAGCTTGTCCTTCAATCGCACGATCCGGTAACGGTTGCGCGTGCCGTCCGGCAGCGTCTTCGGCAGCAGGAACAGCGCGAGGCCCTTGATGCCGTCCGGTGCGCCGTCCGGCCGCGCGAGCACCATCGCGAGATCGGCATCCGCGTTCGAGCAGAACCACTTGTCGCCGGTCAGGCGCCAGACGGTCTCGCCGTGCGCGTCGGTCTCGCGCGACGCACGCGTCGCGATCCGGCCGACGTCGGAGCCGGCCGCCTGCTCGGTCATGAACATCGCGCCCTGGTACAGCGTGTCGAAGTCGCGCGACGCGAGCATCGGCAGGTAGCGCGCGACGAGCGCCGGATCGCCGAAGCGGCGCAGCGTGCGCGTCAGCGAATCGGTCATGCTGACCGGGCAGCACAGCCCGAATTCTGCCTGCACGAACAGGAACGTCAGCGCGTACTTGACGAGCGGCGGCACGGATTCGGACCGGTGGCTCAGCGCCGCGAGCCCGAGTTCCGAATACGCGACGCGTTCGAGCGCGACATACGCGGGATCCTTGTCGATCCGCTGCACGGCCTCGCCGCGCCGGTTGCGGTGCTCGAGCACGGGCGGGTGCTTGTCCGCGCGCGACGCCCATTCGTCGAGCTCGCCCGACACGCGCGCGCCGAGCGCACGGAGCTGCGGCTCGAGTTCGGCATAAAGCGCGTCGCCGAGATGCAGCTTCAGCAACGCACCGAGATCGGGATCGGCGGTGAAGAAATCGATGCCCCGACTGTCGGGGATGTTGGATGTGCCGGTATCCGGCGTGCGGATGGTGTCGTTCATGCATGCGTCTCCTGGGTTGCCTGCACGTCGGCCGGTGCCGGCGCCGCGGCGCCCAGCCGGCCTTGTGCAAAGGCTTCCGCAGAGCGTAGGCGCGCGATCGATAAGCGTCCAATACAGGATTTATCCGGTACGATAGATATCGCTTATCGATGCCGACGCCGGGAGGAGACACCATGGAACTGAGGCAGTTGCGCTACTTCGTGGCGGTCGCCGAGGAGCTGCATTTCGGGCGCGCGGCAAAACGCCTGTTCATCTCGCAGCCGGCGCTGAGTTTCGACATCCGCAAGTTCGAGGAAGCGCTCGGCGTGCAGCTTTTCTCGCGCACCAACAAGACCGTCGCGCTGACCAACGCGGGCGAGGTGCTGCTCGGCGAAGCGCGCCGGCTGCTGCTGCAGGCGGCCGAAGCCGAGCGCCTGACGGTGCGTTCCGCGTCGGGTCTCGCGGGCCGGCTGCGGATCGGCTTCGTCCATTCGATGCTGTATCGCGGGCTGCCCGATGCGGTGCGGCGCTTCGAAGCCGACTACCCGGGCGTGGAGGTCGTGCTGAGCGAGATGAACACACAGGCGCAGGTGCAGGCGATCCAGCGTGGCCAGATCGATCTTGGTTATGCGCACTGGGGCCGCTTCCCGCCCGAGGTCGAATCGGTGCCCGTCTATGCGGAACCGTTCGTGTGCTGCCTGCCGGCCGCGCATCCGCTCGCGCGGCGCAGGCAGGTCGCGCTCGCCTCGCTCGCGACGGAACCGTTCATCCTGTTTCCGCGCGAAGCGGCGCCGCACTATCACGACCTGATCATCGCGCAGTGCGTGAACGCGGGATTCAGCCCGCTGATCCGCCACGAGGCGCGGCTGTGGCAGACGATCCTGTCGATGATCGAGTTCGGGATGGGCATCGCGCTGGTGCCGCGCGTGCTGCAGCAGGTGAAAAGCGACCGGCTCGCGTTCCGGCCGCTGAAGGACGCATCGCTCGAATCGCGCACGCTCGCGCTGAAGCGCATCGGCACCGCCGAACCGGTGGCGCTGCGCTTCGCCGACTACGTGCGCGCGTCGATCGACGCGCTGCCCGCGCTCGCGGGCTGAGTGGACGTCGGGATTGCGCCTGCCGCATCCCGAACGCCGGTCAATCGAACGGCACCGTGCGACGGCTCGATCCTCGATCTCGTCGAGCCGTCGACGGCCGGCTGACCGATCGTTGCGCGGGTCTGGAAAAAATTTGCAGAAAGGGCTTTACGAACCCCAAAAGCTCTGACATAATTTCAGCTTCTTTGGGCGGTTAGCTCAGCGGTAGAGCACTGCCTTCACACGGCAGGGGTCACTGGTTCGATCCCAGTACCGCCCACCAAAGAATTCAAGGGCCTGCGTCTCACGACGCAGGCCCTTTTCGTTTTGGTGATCGGCATTCACTGCCCGCCCATCTCGATAGGCGGCATACCCGCGACACGCATGCACTGCTTCGAACTCGAACAGCAGGCTCCCTGCTATTGCCGGCGCCATTATTCGATCTGCGGGATATCAATACCGGCCCGGCAAACTTGCTGAAGCTGTGCGATTTCCCAACAACAGCGAGATACCGCCAATCGAAATCCTCTTCAGGAACGACCTCTCGCAAATGTTGCCTGGCAACTGACGCCCCGCAATTCGCCAAACACAAATGGCTTGCATCGGCGATACAAATCAGACAAATCGGCTATCGGTCGCAAAACACCCTATTTCTTCGCCAAACAAGCACCGTAGGGCCGGCGCTATCCACCAATCCGGCATCCACACAAAGATCAGACATTTCATTCAAACCATCATAAAGCTTTCAGCACGAAAGAAAGAAATTTGCCAGTGTAATTTTTGGTAACTTTTTCGTAACATTTGTAGAAATCCGGATGCATAGAATCGTTACGCCATATAACAGCCAGCCGAATCGGCATCGCATTTAGGCACGGAATCATGACTTGCGATGGTGAGCTGGCGATAGAAATTGCATACCCATGTCCCCACAGAAGAACGATTACACCCTGTGGCTTACCGGTCTGAGCGGCGCCGGCAAGTCAACCCTCTCGCGCGAAATTGCCGGGAAGCTGCGCGCGCGCAATATTCCGACATGCGTACTCGACGGCGACGAATTGCGGGCGGGCGTTTCTACCGATCTCGGCTTCACGCGAGAAGATCGTACCGAGAACTGTCGTCGCACCGCTGAAATCGCGAAATTGCTCAATGCCCAGGGTTTTACCGTAATCGTCGCCCTGATCTCGCCTTATGAGGCCGACCGGCAACGGGCACGACAAATCATCGGCCCGGACCGGTTCGTCGAGGTCTACTTGAAAACCGATATTGCAACCTGTGCCGTACGTGATCCGAAGCAGCTTTACGCAAAAGCGGTCACCGGTCAGACGACGCAATTCACCGGCATCTCGGATCCATACGAAATACCCACCGCTCCCGATCTCATCGTTGAAACGGGAACGATGGATATCGCCTCTTCTGTCGCGCTCGTCATGGATTTCGAGCGGCAGCGATTCACGCACGCGTAATCCCGGCCCATCGTCATTTCACGTCCAGCGACGCGCCGCCAGCGTTCCGGCGGTCGGGCCGGCCTCAAAGACCGCCCGGTGCCGGGAACGCCGAACAGCGTCGCCCGGAACGTCACGCCGGTCCGGTCCGCCGGAATTCATCGAATCTCAGTCGAAAATGACGCACCGCGCCGCAGCGTGATTGCGGCCTCACGTAAATCGTTGCGCGACTACCCCACCCGCTCCGCCGTCGCGTCGAACGCACGCCGCGCCTTGTCGACGATCTCGTCGACCTCCGCCTCGCGGATCACGAGCGGCGGCGACAGCAGCATCCGGTCGCCGGTCGCGCGCATGATCAGGTTGCCGTTGAAGCAGAAGTCGCGGCAGATCGTGCCGATATCGACATCGACGCCGAACCGCTCGCGCCGGCCACGATCGCGCGCAAGCTGAACGCCGGCAACCAGCCCCGCTCCCGCAATCTCCCCGACGATCGGATGGTCGCCCAGCGCGGCGCGCAGCCGGCGCTGGAAATACGGCCCGATGTCGTTCTTCACGCGCTCGACGATCCCTTCGTCGCGCAGCACTTTCAGGTTCGCGACCGCGACGGCCGCGGCGACCGGATGGCCCGAGTACGTGAGGCCGTGGTTGAATTCGCCGTTGTCGATGATCGGGCGCGCCACCCGCTCGTGGATCCCGACCGCGCCCATCGGCACATAACCCGACGTGAGGCCCTTCGCCATCGTGATCAGGTCCGGCTCGAAGCCGAAGTGCTGGTGGGCGAACCATTCGCCGGTGCGGCCGAAGCCGCCGATCACTTCGTCGGCAACGAGCAGGATGTCGTACTTGCGGCAGATCCGCTGGATTTCCGGCCAGTACGTCGACGGCGGGAAGATCACGCCGCCCGCGCCCTGGAACGGCTCGCCGATAAACGCAGCAACATTCTCCGCGCCGAGTTCGAGAATCTTCGCTTCGAGTTGCTGCGCACGCGCGAGGCCGAACGCTTCGGGCGTCTCGCCCGGCTGCGCTTCGCCGAAGAAATACGGCTGGTCGATGTGCACGATGTGCTCGACCTTCGACGGCATCTGCTCGTGCATGTAGCCCATCCCGCCGAGCGTACCGCCCGCGATCGTCGAGCCGTGATAGCCGTTCCTGCGCGAGATCACGTATTTCTTCTGCGGCTTGCCCTGCACGCGCCAGTACTGGTGCACGAGGCGCAGCACGGTGTCGTTGCCTTCCGAGCCGCTGTTGCAATAGAAGAAGTGGTTGAAGCCGGCGGGCGTCACTTCCGCGAGCATCGCGGAAAGCTCGATCACCGGCGGGTGCGTCGTCTTGAAGAACGTGTTGTAGAACGGCAGTTCCTGCAGCTGGCGATACGCGGCATCGGCGAGTTCCTTGCGGCCGTAGCCGACGTTCACGCACCAGAGGCCGGCCATCCCGTCGATGACCTTGTTGCCGTCCGAGTCCCACAGGTAGACGCCGTCGGCCTTCACGATCACGCGGCTGCCCGCGCGGTTCAGCGCACCCATGTCCGAGAACGGGTGGATGTGGTGCGCGGCGTCGAGCGCGCGGTATTCGGCGGTCGTGAGCGCGGCCGGTCGCGGTGAAACGGCTTCGTTTCGATCGGTCATGTTTCCTCCGTAAAACCGTGCCGCACGCTCATACGTGCAGCAGCAGGTGCCTGCGTTCCCACGAGCTGATCACGCGGAAGAACGCTTCGTATTCGGTTTCCTTCAGCGCCAGGTAGGCCTTCACGAACTTGTCGCCGAGGATGCCGGCGAGCGGCTCGCACGCGGCCATCAGCGAGATGCCTTCCTCGAGATTGCGCGGCAGTTGGTACGGCAGGTCGTAGCCGTCCGATGCGATCGGCTCGGTCGGCGCGAGCTGCTGCGTCATGCCGAGATAGCCGGCCGCGAGCGTCGCCGCGAACGCGAGATACGGGTTGCAGTCGACGCCCGGAATCCGGTTCTCGATGCGTCTCGCCATCGGGCTCGACTGCGGGATGCGGAAGCCGACCGTACGGTTGTCGTAGCCCCACTGCACGTTGATCGGCGCGGCCATGAAACGCGACAGGCGGCGGTACGAGTTGATGTACGGCGCGAAGATCGGCATCAGCGCCGGCGTGTATTTCTGCAGCCCCGCGAGATAGCTGTGGAACAGCGGCGAAACGACGCCGTCCTGGTCGGCGAACAGGTTGCGCCCGGTGTGCACATCGGCGAGGCTCTGGTGGATATGCATCGCGGACCCCGGCTCACCTTCCATCGGCTTGGCCATGAACGTCGCATACATGTTGTGCCGCAGCGCGGCCTCGCGCACCGTGCGCTTGAACAGGAACACCTGGTCGGCCAGCGGCAGCGCGTCGCCGTGCACGAAGTTGATCTCCATCTGCGCGGCGCCGACTTCGTGGATCAGCGTCTCGATATCGAGGCCCTGCATCTCGCAGTACTCGTAGATGTCCTCGAACAGCGGATCGAACTCGTTGACGGCCTCGATCGAATACGACTGGCGGCCGGTCTCCGCACGCCCCGTGCGGCCGACCGGCGGACGCAGCGGCAGGTCCGGATCGGCGTTCATGTCGACGAGATAAAACTCGAGTTCGGGTGCGACGACGGGTTTCCAGCCCTTCTCCTGGTACAGGTCGAGCACGCGGCGCAGCACGTAGCGCGGCGAGATCTCGACCGGCGAGCCGTCGAAATGCACGCAGTCGTGGATCACCTGCGCGGTCGGGTCGACGGCCCACGGGATCAGGCAGATCGTCGACGGATCGGGCACGCACACCATGTCGGGGTCGGTCACGCCGGTCAGCGAGCCGTCCTCCGGATAGTCGCCGGTGACGGTCTGCACCATCACGGCCTGCGGCAGGCGCATCGATTCGCCGGATTCGAATTTGTTGCGCGGAATGATCTTGCCGCGCGCGATGCCGGCCATGTCGGGAATGATCGCCTCGACCTCGGTGATGCGGTGCTGGCGCAGGAATTCGCTCAGTTCGGGTTGCATGATCGGCCTCTTTCAGTCGACGTCGGATGCAGCCGGCGACGGCATCGCGCCGCCGGCCGCATGAATGCGGTGCGTCATGCGCGCGCGGCACGCCGCGCCGAATGCCGCGAAGATGTCGCGCGACAGCGGCTGTTCCGCGAAGCGCCATTCGGGATGCCACTGCACGCCGAGCACGAACGCGCGCGCGCCGCGCACGCTGACGGCCTCGACCAGTCCGTCGGGCGCGCTCGCTTCGACGACGAGCCCCGCGCCGAGACGCGCGATGCCCTGGTCGTGCAGCGAATTGACCGTCGCTTCGTGCGCGCCGCGCGCGACCCGCTGCAGCAGGCCGCCCGGCGCGAGCTGCACCGCGTGCGCGGGACCGTACTGCCGTTCGAGCGGATCGGCCGGCCGCTCGCGATGGTCGTCGAAGCCGGTCGTCGCATGCAGCCGCTGATGCAGCGTGCCGCCGTACGCAACGTTCAGCTCCTGCATGCCGCGACAGATTGCGAGCACCGGCACGCCCGCATCGATCGCCGCGCGGATCAGCGGCAGCGCGGTCGCATCGCGCGCCGGATCGTGCAGCGTGTCGGGCGCACTCTCGGCACCGCCGTAACGATGCGGCTCGACGTTCGAGTAGCTGCCGGTAAACAGCAGCCCGTCGACCGCCGCGACTATCGCGTCGGCCGGCTGGCGCGCGCCGAGCGCGGGCAGCACGAACGCAAGCGCGCCGGCGCCGTCGACGAGCGCGGCAAGGTACTTCTCGCCCGCCGCGTGGTTCGGATGCGCACCGCGCAGGATGCGGTCGGCGGTGACGGCTACGATCGGGCGCGCATGCATGGGCGTCTCTCCGATGATCGCGCGCAACACGTTCGCGCGCGGGACGACAAGGGTCCGCGGTTGCGCCGCATGCGCGCACCACGATGCGACCCATGGGCATGCGCAATCCTGCCGCGCGGACGATGCGGCGAAAGGTGGTGCGGCCCGGAACGGAAGCGGAAAAGGACGCTAGGGCAACAAGGATGCGCTGCCGTCGCACTGCACCGCGCTGAACACGCGCGCGGTCACGAGATTGAAGCGGCGCAGGCCGCGATGGGAAATGGCGAAGAGACGAGGCTCGCGTAACGGGGCGGCACACGTGCCGCGATCAGCATGCCGGATCGGCCCGGCCTGAGGCGGCGCGCCCGCCGACGGACTTCGCGTCCGGCGTATCGAAGGGCTGGCGGCTTTCACGATCGTACTCGACTGACTGATGAATGCAGGATACGTGTCGCGATGACGCGCATGCGGCAATGCTGCGCGGCGACACGTCGGCAAGGTGTCTCGCAACGGATTCCGGCGCGGTGCGGCCATGATCGACGGCTGCGCCGCCGGTGCGCGCGTGACGACTTCCTGACATTCAGCTTATATCACCTAAAAATTGCGTCAAATTTTCAGGCGCCGATGACGATATCGATCAGACGAAAAAAAACGGCATCGATCGCCGGGATCGATGCCGTGTCGTGCATTGCGTCGGCGCACACGCTGCGCGCCGCAGGGCCGCGGCCCGTTGCCCCGCCGCGCCGCCGCAAGCGGGCGGTCCGTGCTCAGCGATGCGCGAGCGCGGTTTCGACGAGCGTCTGCAGCAGCGGCACGATCCGCGCTGCGCGCGCTTCGTCGTACGCGTAAGGACGCGTCTCTTCCATGTAGGTGATCTGCGACAGCTCGAGCTGCACGGCTTCGACGCCGGTGTCGGGCACGCCGTAGTGACGCGTGATGTAGCCGCCCTTGAAGCGCCCGTTCGCGACGGCCGTATAGCCGCCATGCGCGAGCACGCGCTCGGCCAGCGCCTCCGCGAGGCCCGGCGCTGCGCTCGCGCCGCTCGACGTGCCGAAGTTGAAGTCCGGCAGGCGGCCTTCGAAGAAGCGCGGCACGTGCGAGCGGATCGAATGCGCTTCCCACACGAGCACGCGGCGATGCTCGCGCTTCAGGCGCGCGACTTCGCCCTGCAGGGCATCGTGATACGGACGCCAGTAGCGGTCGCGGCGACGCATGATCTCGTCGTTGCCGGGCAGCGCGTTCGCCGGATACAGCGGCGCCTTGTTGAACGTATCGACCGGCACGAGCCCCGTCGTGTCCTGCCCCGGATACAGGTTCTCGTTGTCGGGCGGACGGTTCAGGTCGACGACGTAGCGCGCATTCGACGGCACCAGGATCGATGCGCCGAGGGCCGCCGCGAACCCGTACAGCCGCTCGAGATGCCAGTCGCAATCGTCGACGAAGCGCGCGTCGGGCGTCATCGTCGCGGCGATGTCGTCGGGGATGTGCGTGCCTGCGTGCGGAATCGAGATCAGCAGCGGCAGCGTGCCCTGCTTCAGCGTGAATACAGCCGGTTGTTCAGTCATGTCGCATCACCGTAAGAGTCTGCCGGCGCACGCGTGCGGCGTGCGCCGGTTGCCGCGCGTCAGCGCAGCAGTTGCGCCAGCGCGGCGCGGTAGTCGGCATACGCGACGGCTTCGTCGCGATGGCGGCGGCCGCTCACGACGCGCTCGCCGCCCGTGTAGACGTCGAGCACCGGCGTCTCGCCGTGCTCGGCGAACACGATACCCGACAGCCAGGACGCGCTGCCGTGTTCGGCGATCGCCGGATGATCGGGATCGAGCACGAGCCAGTCGGCGCGGCAGCCTTCGCGCAGCGCACCGACGCGCCGCCCGCTGGCCTGCGCGCCGCCCGCGAGCGATGCATCGAACAGGCGATCGGCGACATGCGCCTGCGTGTCGCTCGCCAGCACGTTGCGCGCGCGATGCACGAGCCGCTGCCCGTATTCGAGCAGGCGCAACTCCGCGCGCCAGTCGACCGACGCGTGGCTGTCCGAGCCGACGCCGATCACACCGCCCTGCGCGAGATAGTCGACCGCCGGGAACACGCCGTCGCCGAGGTTCGCTTCGGTTGTCAGGCACAGGCCGGCAACCGCGCGCCGCTTCGCGAGCGCTGCCGTTTCGGCCGCGTCGACGTGCGTCGCGTGCACGAGGCACCAGCGCGCACCGACGTCGAAACGATCGAGCAGCCATTGGACGGGCCGGGCGCCGTATGCACGCACGCAGTCGTCGACTTCTGCCGTCTGCTCGGCGATATGGATATGCACGGGTGCGTCGTCGGGCAGCCCGTCGAGCAGCACGCGCAGCCCGCTCTCGGACACCGCGCGCAGCGAGTGCGGCGCGACGCCGTAGCGCAGCCCGCCGTGCTCGGGCGCGGCGCGACGCATGGCGTCGAGCAGTTCGAGCAGGCCCTCGGGCGTGTTGATGAAGCGGCGCTGGTCGTCGCGTGGCGGCTTGTTGCCGAAGCCGGCAAACTGGTACGACACGGGCAGCATCGTGATGCCGATGCCGGCCGAGCGCGCGGCGTCGATCACGCGCGTGCCGAGTTCCGCGATCTGCTGATAGCGAGAACCGTCCTGCGTGTGATGCACGTAGTGGAATTCGCACACCGACGTGTAGCCGCACTTGAGCATCTCGACATACAGCCAGCGCGCGATCGCGGCGAGCGCGTCGGGCGTGATCTTCAGCGCGAAGCGGTACATCAGGTCGCGCCAGCTCCAGAAGCTGTCGGCGGGATTCGCGCGGTATTCGGTGAGCCCCGCCATCGCGCGCTGGAACGCATGCGAGTGCAGGTTCGGCATGCCGGGCAGCACCGGGCCGGCCGCGCGCGCGACGCCTGCCGGCGCATCGGTGTCGGGCGTCACTTCGGTCAGCGTGCCGGCCGCGTCCCAGCGCAGCAGCACGTTGCGGCGCCAGCCATCGGGCAGGTAGGCATGGTCCGCGAACAACAGGGTGTCGGTCATTGCGATTCCTTATCGACCAGAATCGACGCTGCAGCGTTTGGTCTGGTCCCATTCCACGGTTGGCAGGGGCCGGCGCATCGGCGCTTGCTCATGCCCCGTTGCAGTCGACCGGACCGCAACACGCTTGCGCGCCGGGTCCGGTCCCATGCAGAACTATCCGTTCATCCGGCGAAACACGGTCGTGCCGCCGCGTACGACCTGCTCGCACAGCGGCCGGCCGATCCAGTAGGCCAGCTCCGACAGCGAGCCGACCGACCATGCGGCGAAGTCGGCCTGGCGGCCGACCTCGAGCGCACCGTGCCGATCCGCGCGGCCGAGCGCCGCGGCCGCATGGCGCGTGACGCCCTGCAGCACCTCGGGCACCGTCATGCGGAACAGCGTGCAGCCCATGTTCAACGTCAGCAGCAGCGATTCGAGCGGCGACGTGCCCGGGTTGTGATCGGTCGCGAGCGCGATCGGCACGCCGTGCTTGCGCAGCAGCTCGATCGGCGGCAATTGCGTTTCGCGGATGAAGTAGTACGCACCGGGCAGCAGCACGGCGACCGTACCGGCCGCCTTCATTGCCTCGATGCCGGCTTCGTCGAGAAATTCGAGGTGGTCGGCGGACAGCGCGCGGTAGCGCGCGGCGAGCGCCGTGCCGCCCGCGTTCGACAATTGCTCGGCATGCAGCTTCACGGGCAGCCCGCGCCGCGTCGCGGCCTCGAACACGCGCTCGGTCTGCGCGAGCGAAAAGCCGATGCGTTCGCAGAACACGTCGACCGCGTCGACGAGGCCCTCGTCGGCCAGCGCCGGCAGCATCCGGTCGCACACTTCGTCGATGTACGCATCCGCACGGCCCGCGTATTCGGGCGGCAGCGCATGCGCGCCGAGGAAGGTCGTGTAGACGGTGACCGGGAAGCGCTCGCCGAGCTGGCGCGCGACGCGCAGCATCTTGCGTTCGGTCGCGAGGTCGAGCCCGTAGCCCGACTTGATCTCGATCGCGGTCACGCCTTCAGCGAGCAGCGGCTGCAGGCGCGCGGCGGCCTGCACGAACAGCGTCGTCTCGTCAGCCGCGCGCGTCGCGCGCACCGTCGACACGATCCCGCCGCCCTGCCGCGCGATTTCCTCATAACTGACGCCCGCGAGGCGCTGCGCAAATTCGTCGGCACGCGCGCCGCCGTACACGAGGTGCGTATGGCAATCGACGAGGCCCGGCGTCACCCACGCGCCGTGCAGATCCTCGCGCTGCCAGTGCGCAAAAACGTGCGGCAGCGCGGACAACGCGCCGAGCCAGACGATCGTGCCGGTTTCGTCGACGGCGATCGCCGCATCGTCGATCGTCTCGTCGGGATGGCCGTGCGGACACAACCTCAGGTGATGCCAGACAGTCGGTTTCATGCGTTCAGTCTCGTTCGCCGACGGCAAGCGAGACGGCCAGCAGCGCGCCGCCCCCGCTCACGACGACGTCAAACGCACGCCGCGGCCCATCGAGCCGCAGCGTGTCCATTTCTTCCAGTGCGTAGTGCGCGCCGTCGATTTCCACGCCGACCGCACCAGCCGCGCAAAACAGCAGCACGGTATCGGCACGCTCGATGCGGTGCGCGCCTGCGCGCCATACGTCGAGCGCGCCGCGCGCGGCCGAACGGCGTGTCATCAGGTTGAAGTCGCGCGTCGCGCCGTCGTGCAGCGTCGCGTCGATCGCCGTCTCGCCCGCGAAATCCGCGCGCGCCAGCGGCGTATCGAGCACGTGGCGTGCACCGCCCGCTTCGGCAAGCGTCATGCCCGCGCCGGACAGCAGCACGAGCGTGCGGTCGATCCCGTCGAAACGCGAGAACGGCCCGGCCGTGCCGACGTCCGCGACGCTCACGCGCCACGCGAATGCGTCGAGCGCGGCGCCGGGCGGGAATGCGCCGATTTCGCGCGTCACGCCGCCGCCGTTCTTCCACGGCGACGCGACGAGATCCGCTGCGCGGATCATCGTCGCGTCTGCCGGCGCCTGAGCAAGCGCCGTCATGCTCAGCGGCCGAGCATCGGCAGCTTCAGGCCGGCTTCGCGGGCCGTCTGCTGCGCGAGTTCGTAGCCGGCATCCGCATGGCGCATCACGCCCGTCGCCGGGTCGTTCAGCAGCACGCGACCGAGACGCTCGTGCGCCTCGGCCGTACCGTCGGCGACGATCACGACGCCAGAGTGCTGCGAGAAGCCCATGCCGACCCCGCCGCCATGGTGCAGCGACACCCACGATGCGCCGCCTGCCGTGTTCAGCAGTGCGTTCAGCAGCGGCCAGTCGCTGACCGCGTCCGAACCGTCCTTCATCGATTCCGTCTCGCGGTTCGGGCTTGCGACCGAACCCGTGTCGAGGTGGTCGCGGCCGATCACGATCGGCGCCTTCAGTTCGCCGTTCTTCACCATTTCGTTGAACGCCTGGCCGAGGCGATAGCGATCCTTCACGCCAACCCAGCAGATCCGTGCCGGCAGGCCCTGGAACGCGATGCGCTCACGTGCCATGTCGAGCCAGTTGTGCAGGTGCGGATCGTCGGGGATCAGCTCCTTCACCTTCTGGTCGGTCTTGTAGATGTCTTCCGGATCGCCGGACAGCGCGACCCAGCGGAACGGGCCCTTGCCTTCGCAGAACAGCGGGCGGATGTACGCCGGCACGAAGCCCGGGAAGTCGAACGCGTTCTCGACGCCCATTTCCAGCGCCATCTGGCGGATGTTGTTGCCGTAGTCGAGCGTCGCCGCGCCGCGGTCCTGCAGCGCCAGCATCGCGCGCACCTGGACGGCCATCGACTGCTTCGCGACCTTCACGATGCTCTGCGGATCGACCTTCTGCGCCTCGCGCCATTGCGCGACGGTCCAGCCCTGCGGCAGGTAGCCGTTGATCGGGTCGTGCGCGCTCGTCTGGTCGGTCACGCAATCCGGCGTGATGCCGCGCTCGACGAGTTCCGCGAACACGTCGGCCGCGTTGCCGAGCAGGCCGATCGACACCGGCTTGCCGTCGCGCTTCGCTTCCTCGATCATGCCGAGCGCCTCGTCGAGCGTCGTCGCCTTCTTGTCGACGTAGCGCGTCTTCAGGCGGAAGTCGATGCGCGTCTCGTCGCATTCGACCGCGATCATCGAGAAGCCGGCCATCGTCGCGGCGAGCGGCTGCGCGCCACCCATCCCGCCCAGGCCGCCCGTCAGGATCCAGCGGCCCGACGGATCGCCGTTGAAGTGCTGGTTCGCGACCGAGAAGAACGTTTCATAGGTGCCCTGCACGATGCCCTGGCTGCCGATGTAGATCCAGCTGCCGGCCGTCATCTGGCCGTACATCATCAGGCCCTTGCGGTCGAGCTCGTGAAAGTGATCCCACGTCGCCCAGTGCGGCACGAGGTTCGAGTTCGCGAGCAGCACGCGCGGCGCATCCTTGTGCGTGCGGAACACACCGACCGGCTTGCCCGATTGAATCAGCAGCGTCTCGTTCTCTTCGAGATCCTTCAGCGACGCGAGGATCTGGTCGTAGCATTCCCAGTTGCGCGCCGCGCGGCCGATGCCGCCGTACACGACGAGCGCATGCGGGTGCTCGGCGACTTCCGGATCCAGGTTGTTCTGGATCATCCGGTAGGCCGCTTCGGCCAGCCAGGTCTTGCAGGTCTTCTCGCTGCCGCGCGGCGCGCGGATCGTGCGCGTCGGATCGAGACGGGGATCGATGTGTTTCGGATGGTTCATGACGACTGCTCCCGAAGGAAAATGAATATCAAATAGGAATCAGAAATGCCCGGTGAAGCGATAACGGCTGCCGGGATGCCACAGATTCGCCACCGAGGCGACGACGCCCTGCGACCAGGTGCGCCGATGTAAAACCAGACACGGCTCGACGTCGTCCATCCGCAGCTGCTCGCGCCGTTCCGGCGCCGGGGCCGCCGCTTCGATCCGGTACTCGACGCGCTGCAGCGGAGCCGCGCGCATCAGGTACAGGTTCGGCGTCGTGTTCGTGAAATCCTGCTCGGCGTAATCCGGCGCGACCGCCGGATTCACCCACCGCTCTTCGAGCTGCACCGGCTCGTCGTTCTCGAAGTGCAGCACCTGCGAATGAAACAGCTTCGCGCGCACGGCCACCTGCATCTCGTCGGCGAGCGCCTCGTCGGCGCGGATCGTGTCGAGGCCGAGCACGCTGGCGTGATACGCATGCCCGCGCGCGCCGACCTCCTCCGAGATGCTGCGGATCGCCACCAGCGTCGACTCGTACTTCGGCCGCGCGACGTAGGTGCCCGCGCCCTTCATGCGCGTGAGCACCTGCTCGGCCGTCAACTCGCGCAGCGCGCGGTTGACGGTCATGCGCGCAACCTTGAACTCGCGCGCCAGCTCGTTCTCGGACGGCACCTGGTCGCCCTCCTCCCACTCGCCGGCGTGGATGCGGCCCAGGATGAAATCCTTGATCTCCTGGTAGACCGGCGCGCTCATGGGCTTACTGTTCCGATGCGAACGAGAACGGGCTGATCTTCGCGAACGCGCGCTCGCCGACCAGCTTCGCGATCGCCGCGATGTCCGGTGCGAAGTAGTGGTCGAGCTCGTAGTGCGCAACCTTGCCGCGGATCGTTTCCATCGCGGGCGCCAGCTTCGGGCTCGTGTGATACGGCGCGCGCAGGTCGACACCCTGGGCCGCGGCCAGCAGTTCGATCGCGAGGATGTGCTTCGTGTTGTCCGCGATGTCGGCGAGCTTGCGTGCGGCGAACGTCGCCATCGACACGTGGTCCTCCTGGTTCGCGGAAGTCGGCAGCGAGTCGACCGACGCCGGGTGTGCGAGCGTCTTGTTTTCCGACGCCAGCGCGGCAGCCGTCACGTGCGCGATCATGAAGCCCGAGTTCACGCCGCCGTCCCGCACGAGGAACGGGGGCAGGCCCGACAGCGTCGCGTCGATCAGCAGCGCGATGCGGCGTTCGGCCAGCGCACCGATTTCCGCTGCGGCCAGCGCGAGGTTGTCGGCTGCGAACGCGACCGGCTCGGCGTGGAAGTTGCCGCCCGACAGCACTTCGCCGGTGTCCGGGAAGATCAGCGGGTTGTCCGACACCGCGTTCGCTTCGATCAGCAGCACGTCGGCCGCATGGCGCATCTGGTCCAGGCACGCGCCCATCACCTGCGGCTGGCAGCGCAGGCTGTACGGATCCTGCACCTTGTCGCAGTCGCGGTGCGACTGGTTGATCGGCGAACCTTCGAGCAGGTCGCGATAGGACGCGGCCGCGTCGATCTGGCCTTGATGGCCGCGCAGTTCGTGGATGCGCGCGTCGAACGGCTTCACCGAGCCGGCTGCCGCGTCGACCGACAGCGCGCCCGCGACGAGCGCGGTGCGGTACAGGTCTTCGATCGAGAACATGTTGTCGAGCGCCAGCGCCGTCGAAGCCTGCGTGCCGTTCAGCAGCGCGAGGCCTTCCTTCGCCTGCAGCGTCAGCGGCGCGAGGCCCGCGACGCGCAGACCGTCGAGCGCGCTGGCACGCTCGCCGCGGATGAACACTTCGCCGACGCCGAGCAGCACGGCCGACATGTGCGCGAGCGGCGCGAGGTCGCCCGATGCGCCGACCGAACCCTTCACCGGGATCAGCGGCAGCACGTCCGCGTTGAACAGCGTGATCAGCGCGTCCATCACTTCGCGGCGGATGCCCGAGTGGCCGCGGCCGAGGCTCGACAGCTTCAGCGCCATCAGCAGGCGCACCGACGAACGCGCCATCGGCTCGCCGACGCCGACCGCGTGCGACAGCACGAGGTTCTTCTGCAGCAGCTCGAGCTGGTCGTGCGGGATGTGCGTGCTGGCCAGGCGGCCGAAGCCCGTGTTGATGCCGTAGGCCGGCTCGCCCTTCGCGGCGATGTCGGCGACGGCCTTCGCGCCGGCGTCGATCTTCGCGAAGCTGGCCGGGTCGAGCGTCAGTTGCACGGATTCGCGTGCGATCTGGCGCAGTTGCGGGAGGGTCAGGTGGCCGGGGGTCAACATAATCATGTGAGCAATCCTGTCTAGACAAGTTCGGAATGGATTGAAGTGTAGCCACCCGAACTTGTCTAGACAACCCGTTTTTCACCGATTTCGACTCAGGAGTTTCCCTGATGCCCGACGCGGCCCGCCGGACCGGCTGATGGGGCCAGCCCATTAACATATGTTGCAGTTATTTTGTATTTGGCAACATACGGATCACCATTCAGCAAGGAGATCCCCGTCATGAAAACCCCGCCTCGGTTCGCCGCCCTGTTCCGCCGCAGCCTGCTCGTCGCCGCGTGCGCGCTCGCGTGCGGCGCGTCGCTCGCCGCCGAGCCGCTGTCGGGCACGCTCGAGAAGATCCAGCAGGCCAACCTGATCTCGATCGGCCATCGCGAGACGTCGGTGCCGTTCTCCTATGTCGACGCGAGCGGCAAGGTGATCGGCTTCTCGCAGGACCTGTGCGATCGCGTGATCGCCGCGGTGAAGGCGCGCACCGGCAAGCCCGACCTGCAGGTGCGCTTTATCCCCGTCACGTCGCAGAACCGCATTCCGCTGGTGCAGAACGGCACCGTCGATCTCGAATGCGGCGTGACCACCAACCTCGCCGCGCGCCACGCGCAGGTCGCGTTCTCGACGACCTTCTTCGTCGCGACGACGCGCCTGCTCACGCGCACGACGTCGGGCATCCGCGACTTCCCCGATCTCGCCGGCAAGACGGTCGTGACGAACCAGGGCACGACGTCCGAACGCCTGCTGCGCAAGATGAACGAGGAAAAGAAGATGAACATGCAGATCATCAGCGCGAAGGACTACGGCGAAGGACGCCTCACGCTCGAATCGGGCCGCGCGGCCGCGTACATGATGGACGACGTACTGCTCGCGGGTGCGCGCCAGCTCGCCGCGAAGCCGGCCGACTGGCAGATCGTCGGCACGCCGCAGTCGTCGGAAGCCTACGGGTTCATGCTGCGCAAGGACGATCCGCAGTTCAAGGCGCTCATCGACGGCGTGCTCGTGCAACTGATGAAAAGCGGCGAGATCAACGCGCTGTACGACAAGTGGTTCATGAAGCCGGTGCCGCCGAAGGGGCTGGCGTTCGACTTCCCGATGAGCGACGTGATCAGGACGCGCTACGCGGCACCGAACGACACGCCGCTCGAATGAGCGCCGCTCGTTGACACCGGCTCACGCGCGCGTCCACGCGACGCACGCTGCGTAGCCGGGCGCCGCGTCGACCCACGCCGCGTCGAACCCGGCGACGCCGGCGGCGGGAGCGGACGGCTCGACGATCGTCGTCGCGGGGGTCGCCGCATCGCGCGGCGGCACGACCGCGAATGCGCGCAGCCCGCCGACGATGCCGGTGCCGAGCGCCTTGAGCAGCGCCTCCTTCGCGGACCAGACCCGCATGAATGCGTCCGCGCGCGCGTCGGGCGGCAGGCCGTCGAGATACGCGGCCTCGGCCGGCGCGCAGACTTCGCGCGTCAGTGCGCGCCAGTCGGTCGTGCGGTTGCAGGATTCGATGTCGACGCCGACGCGGCCCGCGGGCGCCCACGCGAGCAGCGCATGATCGCCCGCGTGCGACACGTTGAAATCGAGCGTCGTGCGATGCGCGGGGGCCGGCGACGGCCGCCCCGATTCATCGACGACGATCGCCACCGCGTGCGGCGCGACACCGAGGGCTGCGCCGAGCACGTCGCGCAGCGCGGCGCGCGTCGCGGCGCTGCGCACCGCATCCTCGTGCCGCATGAAGCGTGCGGCCCGCGCCCGCTCGTCATCGCTGAGCGCCGCATAGGCGGGCGACGCCAGCGGCACGCGCCAGTCGAAATCGATGCGCACGATCCGCACGCCGGCGCGGGACGCGGCGGCCGGCACGTCGAGCGCATGCACGCGCCAGGCACGGGGGGGATCGACCGGGGAAGCGGAATCGGACGGAACGGACATCGGCACGCGGCAGCCTGCGCTGTGGAATGAAACGTCCGATGTTAATCGATCGCGCCGGCGCACGAACCGGCGTGTGCGCGTATTGCCGCGTCCATATCGAATGACGGATTCTTTACGAACGACATTCGATGGCCGCGCACGGCAACGCGCCCCGCTTCACCCGTTCGCGGCCACGCCCGGCACGCCGCTACCCGTCACCCGATTGCGCGACGCGGGATGAAGTGCGTGCACGACGCCCGGCGCGTCGGCCGACAGCACGCCGTGTTGCAGCCAGTGCAGCGCGACGGGCCACAGCGTGTCGGTGAAGCGGCTGTGGAAAAACGCGAAATGGCCGATCGTGTCGACGCCGATGTCGGCCGGTGCGATTCGCAGGTGCGTGACATCGCTGCCCGTGTAGTAGCCGACCAGCCGCTCGATCGCGTCGACGGTGCCGAACGCGTCGTCGTCGGTGCCGATCGCGAGCATCGGCGCCGACAGCCCGGCAAAGCGCGCCGGCAACGTCGCGCGGCTCACGGCGCTTTCGTCGAGCACGCCGCCGATGTATCCATCCTCGAAACGCGGTTGCGAGCGCGCCCACGACAGCGCGATGCCACGCGGCGTGTCCTCCATCCAACCGAGCCGCTTCGCGGGCACGTAGCCGAACACGGCCGCGAGCGCCGGCATCGCGACATGCCACTTCCACCACATGCTGCGCCGCTCGGCCGGCAGGTAATCGCGCCAGTACGCATACTGCGCGCCGACGGTCACCGCATGCCGCACATGCACGTTCGATGCCGCGAGCCCGAGCAGGCAGCCGCCGATGCTGTGCGCGACGACGTCGAGCGGCTGGCCCGGAAACGCGTCGCGCGCGTATTGCAGCGCGGCTTCGCAATCGAGCCGCCCCCAGTCGAGCCAGTTCGCACGCAGCTTCGCGAGCTGCGCCGGGCGCGACCCGCCGATGCCGCGATAGTCGTAGACGAGCACGTCGCGCCCCTGCGCGAACAGCCAGGCCGCGAAACGGAAGTAATAGTCGCAACGCACCGACGTCGCGCAATTGACGACCGTCGCGGGCCGCACCGCACCGCCGCCGCGATGGCGCCACACGTGGCCGCGCAATGCATAACCGTCGGCCGCGCGCAGCGTCACGGGCTCGGGCGGCAACGCGCCCGCCGTGCGACTGCCCTGCGCCGCCCCGCCTCCTTCGTTCGACATCGTCATCCTGTCTCCCATCGGCCAGCCTCCATTGAACTTGACGCGTGCCGCGTTCTCAACCAATCTTGCTGCTCCGTTCGCATGAGTCACGCGCATGTCAACGCCTCTCGTCCGTCTCCCGTCGCTCGACCTCGTCCGCGGTTTCGTCGCGGTCGGCCGCCGCATGAGCATCACGCTCGCCGCGCAGGACCTGTGCGTCACGCAGTCGGCGGTCAGCCGCCAGGTGCATGCGCTCGAAGCGCATCTCGGCGTCGCGCTGCTGCAGCGCGGCTACCGGAAGATCGCGTTCACGCCGGAAGGCGAGCGGCTGTTCCGCGTCGCGGATGCGGCGCTGCACAGCCTGCAGGACACTGTCGCGTCGCTCGCCGCCGCGCGCGAGCGCCAGCCCGTCACGATCACCGCGAGCATCGGCGTCACCGCGCTGTGGCTGCTGCCGCGGCTCGGGCGGCTGCAGGCGCGCCTGCCGGAGATCGACCTGCGCGTCGCCGCGAACGACAAGGTACTCGATTTGCGCACCGAAGGCATCGACCTCGGCATCCGCTATTGCCCGCGCGATCGCGCGCCGGCCGGCGCGCTGCACCTGTTCGACGAGATCGTCGTGCCGGTCGCGCATCCTGCGCTCGCCGCGCGGCCGGTCACGAGCGCGGCCGCGATCGCCGACCATGTGCTGCTCGAATTCGACGGGCCGCCGCAGCCGCAATTGCAGTGGCGCACGCACCTGCATGCGGCCGGGCTCGGCGACGCGCGCCCGAAAGGCGTGCTGCGCTTCAACCAGTACGATCAGGTGATCCAGGCCGCGATCGCGGGCCAGGGTGTCGCGCTCGGCCGGCTCGCACTCGTCGCGCCGATGCTCGCGGACGGGCGGCTCGCGGTGCTCGGGCCGCACACGCAGGCGCTGTCGGATGCGTACGGCTACTGGCTGTTTCAGCACGATCCGGCCCCGCGCCGCGAAGTCGCCGACGTGCGCGACTGGATGCTCGCCGAAGCGGCCGAATGCGATGCCGCGATGCGCACGCACGACACGGCTTCTGCGTAAGCCGGCTTTCCGGATGACCGCGACCACGACCTGCCGCCTCGCCCGGCCGCACCTCGTCACATTCCCCTCGCGCATGCCAACCTGACCGAATGATCGCTTGAGCGACGCCGGGCCCGATCGTCTAATCGGATCGAGCGCGGCCGTTTCGCCGCGCGCCTTCATCCGGAGACACGCATGACCCCGATCGAGCAGGAAGTCCGACGCCGCTGGCTGCCCGTGCTGGCGGGCGGCCTGATCATGGGCGCCGCGCTCGGCATCCGCCATGTGCAGGGCCTGTTCCTCGCGCCCGTATCGCTCGACCACGGCTGGTCGCGCGAAGCGTTCGGGCTCGCACTGGCGCTGCAGAACCTGATCTGGGGTGTCGCGCAGCCGTTCACGGGGATGGTCGCCGACCGCTTCGGCTCGGTGCGCGTGATCGTCGCCGGGATGCTGCTGTACGCGGCCGGGCTCGTCACGATGGCGCATGCGGCATCGACCGGCATGTTCACGGTCGGCGCCGGGCTCGTGATCGGCATTGCGCTGTCGGGCTCGGCATTCGCGTCGATCTACGGCGCGCTGAGCCGCCTGTTTCCGCCCGAACGGCGCGGCTGGGCGCTCGGCGTCGCCGGTGCGATCGGCGGGCTCGGCCAGTTCTGCATGGTGCCCGTTGCGCAGGAACTGATCGGCGGGATCGGCTGGCGGCACGCGTTCGTCGCGCTGGCGCTCGTCGCGGCACTGCTCGCGCCGCTCGCCGTGCTGCTGCGCGACCGGCCCGCGCAAGCGGCCGGCGGCGCCGGCTCCGACCAGTCGATCGGCGAAGCGGTGCGCGAGGCGTTCGCGCATCGCGGCTTCTGGCTGCTGAACGCCGGCTTCTTCGCGTGCGGCTTCCAGCTCGCGTTCATCGCGACGCACCTGCCCGCGTACCTGCTCGACCACGGGCTGCCGGCGCGCCACGCGAGCATCGCGCTCGCGCTGATCGCACTGACCAACGTGGCCGGCACCTATGCGTGCGGCCATCTCGGCGGGCTGCTGCGGCGCAAGTACGTGCTGTCGGTGCTGTACCTCGTGCGCGCGCTCGCGATGGCCGCGTTCGTCGCCGTGCCGCTGTCGCCCGCGAGCGTCTACGTGTTCGCGGCCGTGATGGGGTTCACGTGGCTCGGCACGGTGCCGCTGACGAACGGCGTGATCTCGCAGGTGTTCGGCGTGCGCTACATCGCGACGCTGTTCGGTTTCGTGTTCTTCGGGCACCAGCTCGGCAGCTTCTTCGGCGTCTGGCTCGGCGCGCTCGTGTACGACGCGACGCATTCGTACCTGCCGCTGTGGATCGGCTCGATCGCGCTCGGCGTGCTCGCGGCGCTCCTGCACCTGCCGATCGACGACGCGCGCATCGCGCGTCCGGCATCGGGCAACGCGGCATGGGCGTGATCCGCGCGGCGCTGGCCGCCGGCGCGCTCGCGTTCGTCGCGTGGTGCGGCGCCGCCTACTTCGATTCGGGCGTCGCGTATGCGCTGCTCGAACACGTCGCGTTCTGCAACTGACGCGGCAAACCGTGCCGCGCGGGCAGACGGTCAGCGACGTTTCGGCAATGCGGCCAGCGCATCGAGCGCGCGAGCGCGCGCGGCGGCGTGATCGACGAGCGGTGCCGGATAGTCGACGCCGAGCCGTACGCCGGCCGCGTCGAGCTGCAGCGGCGACGCTGCCCACGGCGCATGGATCGACGCGTTGTCGAGGCCCGCTAGTTCGGGCACCCAGCGCCGCACGTACGCGCCGTCCGGGTCGAATTTCTGGCCCTGCGCGACCGGGTTGAAGATGCGGAAATACGGCGCGGCGTCGACGCCGCAGCCCGCCACCCACTGCCAGCTTGCCGCGTTGTTCGCGGGATCGGCGTCGACCAGCGTGTCCCAGAACCACGCTTCGCCCGCGCGCCAGTCGATCAGCAGATGCTTGACCAGGAACGACGCGACGACCATCCGCACACGGTTGTGCATCCAGCCGGTCGTCCACAGCTCGCGCAGGCCCGCATCGACGAGCGGATAGCCGGTCCGGCCGCGCTGCCACGCACGCAGCGCCGCGGCATCGTCACGCCACGGCATCGCGTCGAACTGCGCGCGGAAGTTGTCGGTTGCGAGCGCCGGGAAGTGATACAGCAGCGCGTAGCTGAATTCGCGCCAGCCGAGCTCGCTCAGGAACTTGTCGGCGTCTGCTGCATACGCCGCGCCGCCTGCATTCGCGGCGCCCTGCACCGCGTGCCACACCTGTCGCGGCGATACGTTGCCGAAGCGCAGGAACGGCGACAGCCGGCTCGTCGCGGGACGGTCGGGACGATCGCGCGCATCCGCGTAGCCGGCGAGCGACGCCGTCAGGAACGCGTCGAGCCGTTCGTGCGCACCGGCCTCGTCGGGCGCGGGCCACGCGTCGCGCAGGCCGCCGGCCCAGTCCGGCACGGGCGGGCGCAACGCGAGCGCGTCGAGCGCCAGCGCACGGTCACGCACGGTTTCCGGCCACGGTTGAAACACGATCCATTCCGGTTCCGGCAGCGGCGCGGCGACCGTGCGGTCGCGGCGCGCCGCTCGCCAGTACGCGGTGAATACCTGGTACGGCGCGCCGCTGCCCGTCAGCACCTCCCACGGCTCGTTCAGCAGGCTGCCGTTGCTGCTCTCGACCGTGACGCCGCGCGCCTTGAGCGACACCTTCAGCGCCGCATCGGCGTCGCGCTGCGGCTGCGCGTAGCGGCGGTTCCAGTACACGGCCGCCGCGCCCGTGTCGTGCACGACGCGCTCGATCTCGCGCTGCGCGTCGCCGCGCAACAGCAACAGGCGCCCGCCGTGACGCGCGAGCGCGGCGTCGAGCCCGGCCAGCGCCCCGTGCAGCCACCAGCGCGCTGCGCCGCCCGGCGGGCGACCCGCGCCGGCGCCCGAGTCGTCGACGAACACGCAGACGAGCGGCCGGCCTGACTCGACCGCGCGCGTCAGCGCGGGCTGGTCGGTCACGCGCAGATCGTCTCGGAACCAGACGATCGCGGGAGCAACGGACGACTTGGCGGGCACGGGCACCTCGATGCGGGAAGCGGAACGGGATGCGTATTGTCGCGGCTGCGCCGCGCGGTGTCGACGCTCGACGTGCCGACGTGCCGACGTGCCGACGTGCCGACGTGCGGACCTGCCGACACCGATGACGGCCACGGCCATCGCGCCACCTCGCGCGCCCGGTGAAACGCCTTAGTCCATTCCGACGATTCTTCGCCGCGTCCGCCGGCCTACGCTCGATGTCGGATGCCCCGCGATGCGCGGCACGTGCCGGCCGCTACCGACACCGCGCGTCCCGATCCGCACCCGCCACGCGCGCCGGCCGATGCCGGCGCGGATCCTTCCGACCGCCGCGGCGCCCGGCCACCCGGGCGCGCGCAGCCTCACCCGATAGACCTCCATGACCAAATCCTCGAATCTCGTCACCTCGATCACCGTCGACATCGACGCGCCGGCTTCCGTCGTCTGGGAAGTGCTGACCGACTTCCCGCGCTACGGCGAATGGAACACGTTCTGCGTCGGCTTCGAAACGTCCGGCAAGCTCGGCGATTTCGTGCACATGCAGGTTCGCATCCCGGGCACGGAGACCGTGATTCCCGTCAACGAGATCCTCGTCGCCTATGAGCCCGAGCGCCTGCTGTCGTGGGAGCAGCGTCCGACCGACGACAACAAGGACGCCGCGCGCCGCGACCAGTACATCGACGCCGACGGCCCGGAGCGCTGCCGTTACTTCACGACCGACCAGTTCCTCGGCGTCAACGCGGACACGATCATGCAGAACCACGGCGCGTGGGTGAAACAGGGCTTCGACCAGTGCGCGCGCGACGTGAAGCAGCGCGCCGAAGCGCTGCATGCGGCACGCCGGCGCAACAGCGCGTGACCGGGAGCGGCCGATGCCCGATCTGCAAACACTGTCCGACCATCACGACATCCGCGAGCTGGTCGTCGCGTATTCGAGCGCGATCGACACGCGCGACTTCGATGCGCTCGACGCCGTATTCACGCCCGACGCGGCGATCGACTATCGCGCGATGGGCGGCATCGCCGGCCGTTATCCGGACGTGAAGGCGTGGCTGCGCGCCGTGCTGCCGCAGTTTCCGCAATACCAGCACATGGTCGGCAACCTGTCGATCCGGCTCGACGGCGACACCGCGCGCGGCCGCACGATCTGCTTCAATCCGATGGAAGTCGCGCTGCCGGACGGCGGCATGCAGGTGATGTTTCTCGGGCTGTGGTACGTCGACCGGTTCGTGCGCACCGCGCACGGCTGGCGCATCGCCGAGCGTGTCGAGGAGCGCTGCTACGGCCACAACGTGCCGGCCGTGCTCGCGGGCGCGACCGGCTGACCCGGTCGGACTGGCCACGACGCGCGCCGTGCGATGGCTGCACGGCGCGCGCGTCGCCGGTCGCTTCGTCAATCGAGCCGGAACGCCGCCTCGAAACGCGCGGCGAATGCGTCGAACTCGGTTTCCGGCAGATGATTGATGCCGCCCGCGCGCTTGCGCCCGCCGCCGGTCGCGAAGCCGCGGCAGAACTCGTCGGCGCCGAGCGGCCGGCCGTCGGGCACGCGCACGCTGACGACGAGCCCGCCATCGGCGCGCGGCGACAGCACCGCGAGCGCCGCATGCGGCGCGTTGCGCATCCGTTCGTTCGCGAGCATCCCCGTCGCACGCCGCGCCCACGGTTGATCAGGCATCCGTACCAGCGTCGCGCCCGGCACCTCGCGCAGCGGCGCGAGCGCGCACGCGCGCGCCATGTCGTCGCGGTAGCCGTCGCGCAGTGCGGCGAACACGGCGGTCCCGCGCACGAAATCGAGCGGATCGATGCATGGCAGCATCGCGTCGGCGAGCGCCGCCGGATCGAAGTGCAGATCGCCGACGCAATCGCCGTACGCGTTGTAGTTCAGGTAGAGCCCGAGTTCAGCGAGTGTGCATCGCCCGGCGTCGTCGATCCCGTGCTCGCGCGCGAGCGCGTCGCCGAGCGCCGGCAGTTCGTCGCCGAATGCCGCGACGATCGCCCAGCGCACATGCCGGCCGCCAAGATGGCGGTTCACGAGCGCGCTCGTGCAAACATCGGCCGCCGTGTCGATATGTGCGTCGAAACGCGGATCGTCGGGCAGCTCGCCCGCGAAGTGGTGATCGAAATAGCGGACCGTCGCGCCGTCGCGCAGCAGCCGCGCGCATGCGTCGCGGTTCTGATCGTGCGACACGTCGAGCACGGTCACGAGGTCGCCCGCCCGTGCATCGATCCGTTCGAGCAGCTTGATGTCGCGCTTCACGCCGGTCACGAGCGTGCCGCGCACGCCTTCCGCGAGCCGCAGTTGCTGAAGCGCGCACAGTCCGTCCGCGTCGCCGTTGAACGCGAAAAAATGCCGCGCGTTGTGGTTGTCCTGCATGATCCTTTGCTCCATCGTCAGGGCATGAAATCGCCGCCGTTCGCGTCGAGCGTCGCGCCCGTCACCGCGTTCGCGTAGTCGGACGCGAGAAACAGCGCCGCGCGCGCGCAATCGTCGTCGGTCGGCAGCTTCGCGAGTGCGATATTCGACGCGATCGGCGCGATGATCTGTTCTTCCGTCATCCCGTATTCGGCAGCCGCCTGCCGGAAATACGTCTGCGTCGGCACGCCCCACATCCAGCCCATGTGGATGCTGTTCGCGCGAATGCCGTGCACGCCGAGTTCGCGCGCCAGGTATTTTGCCGCAACCGCGAGCGCCCCCTTCGATACAGCGTAGCCGCCTTCCCCTGCAAAAGGCTTGCGGGTCGCCTGCGTGTTGATCATCACGATCGCGCCGCGCTGCTCGCGCTTCATGTGCGGCACGACTTCCTGCGTGAGCGCCATCGTGCCGAACACGTTGGTGTCGAACACCGTGCGCCAGCCGTCGAGATCGGCTTGCTCGACCGGCTCCGGAAACGTGCCGTGCACGAATGCACTGTTCACGAGCGCGTCGATCCGGCCGAAGCGCTCGACGGCCTGCATCGCGAGCTGCCGGCATTGCGCGCGGTCGGTGATGTCGGTCTGCGCCTTCAGCACGTCGCAATCGACACCGAGTGTGCGAATCCGCGCTTCGGCGTCGTCGAGCTTTTCCATCGTGCGCGCCGCGACGACCACGCCGCGCGCCCCCTCGCGCGCGGCCTCGACGGCGAGCTTCACACCGAGGCCCGGCCCGATCCCGGATATCACGACGATCTTGTCCTTCAGCAACATGGGTTGTCTCCTGGTTGTCGTTCGTCTCGCGGGTGCGGCCGTCAGCCGGCCGCCCGCAGGTGCCGCGCGCGATACGCGGCGAAGTCGCGCGCAAGCTGCGCATCGGTGAAGCCGAAGCGCGCGATCGAATAGTCATGCGCGGCGCGCTTGTCGCGACCGTTGCGCGCCATCCAGTCCGTCATCGCCGCGCGCTGCCGCGCATCGAGCGGCATGCCGGCAAACGCGTACACGGCTTCCGCGACGCCCAGCGGATTCGCTACGGTGTCCTCGAAACGCGCATCGAGGAACCGGTCGGCCGGCAGCGCGTCGCGCGCGGTCATCGCCGCGCCGATCGCGCGCGCCATCCCCGCGTTCCACTGCGCGCCGACGGCGAGCGGATCCGGATCGTCCGCATACATCTGCCACAGCGTGTGCGCCATGCTCGCCATCGACGGAATCGTCTGCGCCGGATCGCGGTGCGTGAGCACGATCTGCGCGCGCGGGAACACGCGGCACAGCACGTCGAGCGCATGCAGGTGCTGCGGCGTCTTCAGCAGCCAGCGCTCGGCCGGCGCGACGCCGCGCCGCGCCTTCTGCCACTGCAGGAACTGCAGCATCCGCTTCAGGTATGTGTAGACCGGCGTGAGATCCTGCTGCGCGAGCCATGCCGTATAGCGCGGCACGTTCGCGTACGAGTCCATCGCGCACACGAACGAGTGCTCCATCAGCATGAACTCCTCGTCGGCAAGCATCGCGTCGAGCGGATGGATCGTCAGGATCTGCGGGATGCAGTCGATCATCGTCGCGACCTCGGCCTGCGCGCGTGCGATGCGCACGGTCGGCGCGTCGAGCGTCTCGCCCGCGAGCGGCGCCGGGTAGCGCGTTTCCCACCACGCGGCCGAATGAAAGCGCGGGTCGACGGCCAGCAGCCGCTGCAACAGCGTCGTGCCCGTGCGCGGCAGGCCGACGATCACGAGCGGATCGTCGATCGCGATGTCCGCGATTTCCGGATGGCGCCGGAAGTAATACTCGACGACGAGCCGGTTCACGAGCTGGCCGACGAGCTTCTCGCGCATCATCTCCGCGCCGCGCGCGGACAGCTTCGCTTCGTCGATCAGCGACGCGCACATCACGTCGAGCGCGTCGCGATACGGCCCGTCGCCGAACGCGGCGAGCCCGCCCGTGCGCGACACAGCCTCGGCGATCAATCCGTCGGCGGCGAGCAGCGTGCGGATCCGGTCGAGCGGCGCGTTCAAGCGGCCTCCTTCAGCGTGGCGAGCTTGACGACGCGCGTGCGCGGATGCACCGGTTGCGCGGCGCCGACCCAGCGCCAGCAGATCGTGCCCGTGCGGTGCCCGGCCGTATCGAGCCAGTTCGCGTCGCCCGGCCGTGCTGCCGCGACGACCACCGTCACGCCGCCGTCGGCATTCAGCCGCGCGCTGTGCTTGTTCACGCAGATGTCGAAGTGCCGGTAGTCGAGCGACTCCATCCAGTAGTTGTTGAGCTGCACGTTCCAGAAATCGCAGTCGGGCACCGTGTCGACGTCGATCACGAGCGCTTCGTCGTCGGCCAGCGACCAGCAAGAGTGGTAGTAATAGATGTTCGGGTCGCCGCCGACCGACTGGCACAGCGCCTGGTCGGCGGGCGGCAGCGCATTGACGTGCGACCGGTAGCTCGCGGCCCAGTCGGCGAACAGCTTCGACGTCTGCTCGACGAACTGTGCGGCGCGCGTGAGGCCGCCCTGCAGCACGAGCGGGTCGAGCGGCGCCGGGTGGTCCTGCGCGCCGATGCGCTCGATCTTCAGTTGCGCGGGCGTCTCCGTGCGCCGGTCGAGGAAGGTCTGGCGCACCAGCAGCGCGTTGGTGCCGGGCTCCATGCGCACCCAGTTGCCCGCGCGCGGCGTCTCGCTCAGCACGATCTCGAAGCTGCCGTCCGGCGCGATCTCGAGCTGCTTCGCGTCGAGAAAACCCGTCTGCAGCATCTTGCCGTCGGTCTCGTAGCCGCCCTTCTGCGTGCCGAAGCTCAGGTAAGCGACCGTGCCGCGCCGCCCCGTCACGCGGTATTCGCAGCGGCCGTCGAGACGCGCGTACTGGTACAGGTTGTCGGGATTGTCGGCGCCGATCTTCGCGGTCTCGTGCGACGGCGAGAAGAAGCCGGGCCAAGCGCCGTCCGCGAATTCGACGTGCA
This sequence comes from Burkholderia pyrrocinia, assembly GCF_001028665.1. NCBI lineage: Bacteria > Pseudomonadati > Pseudomonadota > Betaproteobacteria > Burkholderiales > Burkholderiaceae > Burkholderia > Burkholderia pyrrocinia. The sequence continues at coordinate 190,282 of NZ_CP011503.1, forward strand.
TTTCCAGCGCGATGCGCATCAGCCGGCTCAGGTAGCGGAACCCTTCCGCGCGCGTCAGCGGATCGTCCGGCGCCTCGGCGCGCAGGATCTGTTGTCCGCTGCGTTTCAGGGTGTCGCAGAAATCGGCCCAGGTCTGGCCCGAAAGCAATTGCGTGGCACGTGTGTCGTCCGTCATGTGTCGTCTCCGCCGATGGTCGAGCGCTCACCTTAAGCGCCTGCGTCGCGCGCCACTTCGTCCGGGTGGACTAAGGAAAGATCCGCTGCGCCGCCAGGTCGCCTCTTAGTCCACCCGGACGAAGAGCGGCATGCCCCTCGCTCGATACCGTTGGCGTCATGCACGAAACGCCGCACATGTCGCGCGGCACCGGCATGAAACAAGGAGACGAACGATGTTGACCCACTTGGAGCGGCTGGAGGCCGAAAGCATCCACATCATGCGCGAGGTGGTCGCGGAGAGCGAGAACCCGGTGATGCTGTATTCGATCGGCAAGGACAGCTCGGTCATGCTGCATCTCGCGATGAAGGCGTTCTACCCGGCGAAGCCGCCCTTTCCGCTGCTGCACGTCGATACGACCTGGAAATTCCGCGAGATGATCGCGTTTCGCGACGAGACGGCCGAGCGCCTCGGCCTCGACCTGCGCGTGCACATCAATCCCGACGGCGTCGCGAACGACGTCAATCCGTTCACGCACGGCTCGGCCGTGCACACCGACGTGTGGAAGACGCAAGGGCTCAAGCAGGCGCTCGACCACTACGGCTTCGACGCCGCGTTCGGCGGCGCGCGCCGCGACGAGGAAAAATCGCGCGCCAAGGAGCGCATCGTATCGCTGCGCTCGGAACAGCACCGCTGGGACCCGAAACGCCAGCGTCCCGAACTCTGGTCGCTGTACAACGCGCGCAAGCGCAAAGGCGAAAGCCTGCGCGTGTTCCCGATCTCGAACTGGACCGAACTCGACGTCTGGCAGTACATCCAGCTTCACGACATCCCGATCGTGCCGCTTTACTTCGCAAAGGATCGCCCTGTCGTCGAACGCGACGGCGCGCTGATCATGGTCGACGACGAACGTTTGCCATTGCGCGAAGGCGAAGTGCCGCAGATGCGCAAGGTGCGCTTTCGCACGCTCGGCTGCTATCCGCTGACGGGCGCGATCGACAGCGAGGCGACGACGCTCGACGACATCCTGCAGGAGATGCGCGAGACGCGCACGTCCGAGCGCCAGGGGCGCCTGATCGACAGCGATTCGGCCGGTTCGATGGAAAAGAAGAAACAGGAGGGATATTTCTGATGGCACACGTACTCACCGCGCCCGACACGCTCGCGCGCCGCGACTCCGCCGCGTCCGCCGCCGACGACGACGCGCAAACCAGGGACCTGCTGCGCTTCATCACGTGCGGCAGCGTCGACGACGGCAAGAGCACGCTGATCGGCCGCCTGCTCTACGAATCGAACATGCTGTTCGACGACCAGCTCGCGCAGCTCGAGACCGATTCGAAGAAGGTCGGCACGCAGGACGGCGAACTCGATTTCGCACTGCTCGTCGATGGCCTGTCGGCCGAGCGCGAGCAAGGGATCACGATCGACGTCGCGTACCGCTTCTTCGCGACCGCGCGGCGCAAGTTCATCGTCGCCGATACGCCCGGCCACGAGCAGTACACGCGCAACATGATCACCGGCGCATCGACCGCCGATCTCGCCGTAATCCTGATCGACGCGCGCAAGGGCGTGCTCACGCAGACGCGCCGCCACAGCCATCTCGTCGCGCTGATCGGCATCAAGCGCGTCGTGCTCGCGATCAACAAGATGGATCTCGTCGACTACGACCAGGCCGTGTTCGACCGCATCGACGCCGACTATCGCGCGTTCGCGGCCGAGCTCGGGCTGGCGGAGATCGTCAGCATCCCGATGTCGGCGCTGCGCGGCGACAACGTGATCGTGCCGAGCGCGCAGATGCCCTGGTACGCGGGCCCGACGCTGATGCAGCATCTCGACCGCCTGCCGCTCGCCGCGCGCGTGACGCGCGACGAGCCGTTCCGGCTGCCCGTGCAGTGGGTCAACCGCCCGCACCTGAACTTCCGCGGCTACGCGGGCAGCATCGCGTCGGGCGAAATCCGCGTCGGCGAGCGCGTGCGCGTGCTGCCGTCCGGCAAGGAGAGCCGGGTCGCGACGGTCATCACGCAGCGCGGCGAAAGCGACGTCGCCCGCGCCGGCGACGCGGTGACGCTCACGCTCGCCGACGAGATCGACATCAGCCGCGGCGACCTGATCGCGCGCGCGGACGCGCCGCCCGAAGTGGCCGACCAGTTCGAGGCAACGCTCGTGTGGATGCACGACGAGCCGCTGCTGCCCGGCCGCCCGTATCTCGTGAAGCTCGGCACGCAGACGGTCGGCGCGACCTGCGCGACGCCGAAGTACAAGATCGACGTGAACACGCGCGAGCATCTCGCCGCGCGCACGCTCGCGCTCAACGAGATCGGCGTGTGCAACCTGAGCTTCGACCGACCCGTCGCATTCGATCCGTACGACCGGAACCGCCATACGGGGGGTTTCATCGTGATCGACCGCTTCACCAACGACACGGTCGGCGCCGGGATGCTGCACTTCGCGCTGCGCCGCGCGCACAACGTGCACTGGCAGGCCGTCGACGTCGATCGCGACGCACGCGCGGTGCAGAAGGCGCAGACGCCGCGCATCGTGTGGCTGACGGGGCTGTCGGGCGCCGGCAAGTCGACGATCGCGAACCTCGTCGAGAAGCGGCTGCATGCGCTCGGCAGGCACACGTACCTGCTCGACGGCGACAACGTGCGGCACGGGCTCAATCGCGATCTCGGCTTCACCGAGGCCGATCGCGTGGAGAACATCCGGCGCGTTGCCGAAGTCGCGCGACTGATGCTCGACGCGGGGCTCATCACGCTCGTGTCGTTCATCTCGCCGTTCCGTGCGGAGCGCGACATGGCGCGTGCGCTGGTCGGCCCCGACGAGTTCGTCGAAGTGTTCGTCGACACGCCGCTCGCGGTCGCCGAGGAACGCGATCCGAAGGGCCTGTACAAGAAGGCGCGGCGCGGCGAGCTGAAGCACTTCACCGGCATCGACTCGCCGTACGAGCCGCCCGCGCAGCCCGAGCTGCGCGTCGACACGGTGGCCGAGTCGCCGGAACAGGCGGCGGACCGCATCGTCGCGTACCTGCTGCGCGAGCGCGCGGCGTAAGCGCCGCAGGCGGGCAGCCCGGCGGTTGCCCGCCTGCCCGCGCCGCCTACTCCGTTCGGGTGACGCGGGCCGCCGGCCGGCCGGTATGCTGGTTCGGGAACACTTCATCCCGACCCAGGAGAATACGAGCATGCGGATCGCGCTGGCGCCCGGCGACACGGCCACGCACGACGGTTTCGACGACGCGGCGTGGACGGCGCGCGAACTCAGCGCGTGGCTCGGGCTCGTCTACCAGGGCCCGTCGGAAGCGACCCCGTGGGCAAGCTTTCTCGAAGCGGTCCGCGTGCGGCTCGACGCGAGCTTCACGACGCTCGTGCTGCGCAATCCGGGCGGCTCGCGGCACGGGCTCATCATCAATGCGTCGACGCACGGCCCGCTGCTGCCCGGCGAGCCGTCGTACAGCGAGCAGTTCTATGCGCTGTGCCCGTTTCTCGACCAGCCGCCCGGCCAGGTCTTCACGGCCGACCGGCTGTTCGGCGAAACCGCGTGGCGCGCGCACGACTTCTACCGGCAGTACCTGCAGCCGCTCGACCTGCGCTACATCCTCGGCGCGAACCTGCGCGGCGAACGCGGCGTCGAGTGCGCGTTCTTCGTGAGCCGCGCGCACGGCGGCCGCGATTTCGACGCGGCCGAGCGCGCGCAGGTCGCGACGCTGCTGCCGCACCTGCAGCGCGCGGTCGAGCTGCACGCGGCACTCGACGTGCTCGACGCCGAACGCGCGCTGTATGCGGGCACCGTCGACCGCCTCGATGTCGGCACCGCGATCGTCGACGAGGACGGCCGCGTGATCAAGCGCAACCGCATCGCCGAGCGGCTGATCGAGCAGCAGGACGGGCTGTGCATGCGCCAGGAGCGGCTCCACGCATCGTGCCCGCTCGACGAGCGCCGGCTGCAGAAGGCGCTGCAGGCCGCACTCGAGCATTTCCGCGCGGGCGCACTCGCGCGCATCGAAGCCACCACGCTGTCGCGCCCCGGCGGCGCGATGCCGTTGAGCGTGCTGCTGCGCCCGCTCGCGCCCTATCGCGGCGCCGAGGACCGCCAGCACCGGCCGGCCGTCGCGGTGTTCGTCCGCGATCCGGCGTCGTCGCCGCAGACGTCGCGCGACATGCTGCACCGGCTGTTCCGGCTTACGCCGATGGAGACCGAAATCGCGCTGCTGCTCGTCGACGGGCTCACGCTCGACGAAGCGGCCGCCGCGACGGGCATCACGAAGAACACCGCGCGTGCGCACCTGCGCGGCATCTTCGCGAAAACGGGCGCGACGCGTCAGGCCGTGCTCGTGAAGACGCTGCTCAACAGCGTCGTGTCGATGGCGTAGCGGTCCGTGACGGCGGCCGCAGGGCAGCCAGCGCGGCCGACGCACGACGCGGGTCGCGACCGGGCACCCGACGATCGACGCAATCTCATTTGACGTCATACGTCATCAGACATGATTGAACAACCAATCGGTCTCAAGATATTCGCCAATATCCAGGAAATTACCGGGTAAACCCGCGACGCCTTCATTTGCGCTCAGGCGTACCATGTCATACGACGACATACTACATCGACCACCACCCATACGCCGACGCGGGCTGCCGCCCCGTCCGCCGCCGCCCGACCGGAGACACCGTTGAACCCGCCCTCGCCCGCCCTGCCCGGTCGCGACCCGCTCGCGTCCGCCGTCTCGAAAGTGAAGTGGCACGTGCTGCCGCTCGTGCTGATCATGTTCATCGCGAACTACATCGACCGCGTGAACGTCGGTTTCGTCGATCTGCTTCGCCGCGCTCGGCTTCAAGGCCGCGTCGTCGCTGTTCTGGCCGATCCCGCAGGGCTATCTCGACACGCGCGTGGCCGCGGCCGTGATCGCGCTGATCAACTCGGTCGGCAACCTCGGCGGCTTCGTCGCGCCGACGGCATTCGGCTATCTGAAGCAACATACGGGTTCGATCACGGGCGGGCTGTATGCACTCGCGATCGCGTCCCTCGTCGCCGCGGTCGCCGCGCTGTTCGCGCGCACGCACCGGCGCAGCGATCCGCCGCGCGGCCTGCCGGCCGACGAGTCCTTCACGCACGCTACGATGCTCCGCCATGCCGAACACTGACCGCCTGACCGTCGTCGTCTCGAATGCCGCCGACGGCGACCTCGCCACGTTCTCCCTCACGGGCGACGGCACGCTCGCGCCGCTCGCCCGCTACCCGGCCGCCGACGTCGCGATGCCGATCGCCGTGCAGGGCGACCGCGCGCGGCTCTACGTCGCGACGCGCGGCGAACAGCCGACGATCGTCGCGTTCCGCGTCGCCCCGGCCACGGGCGCGCTCGCGCGCATCGGCACGACCGCGATCGACGCGAGCCACGCGTACCTGTCGCTCGACCGCAGCGGCCGCTGGCTGCTCGGCGCATCGTACGGCGGGAATTCGCTGAGCCTCTACGACGCCGCGCGCGTGCGCGACGGCGACGGCACGCCGCTGCAGGTGGCCGGCGGCATCGCGAACGCGCATGCGGTGATCGTGTCGCCGGACAATCGTTTCGCGTATGTCAGTTCGCTCGGCTCGGACCGCGTGTTCAGCTTCGCGCTCGTCGAGGACGCCGCCGGCCTGCGTTTGGTCGAACATGGCGAGTCGCGCGTGCCGGCCGGCTTCGGCCCGCGTCACCTGCGATTCGCACGCGACGGCCGCGCGCTCGTCGTCGTCAGCGAATTCCAGGGCACGCTCGCGACGTTCTCGCGCGATCCCGACAGCGGCCGGCTCGGCGACGCGCATGTAAGCGTGCGCCACCCGGCCGTCGCCGAACTCGCGCAAGGCCATGCGCGGCCGCCCGCGCCCGCCGAACCTTCGGTGTGGGCCGCCGACCTGCATCTGACGCCCGACGAGCGTTTCGCGTATGTCAGCGAACGCACGTCGAGCCAACTGCTCTGCTATCGCCGCACCGACGACGGCACGTTCGAGCCCGCGCACGCGACACCCACCGAAACACAGCCGCGCGGGTTCGCGATCGATCCATCGGGGCGCTGGCTCGTCGCGTGCGGCGAGCAGTCGGAATACGTGACGGTGTACGCGATCGCGGCGGACGACGGCGCGCTGTCGCCGCACGCGCGCGTGCCGGGCGGGCGCGGTGCGAACTGGGTCGCGATCGTCTGATGAAGCAACGCCGGGCGCGGGATCCGGCAGGTCCGCCGCGAACGCAGGTCCGCCGTGCCCGCGGTCAGCGCCGCTCGCTCGGCGCAACGCCCGTCCAGCGCTTGAACGCACGCGTAAAGTTGGCGCGGTCCGTATAACCGACGCGCGCCGCGATCTCGTCGACCGGCAAGCGCGTGCCCTCGAGCAGCCGCAGCGCGTCGCGCAGCCGGATCTCGTCGAGCAGCGTCGAATAGGTCGCGCCGTACTCGGCGAGCTTGCGCTTGAGCGTGCGCGCCGATACATGCAGTTCGCGCGCAATGTCGTCGACCGACGGATAACCGCCATCGCCGCAGATCAGCAGGTTGCGCACGCGCTCGACGATGCTCTCCGCATAACCGAGCCGCGCGAGTTCGGCCTCGCATTGCTGGACGATCATCTGCGCGGTCTGTGCGTTCGCGGTGCCGATCGGCTCATCGAGCAGCGCGGCGTCGCAGCGGATGCGGTTTGCGCTTGCATCGAAATGGCAGCGCGGCAGCCGCGCGCGATAACGCTCGAACCACGGCGGCTCGGGCCATGCGAAGTGGAGTTCGGCGCGCGACTGCAGCGTGCGCCCCGGCGCCGGATACAGCAGCGAATTGAACAGGATCGCCGTCTCGACCAGGAAATTCTCGACTGCGAACTGACGCAGCCGGCCGAGCGGAAACGCTTCGAGCACGTCGATGTCGACGATCCCGTCGAGCTGCGAGAGCCGCACCGAGAAGAACGGCACGCGCGTCGGCAGGTAACGGATGCCGAGCCCAATCGCCTCGCCGAGCGTCGCGCAGCTCATCAGCCCGAATCCGATCAGCCCCGCTTTCGTCAGGCTGCTGCGCAGGCCGATCTCGATCGCGATCGACGGGTCGTCGGTCGCATCGAGCAGGTTGAACACGATCGCCGCCTGCTGCAGCGGCGTGATGCGCGCATCGGGCTGCGCGAGCCGGTCGCGCTCGACGCCCGAGCCGGCGAGAATGCGGCCGCCATCGATACCGCGCTCCTCGGCCAGCATCAGCATGAACAGCGCATACGCGGACGACACCGTCGCCTTGTTCAACTGGCGCGCGGCATCCGGGACGGACAGGGCCATGCGGCGGACTCCGGAGCGGTTTCGGCGGATTGTAGCGTCGCTGGCCCGCAATGACACCGCGGCGACACTCTAGCCGCGCGATGCGCGATCGGGCGCTCGCTCGCCGGCCATCGTGGCCCGAAATGACACCGCCATTGGCACCGGCGGCCCTCGCGTGCGGTGCGGCGCGCGCCTATGCTTGTCACATCGGCATAACGCCCCACCCTTTCCGCACGGATTCCGGTCGATGAGCCAACCCGCACGAATCGTCTTTCGCAACGACGCCGACAAGGTCGCGTACGTCCGCCGCGAGGTCAATGCCGCGAGCGATGCGATCCGCGCGCGCTTTCCGCTGCTCGACAACCAGAACCTCGTCGGCGCGACCGTGATGGCCGTGTCGGTCGCCGCGATGCTCGCGATCGCGTGGCTATATGCACGCGGCACGATCGCGTGGTACGTCGCGCTGCCGCTCGCCGCGTTCGTCACGTCGCTGATCCACGAACTCGAGCACGACCTGATCCACCTGATGTACTTCAAGAAGACGCCGTGGGCCTATCACCTGATGATGGCGCTGTGCTGGCTCACGCGGCCCGGCACGATCAACCCGTGGACGCGGCGGCGCATGCACCTGCATCACCACAAGGTGTCGGGCGGCGAATCGGATCTCGAGGAATTCGGCATCACCAACGGCGAGCGCTGGGGCGTGAAGCGCCTGCTGATGATCGCGGACGGGATGCTCGCCGTCGTGCTGCGGCCGGCCGCGATGCGCCGCAAGGTGAAGCAGTACGTGGCCGCGCAGCCGGTGCAGGATCCGGCCGAGCGCATGCAGCTGCGCGTCGAGCAGGTGTCGTCGTACATGCCGGTCGGTCACGTGTACTACGCGCTGTGGCACGCGTTCATCGTCTATCACGTCGGCCTGTTCGCGTTGCATGCGTTCGGCTATGCGGTGACGGTGCCGGCCCTCGTCGAGCGTGCGATGGACGTCGTCGATTTTCTCGCGGTGGTGTGGCTCGGGCCGAACTTCGTGCGCAGCTTCTGCATCAACTTCGTCAGCTCGAACATGCATTACTTCGGCGACATCGATTCGCGCAACGTGATCCAGCAGACGCAGGTGCTCAATCCGTGGTGGATGCTGCCGTTCCAGTTCTTCTGCTTCAATTTCGGCAGCACGCACGCGATCCATCACTTCGTGGTGCGCGATCCGTTCTACATCCGGCAACTGACCGCGCGAACCGCGCATGCGGCGCTGCGCGAAGTGGGCGTGCGCTTCAACGACGTCGGCACGTTTGCGCGTGCGAATCGCTGGGGTGCTTATCGTTCGTCGCGCGGCGCGCGCAACGCGCAAGCCGACGCGTAATACCGGCATCGGCAGCGCGCCGCATCAATCGCCGATCGGCGGCATCGCCCCCTGCCCGCGGATCCACGACCAGTTCGCGAGTTCGGCCATTTCCTTGTCGCCGCGGCTGTCGCCGTATGCGAACAACTGCTTCGGCGGCCGGTTGCCCCACCACCCGCGCAGCCGTACGACCTTCTGCGGCCCCCAGCAGTTCTCGCCGTCGAGCCGCCCGGCGAACGCGCCGCGTTCGAACGCAAGCCGCGTCGCGAGCACGGCGTCGAAACCGGCCGTCTTCGCCCACTTCTCCAGATACAGCGATGGCGACGCGCTGACCAGCACGACCTCATGCCCGCGCACCCGATGCTCGCGAATCCGCTCGAGCATTTCCGGACGCACGAAGCGCGGCAGGGTCGTATCGACGAACGTGCGTGCCAGCGCATCGAGCGCATCCTCGCGGACCGGCCCGAATGCGAACGACGCGAACTTCGCCTTCGCATCGCCGCGCGACAGCAGCCCGGCCTTCATCGCGACGATCCACGGCAGCGCGCGCAGCCCGGCCCATGCAAAGCGCGGCGTACCGACCGCGTAGCGGACGAAGTGGCGGAAGCTGTCGGTGGTCGTGATGGTGCCGTCGAAATCGAACGCGGCGACGATGCGGTCAGTCATGGAGAATCGGCGGGAAAGCGATGAGATGCCCGGGAAGATAGCAGACTCGCGCCAATGCGCGCGAAACGGCGTGACGTAGCGTGGCCCGGGCACCGACCACGCGCGCCGAAGCGCAGGTGGTCGTCGTGACGTTTGCTCAGCGTTGCGGCCGCGCCGCCAGCGCCGCCGGCAGCACGACGTTCATCAGGTGATCGGCGCGCGACAGCAGGTCGGTCACGCGCTCATCGAGCCCGCGCAGTTGCGCGGGCTGCATCCGGATCTGCCGGACGGCCTGCCCGACGATGTTGCGGCGGTCGAACAGCGTGCGCTCGACGCCCGCATCGTCCGGCACGCGCACGACGTCCGCCACCGCACTCAGCGCCGCGAGCACAACCACGAGGTTTTCTTCCGCATGACGGACCTTCGCGGCAAGCTCCTCGGTGCGACGCGGGAAGAAGCCGAGCGATTGCTTGAGCGCGCCGAGCGCCGCACGGTAGTCGACATGGCCCGACGCCGCGCCGAACCAGCGTTCGAACATGCCGGCCTTGCGCGTCGCCTGCGCGAGCATGCCGGCCATCGTGTCGGCCGCGCCGAGTTCGTTGAATTCGCGCGTCGTCGCCGCGACGGCTTCGACGAGGTTGCCCGCCGTTTCAAGCGCACCGTCGCCGATCGTCGCGACCGTCGCGAGCTTGAGCGGCACCAGTTGCCGGATGTGCCGCTCGATGCGCGGCGCGTAGTCGGGATAGAGATTCGGGAAGCTGGCCTGCGCGGTGCGGAAGCACGATTCGAGCAGCGGATGGTTCGATTCGCCGAACAGCGCACGGCCGACCGCATCGGCGGGCGCCGTGCGCACAACCTTGTCGGCCGCCGGCCCGAAGTCGAGCGCCTGCGGCGCCGGCCGGTCGGGCGCATGCGCGGCCGGCGCACCGGCCGCGGGCGGCGCGTCGAACGCAAGACGCCCGGGCGTGCGCTCGGGCGTCGTATCGAACTCGAGCCGCTTCGGCTCGTCTGACGGATTCGTCATCGCTGCATCCTGCCCGGCGCGGCGGTTTCCCGCACGCCGGGCTGCCGCCAGTCAGACCGCGCCGCCGTACGCGCGCACGAAATCGCCGAGGCCACGGTTGTAGCCGGCGCCGACCGCCTTGAACATGAAGTGGCCGTCGCGGCGATAGAAGCTGCCGACCTGCACCGACGTCTCCATCGAGAAATCCTCTTCCAACGCATACTTCGCGATCACTGCACCCGACACCTCGTCGGCGATCTGGATGTAGCTGTTGCGAACCTGCCCGAAATTCTGGCGGCGCGCTTCAGCCTGGTCGATCGTCACGACCACCGAGATTTCCTCGACGTCGGCAGCAAGCTTCGTCATGTCGATGAAGATCACTTCGTCGTCGCCGCCGCCGCTGCCCGTGCGGTTGTCGCCGCTATGCACGACGCCCATGCACTTCGACGCCGGCATCCCGCGCTTCGGGAAATCGTCGCCCGGCTGGATGAAGGTTTCCTCGCGGTCCATCGTGCGCACTTCGCTGTTGTAGAACACGAAGTGCTGATCCGAGATCAGCTTCGGATTGGTCTGCGCATCGTACTTGCACAGGAACACCGACACGTCGAGATCGAAATCCGTGCCCGTGTCCGTCGCGTTCGCGTCCCAACCGAGACCGATGCGGAATTTCTGCGTGCCGGGCGCTTCCTTCGACAGGTTGACGCGACCGCCTTTCGACAAATTGATCATCTGAACCTCTTCTGCTGGAACCGCCGTTGCGCCGGCGGCAATGCCGGGCCGCCGTGCGCGGCCCTCGTTGATGGTTTCCGGGCCGCGCGTATTACTCGCCCGCCACCGCGGTCCGGTCTTCCTTGCGCTGCACGACGATCGACGACCACACGGCCGCGGCGATCATCGCCGCGCCGATCAGGCCCGTGACGACCTCGGGCACCTCGAACTTCACGCCGAGAAACATGATCGTTGCGAGCGCACCGATCGCCCAGAACGCACCGTGTTCGAGAAAGCGATACTGCGCGAGCGTGCCCTTCTTCAGCAGCACGAGCGTCATCTCCCGGATGTAGGCCGCGCCGACGCCGAGGCCGAGCGCGATCAGGAAGATGTTGTTCGACAGCGCGAACGCGCCGATCACGCCGTCGAAGCTGAACGACGAATCGAGCACTTCGAGATACATGAAACCCGCGACGCCTTCGCGCACCACGCGCGTGCCGGTGTCCTCGCCGCCGATCAGATCGCCGATGCCGTGCGCAATCACGAAGCTGATCACGCCGAACGCACCCGCGAGCAGGAAGCTCACCTGCTCGGCCGCCGGCACGTAGAACGACGCGACGATCACGATCGCGAGCGTCAGCGCCACTTCCAGCGCGGTGATGCGGCCGAGATGGCGCATCGGGCCTTCGAGGAAACCGATCCAGTGCTCGTCCTTCTCGGTGTCGAGCATGAACTTGAAGAACACCATCAGCAGGAACGCGCCGCCGAACGCCGACACCTCGTGATGCGCGGACGTCAGCACCGCCGCGTACTTCTCGGGCGATTCGACCGCGAGCGTCAGCGCGTCCCACAGGCCGATGTGGCCGATCACCGCGACGATCAGCAGCGGGAACACGAGCCGCATGCCGAACACGGCAACCGGCAGGCCGAACACCATGAAGCGGTTGCGCCACTTCTCCGACCAGTTCTTGAGCACCGATGCGTTGACGACCGCGTTGTCGAGCGACAGCGAAATTTCGAGCACACACAGGACCGCGACGATCAGCATGTCCTTTACGCCGCCGAGGAGATGGGCCGCGATCAGCGCAAGCACCGTGAGCGACAGCGGGATCTTGAAGTCTTTCAACATGATGGGGGTAATCGAGTTTTGAAAAAGGGGCGTGCGGGCCGCGCTTACTTCGCGCGCACCCAGTCGCAGAATTCCTGCGTGATCAACTGTTCGTAGATCTGTTCGTCGCTGAGGTCGAGCGATTCGAGATGCAGGAAGCCGACGTTCGGCATCTCGTCCGCGATTTCAGCGAGGAAGCCGAATTCGTCCGGATCGCCGACGCCGACGAGCGACCAGTACAGCGGGAAGTGCTGCGACTCGGCCAGCAACTGGCGCACGCGCTTGCGGTCGTTCTTCGGGTTCTGGCCGTCGGTGACGAACAGCACCCATGCGGGCAGATGGCCGTTCGCCGGCGCGGATGCGGCCGGGGCGGGGGTTTCGTCCGCGCCGCCGAACAGCCGGCTCAGGAAGCCGCGCTTTGCTTCGCGCTTCGGCTCCGGCGCGCGGAAGAAGAAGTCGACGATGTCGTTCATCACCGGCGCGTACTGAGTGCCGCCCCACTTGTCGATCCGCGCTTCGAGCACGTGATCGGAGATGTACGAGCCGTAGTTGTCCGGCGTCGCGGTCGGCAGGCGGTCGTAGCCTTCGGTGAAGGTCCACGTGTCGACTTCGCCGTTGTCGTCGAACTTCAGTGCGATGCCGAGAATCCGGTCGTGCGTCTCCTGGATCACGCCCGACTGGTAAAGCGGCTTCGCGGAGCCCGAGATATCGAGCGCCGCGCCGACACGTACGACGGGCGGCTTCAGGATCTGGCGTTTTTCGAGGACGATCGCGACCTTCGCCGCGCGTTTCTCAAGCGTAATCATGCGGTGTTCCTCAATGGTGCTTCGGAGCGAATCGGGAGATCAAGTCCTGTTCGAGCTGGCGCAGGCGCGGCGCGTCCTGCTCGCGCTGGCGCTTGCCGTCGGCGATGATCTGCGTGATGTCGTCGAACGCGCCGAACAGCTGCTGCTGCGCGTATTCGAACGTGTCGGTCGAGATCACCGGACGCTGGCCGAGCTTCGCGACTTCCTGCGCGTTCTGGCGATTCAGGTCGGCCTGCGCGCGAATCGCCTCGTCGGCCGCGTCGTACGTCGCGTTCGCGAGCGCCGCCGCGCGCTTCGTGCTGAGCTGCTCGAGGTAGAGCGCGAACGCGTTGGTCCACGCGGGGATCAGCACGGTCTTGATCGTCATGAACTTCGACGTCAGCGTGCGTTTCTGGTCCTGCTCCATCCGGATCTGCGGCGCGAGCTGCTTCGACATCAGCATCGCGCGGTCGAGGTCGTCGAGCTTGCTCTCGAGTGCGTCGACCTTGCGCTTCACGTCGAGCAGCCGTTGCGCGGCGAACGCGTCGTCCGCCGGCTGCTGGCCGGCCGCGAGATGCGCGCGCAGCGTCGCGAGCGCCGTTTCGCCGTGTGCCTTCGACTGCGCGAGTTCCTGGTGCAGCGCGTAGTTGTCGTTGTACATCCGCTCGAGCTCGTCGATGCCGGCCTTCTGGCGCTGCGCATGGTTTTCGAGCTCGACGACGAGCGTGTCCATCCGCTTGCTCACCGACTCGTATTGCGACAGCAGCTTTTCCTTGGTCGAGCGGAACAGCCGCGTGACCTGCGTGAGCAGCCCGCCCTTGTCGGCGCCGCGCGGGTCGAGCCCCTTCGCGGTCGCGATCAGTTCGTTGAGCTTGTCGCCGAGCCGGTCGGCATCCGACGCGCGGACGCTCGCGAGTATCTGCTGGGAGAAGGCGGCGATCCGCGTACCCTGCGTCGCGCCGAGCTGGTCGATCTCGTCGACGGTGATCAGGCGCGCGTGCTCCGTCGGCTGCACGGCCGGCACGACGGCGGCCGCGGGCACTGCGACGGGTGACAAAGACGGGGTGGAAGGACGATCGCTGACCGCATCGGATTTCTTGTCGTCGAATAGCGGCTTCATGTGGCTACCACGTTTCCTTTTCTGCTTTTTGCTACGTGTTGTCGTCGTGCGCGCGAGGCGCGCATCCGCGATAACCGCCGTGCTCTCTCACGGCGGCAGACGGACAATAAATGGCGACGGTGCGGTGCGTCAAGGGAAGGAATTCTTTCACTTTCCATTCATTTTGTAATGTTGCGTGTGGACGCGATGCCCGAGCGTCGCCGTTCCTGCAGCCATGCGCATGGACCACGCAAGTTCAGTGCGCGCCGAAACTTACATGTCTGATCAATACGAAAGACAAATGAAACCGCCGGTTTCCGCGGATTTCAGACGGTCCGCACGCGTGCATGAGGCGCTCGCGGCAGTCGATCGCGCACTACCAATCCCGTACGCGATGCATGTCGAGCCGAGGCAGGATGAACGGCACGGATCGGTCACGAATCGTGAAATTCCATCGCCCGTCGACATCCACGAACGTCGCGCTGAAATGCCGGTCGTCAGCCCACGTGACGTCATCCAGATGGCACGACGTGTACATCGCGCCGACCGTACGCTGCGCGCGCACCTTCAGCGGATCCTTCGACACGAGCGTGAACGTGACGGCCTCCTCGAACGGGCAGTCGTAGTCGGTGACGAGCAGATACGCGGCCGGTATGGCTGTCGATGACGACGGATTTCTGACGTGCGTGCAAGGGAGTGGCGGGCCGCCGCCAGAGTTTGCTATACTCTCGGTCTTCCGGAGAGATGGATGAGTGGTTTAAGTCGCACGCCTGGAAAGCGTGTATAGGTTAATCGCCTATCGGGGGTTCGAATCCCCCTCTCTCCGCCAGAATTCTTGGCGAAAACCCCGCAAAATCAATGATTTGCGGGGTTTTTTGTTTTCACGCTCACGAATCGGCTACCCGAGCAGCGGCAGGTATTCGTTTCGCCCACCGGGTTCGGCCAGTGCATGATGCATGTCGTTCAGCACGCTCGACGAGACGATCGCTATTCAGTGCAACGACGCAGGCACGACCTCGTATCGTGCCCGCGGGGTGCGAATAGGTTTCAGTCCTCGAACGCAGATTGCTAAAAGCGATGTCGAATGCCGAAAACGACTTCCGCTTGACTCTGGGTGGTGGAAGCCGTCAGGCCGTTGAGGTTGGCGACCGCCCTCCCACCTGTCGAATCAGTGCCCGACGCGTGCTGATAGACCGCGTTTGCGTATAAATCCGTCCGCTTCGACAGAAAGTAATCGACGCCAATCGCACCTTGATTGTAAATCGCACCGTTGACGCCATAGCCTTTCAAGAAGTTATAGCCGACACCCAACTGGAGTGCAGGCGTGAGGCGATAGAGGATGTTGACTTCAATGTCGTGGAATCGTGCATCGCCACCCGCGCCTGTTGCCGGGAGACCCGGCAACGCCCCGATATTCTTGAACTGCGTGTTGCTGTAGTCGACAGCGAGGGTCGCGGCACCGACGACGTAAGAAGCGCCCGCAACGAAGATCTGCTGTCTTTTCGCGGACGCATAGCCCGAATACACACGACTTGCGCCCATATTGGACCCGGTAGCGCTTGAAGCCGCGTTATTGCCGAAGTAGGAGAAGTTGGGATCCCGTGCATCGGCGAAGGCGGCCCCAAGTGTGAGCGGCCCCCGAACATAGTTCGCCGCGACCGACCAGATCTGATTCTGGTTGAATTTTCCAGCGATACCGCCGAAGCTGTAGGCGCCCTCGAATGTGAATCCACCATACGACACGCTGGTGAACTTGATCGCATTGTTGATGTGGTTGCTGCCATCGGTGTTGTCTACATCGCCAGGATGGGCGCTCGCGTATCCGGCCCACGTCTGAGCCGCGACGAACATGTAGATCAGGTCGGTAATCGGATCATATTGACGGCCGAACGTAACGGTACCTATGTTCGATGACGACAGGCCGACATACGCATGTCGCCCGAATTCGTCTCCCCCCTGGCCAAGCCTTCCGTTCGCAATACTAAATCCATTCTCCAGCACGAAAATCGTTTTCAGGCCGCCGCCGAGATCCTCGGAACCACGCAGCCCCCAGCGATTGCCGGCGAGATTGCCCGCGCCCATTGAATACTGGCTATGACCGCCAATGTTGTTCGCATAGTTCATCCCGACGTCGATCAAGCCGTAGAGCGTAACGCTGCTCTGGGCACGTGCCGTACATACGACCGAGGCTAGCAGGACCGCTGCAATCAGAGACTTTTTCATGTGAATGCGGTATGGGTGAATAAAAACAGTTGAAACAATGTCCTTCATGCGTGGCAGGCAGCGCTTTCGGGAACGAAGAGAACGCCGGCAATCATCGTTGCAGGCGACCAGCAGATGGCGGTCCGGTCGATCACTCCGGCAGATGCGGCAGCACGAAAGACAGCGTGGCCTCGTGCTCGTCGCTGTTCGTCTTCGCGGGTTCCGACGGCGGCGAGTCGAATTTCGCAACGACGACGTTCAAACCCTGGTTGCGCACCGGAATCGTCACGTTGCCGTCGGCTCCCGTCTTAAGCGGTTCGGAGTCGGGATCGTTGAGAAGGTCTGGCTGCACCTCGACGCCCGCTGCGGGCTTGCCGTCATACAGCACCCGAACCGTGAGCGGCTGGCCCATCCGATCCGGCAGTTGATTGCCGACCGGCACGATCTGCAGCTTCTGCTCTGGCAGTATCGGCATCGCACCATGCAGAGGGCGACGCAGATGCACCGCGTACTTGAACGTGTGCAAGCTGATCTCGGCGTTGGGCACTTCATCCTTGCCCTTGTTGTGCCACTTGCCGTCCGTCGTCTTGCTCCACAGGCCGTTGTCCAACACGCCTGCAACGATTGCCGGCTGGTTGTCGGTATTCACTACGAGCAGCGGGCCGCTGGCCGTGAGTTGCGTGGAAACCTCCTTGCCTTGTTCGTCGTAGGCGGTGACACTCTTTACCTTGGACTGCCGCTTGATCATGTCCAGATCGTCGGCGCCGATGCCGTAGACCAACGCCAGTTGGTTCGAGCGCTGCGCGAACCAGATGCCATGGGCCTGCGCGAGGCTGCTCGCGCCCATGCCTGCAAGCAGGCTTGCCACGACGGCCAGCTTTGTCGGGATCTTCATTTGTATCTCCATCCAGTGGTTGAAAAAAACGGTCGATTCCTATCGATCTCATTGGCCATGAAGGCGATGCGCCGTGCAGTCGCAGCAACGCCGCGAATAGCTCGCACCTGCGCTTGACGAGCGCATGCCAAGCCGAGAGCGCGATCCTCGATCGCGCCAACGGCCTCTCCAATCAGAAATTTGTTTATGGTTTTACCGGCGCCGCCGGTCGTTTCACTTAAAGATCGAGTACCAGCGTCCGGCTATTGGCGCGCGAGCAGCAGGGAGTGAAGAGGTCGTTTCTTTTTCTCTCGTCATCGGAGAGAAACAAGTCGCGATGTTGCGGTTCGCCATCCAGCACGCGCGTCACGCAGGTGCCGCAGACGCCTTGTTCGCAAGACGCCGGAATATGGATTCCGCAATCGGCCAAAGCCACCATGACAGTCTTGTCTTCGGGTATCCGAATCGTCTCGCCCGTGCTTGCGATCACGACATCGAATTCGGAATTTCCGTCACATTCCCTCTGCTCTGCACTGAAGTACTCCCGGTGTATTCGGTCTTCGCGCCACCCCTTTCCCAATGCTGCGTTGATGACCGCATTCATGAATGCCTCACCGCCGCATACGTACAGGTGCGTTTCGGTATCATGGCTGTCGAAAAATCCGGCCAGGTCCAGCCGCTGCTGTTGCTCGTCTTGCGTGAAGTGAAAGAAAGCGCGGTCGGCGAATGTCGAACGCTGGATGCGCTCGACAAAGGCAGCGCGAGACGCGGAGCGCGCAAAGTAGTGCAAGTCGAAATCGGCTCCCACTTCAGCCAGGTGTTCCGACATGCTCAGGATCGGCGTGATACCGATACCGCCCGCGACAAGCACGGAGCGCTTCGCGGTTTCCACGAGCGGGAAGAAATTTTTAGGCAGGCCGACTTCGATCAAGTCCCCTTCGCCGAGCCGCTCATGCATGGCCTTCGATCCGCCGCGCGTCGATTCGGCCAGCATGACGGCAATCAGATAACGATGCCTCTCCGCTGACGAATTGCACAACGAGTATTGACGCACCTTTCCACCGGGTACATGAACATCGATGTGGGAGCCGGCCGTAAATGGCGGCAGCGGTTTTCCGGTAGGGTCGACGAGTTCGAACGATTGAACGTTCTCCGCCTCGGCTGTTTTCCTGGCCACTTTCAACGTGAGCGTCGTCTGTTGAGCCGCGGGCGCCAACGCGAGCGCCGATTCAGGCCGTTTGCGTTTTCCGCGCAGATAGCTTCCGATGCCGATGTAGGCCAGGACCGGCACCGAGAGTACGCCGATGAGTTGCAGCACTTGCAAAAATCCGCCGCTCAGCCATCCGTAATGCAGTGCAAGCGCCGTCAGGTAAATTCGATGACCTAAGCTGTTATCGGAATAAGAAGTAAAACGCAATACCTTGCCCGTTCTCGTGTCGAGACTTGCGTAGGAAAATGCATTGATATGCGGTGCGTCGCGTGCGACGAGGTCGACGTTGAAAGCATCCCCGGGATTGGCTGGGTAGTGAATGCGGGCATATTCCGGCTTCGGCACCAAAGCCTGTGCTCGTTGCCACAGTTCCTCCACGGACAAACCAGGCGCAGTGGACTGCACGACCAGTTTGGGAGACGGCGTGGGGGGCATGGAGGCCGTCAGTGCATAGAGCGCGTCCCTCACGAACTGGAACGACTGCAAGGCACCGGTGAGCGCGCACGCAAGCAGGATGACGCTGACATAGCCGCCGAGCCTTTTGTGCAGGTTGAGCCGGCGCGCACGAACGGGAAGGTTGGCCGCGGTCGTGTCGGCTCGCCTACGTTTGCGCAGCGTCTCCGGAATCCACACCGCCAGGCCGCCAACGACGAGGACGAACGCAAATGTCAGCGCAAGCGATCCTGCGACAACGCTGCCATTTTTCAGGAAATGAAAACTGTGGAGGGCAGCCATCGCACCGAACAGGCCGCCGTAACGATCCTCGCTTCCGAGGACTTTGCCGCTGCATGGATTTACGTAGTACCACCGGTTGTCGCCAAGGAGAATACGTGTGCTGGAATCCGCGTCGTCGTATATGCGGAGTTGCTTTGGCCGGCCTGCTGCCGGATTGGAAGCGCGGGCATTGGCGATCAACGTATCGAGCGGCAGGCGCGCGTTACACGTCTGAACTTTGAGCAGACCAGGGTAGACGACCGGTTCGAGCTGCGCACGAAATAGCATGCCTGCGCCCGTCATCGCCACCATGACGACGAACAGTCCAATGCTCAGACCTATCACCCGATGCAACTGAAGAATATTCTTGCGCACAGATACTCGCATAGGACCACCAATAAGCGGAAAGAGGTTGGCCTTGACAGTACGTGTTCCCGTGGTGATGCTATGAGTCCAATTCAGAAAGTTCGATAGGTCCAATGGCTGACTCGCTGCTCGCCGACCTCCTGATCAGCCGCCTTCGTCGAGACGGGTCAGCATCGCTACAGGTCCAGATCGCGAACGCGATCCGAGACGCGATATCCGACGGCACGCTGAAGGCCTCAACGCGTTTGCCGTCGTCGCGAACGCTCGCGGCGGCACTCGAGGTTTCCCGGATAACCGTCGTAACGTCTTATGAAAGACTCTCGGCCGACGGCTATCTTCGTTCCGACTCCACGAGCGGCACGCTTGTCGCCGACACGCTGCCGCATTCGACGAAGCCGTCGCTTCGAGCGTCGACGGCACGAACGCTGTCTGAACGCGGGGAGCAACTGATACGCGCTCCCGCCGGCATTCAGGAGCGTAAGGGCGCGTTCGTGCCTGGGGTCTGCGATACGGGTTACTTTCCTTATCAGACATGGAGGCGTATCCAGAATCGCTATCTCGGGGAGCAGCACGTGGATCTCATGGGCTACTCCAATCCAGGGGGATATCTCCCGTTGCGCCGCGCGCTGTCCGACTACCTGCGCATATCGCGAGCAGTCCGAACTACCCCGGAACAGATCATCGTGACCATGGGCAGCAATCAGTCGATCGATCTTTGCTCGCGCATTCTGGCCGATGCGGGTGAACTGGCTTATGTCGAGAACCCTTGCCATTGGGCGACGCCGATCCTGTTGCGCGCCAACGGGCTGGATGTGGAGGCTATTGCCGTCGATCACAACGGCATACAGATCGAACGATGCGTGCGTCGGCCCCGCCTGATCGTGACGACGCCATCGCATCAGTTTCCGATGGGCGTCACATTGTCGGACGAACGGCGCACCCGGCTGTGCGAGGCTGCCGAGCGGTGGGACGCATTCGTGCTGGAAGACGACTACGACAGTGAATTCCGATATGACCAGCGCGCGCTTCCGTCGCTTCAAGGTGCCGATAAAAGCGATCGCGTCATTCTGATGGGAACGTTCAGCAAGATCATGTATCCCGGCATGAGGCTCAGCTATATCGTCGTTCCGCCCGATCTGGTCGATTCCTTTGCAGCCGCTTCGTTGCGCTTGTACAGGCCAGGGCACCTTTCATTACAGGCGGCGATGGCCGACTTCATTACCGACGGGCATTTCGCGAAGCATATTCGGCGGATGCGCGATATCTACGGTGCAAGACATTCGGAATTGCTCCGATGCCTGGATCAGAGTTTTGGCGATGCACTCGATACGTCGCGAAACGCGGTGGGTCTGCATATGACTGTCAGGATTCGCGATCTGGTCGACTTCGACACGACCATATCGCGTTCTCTCGAACAGGGCATTTACCTTCGCCGGCTGCACACGTTCAATCAAGGCGATCCAAAATTTCGTGACGGATTTCTGTTGGGGTTCGGCGCGCTCGATGTCGAAGCCATCCGCCCCTCCGTCCAGACCTTCGCCCATATCGTCGAGCGCGTCATATCCGTTCAGGATTCGAGGTAGCGAACCCGGCGAGCGTCAAACACAAACCGTATCGCCTGATTCGTTCAATATCTCGAGTAGCATTCGCGTTTGCTCGATGCTTGTCATTAGTCATACTCGGCCACATCTCTTTCCCGAAGCCGTCGAAGCCGTCGAAGCCGTGGTGGACGAACCCATCTACTTGATCGTCGGCGTGTGTGGCAATGCGACCGTTCCGTCCCGCCGGCCTCCCCGCGCCCTCCCCCTCACGGATGCCTGATGTAATCCACCAGCGCCCGCGTATATTCATCCGGCCGCCGATCGCACAGACTCACCACGATCGCCACCGCAAACCCCGCCGGCACGCCGAACACGCCCGAGCTGATCGGCTCGATCCCGAACCACGTGCGCCCCGCGAACCCCGTCAGCTGCGTGAAGAACGGATAGGTCGACACGATGTAGTACACGCACACCGCGAGCCCCGTCACCATCCCGGCGATCGCGCCGCGCGTCGTCGTGCGCTTCCAGAACACGCCGAGCACGAGCACCGGAAAGAAGCTCGATGCCGCCAGCGAGAACGCCGCGCCGACGAGAAACAAAATCTTCCCCGTATTGAGCGACGCGACATACGACGCGAACAGCGCGACACCGAGCAGCAGCACCTTCGAGATCGTCACGCGCCGCTGGCTCGATGCGTCCGGCGCGACCATGCAGTAATAAACGTCGTGCGACAGCGCATTCGCGATCGTCAGCAGCAGCCCGTCCGCGGTCGACAGCGCGGCGGCAAGCGCACCGGCCGCGATCAGCCCCGACACGACATACGGGAGCCCCGCGATCTCCGGCGCGGCCAGCACGACCATGTCCGGCTGCATCTGGATTTCCGACCAGTGCACGATGCCGTCGCGAATCACCTCGACGACGCTGATCAGGTCGGGCTCGAAGTGATGCCATTGCGTGACCCACGCCGGCAATTCGGCGAACGGCCGCCCGACGAGGTTCGCCAGGATCTCGTACTTGATCAGCACCGCGAGCACCGGCACGCTCAGGTAGAACAGCGCGATGAAGAACAGCGTCCAGCCGACCGAGCGCCGCGCCGACGCAACCGACGTGGTCGTGTTGTAGCGCGTCAGGATGTGCGGCAGGCTCGCGGTGCCGAGCGACAGGCACAGCAGCAGCGCGAGGAAATTCCGCTCGCGCGGCTTGCGTTCGTCGTCGCTCGCGGCGGGAAACGGTTCGTGCATCGGCACGGGCGGCTCGGCACGCGCCAGCATGTCGTCGCGCGCCTGCGTCCACGCGACGCGCGCCGCCGCCGGATCGCGCGGGAAGTCGGCCAGTTCGCGCTCGCGCTGGCTGATCTCGCGCAGCGGCCCGTTATGGCGCCGCAAGTCGGCAAGCTGGTCGACGAGATGCCGGCGCGCGTCCGCATAGGACGCCGGCAACCGGTCGAGCCGCGTCTGGATGTCCGCGGCCTGCCGCCGGTACGCGTCGCGCACCTGCTGCTCGTCGGCTGCATCGCGCACCTGCGCCTCGCGCGCCGCGACGCGCTCCATCAGCTTGCCGTAATTGAACTGCGGCACGGGGCCGAGCCCGTTCTTCATCGCGATCAGCGACACCGGAATCAGGATCGCGCTGATCAGGATGATGTACTGCGCGACCTGCGTCCACGTGACCGCGCGCATCCCGCCGAGAAACGAACACACGAGAATGCCCGCGAGCCCGCAGAAGATGCCGATCGCGAAATCGACGCCGATGAAGCGCGTCGCGATCAAGCCGATCCCCTGGATCTGCGCGACCAGGTACACGAACGAACACAGGATCGCCGCGCCGGCCGCCAGCGCGCGCACGGCCGTGCTCGAGAAGCGCGTGCCGAGAAAGTCGGGAATCGTGTAGCGCGCGAGCTTGCGCACATAAGGTGCGAGCAGGAACGCGACGAGGCAGAACCCGCCCGTCCAGCCCATCACGTACGCCAGCGCGTCGTAGCCGGTGGAGTAGAGCGATCCGGCCAGACCGATGAACGACGCGGCCGACAGCCAGTCGGCCGCCGTCGCCATCCCGTTGAACGCGGACGGCACGCGCCGCCCGGCCACGTAGTACTCGACGAGATCGGACGTGCGCGACAGCAGCCCGATCACCGCATACACGGCGATCGGCACGAACAGGAACACGTAGCCGATCCAGACGCCGGAGCCGGTCGCGCGCTCGATCCGCCACATCAGCAGCACGAACCCGAGAAAACCCAGCGTGTAGAGCGCGTATGCGCGTATCAGTCGATGCGTCAGCATGAATCAGCGCCCGCCGTGCGCATTGCCGATGCGCGCCGCATGGTCGTCGTACGCGCGGCGCAGCGTACGGTCCGCGCGTTGCATCAGCCCGATGTAGACGACGATCAGCACGAGATACACGAGAATCGCGCCCTGCGCGCCGACATAGAACGGCAGGCTGAAGCCGGCGAACCGGACCCCGGCGAGCGCCGGCCCGAAGAACGGTACGACGAACGACACCGAGAAGCCGATCGCCATCAGCACCGCGATCAACGCGACGTTGAAACGCCAGTAGCGCGCGTGGGCACGCGCGAGCGGTTCGGGAACGGGCGGCGGCGCGACAGGCGCCGGACGGGTCGGAACGGTCATGCCGTTATTTAGCAAAAAGCCCCTGCGCGGACAATCGGGATTGCCGCGCAGGGGCTCATGCGCGCGTGGCGCACGACAGGTGAGATCAGCGCACTTCGGCGAGCTGGTCGAGGATGGCCGGGTTCTCGAGCGTGGACGTGTCCTGCGTGATCGCCTCGCCCTTCGCGAGCGAGCGCAGCAGGCGCCGCATGATCTTGCCCGAGCGCGTCTTCGGCAGGTTGTCGCCGAAGCGGATGTCCTTCGGCTTCGCGATCGGCCCGATCTGCTTGCCGACCCAGTCGCGCAGCGTCTTGGCAAGTGCCGCCGCCTCTTCGCCTTCCGGACGCGAACGCTTCAGCACGACGAACGCGACCACCGCCTCGCCCGTCGTGTCGTCCGGACGGCCGACAACCGCCGCCTCGGCAACGAGCTCGTGTGACACCAGCGCCGACTCGATCTCCATCGTGCCGAGCCGGTGGCCCGACACGTTCAGCACGTCGTCGATCCGGCCCATGATCGTGAAGTAGCCGGTGTCCTTGTCGCGCACGGTGCCGTCGCCGGCGAGGTAGAGCGTGCCGCCGAGCTCTTCCGGGTAATAACTCTTCTTGAAGCGCTCCGGGTCGCCCCAGATCGTGCGGATCATCGCCGGCCACGGGCGCTTGACGACGAGAATGCCGCCCTGCCCGTTCGGCACGTCCTGGCCCGTCTCGTCGACCACCGCGGCCATGATGCCGGGCAGCGGCAGCGTGCACGAACCCGGTACGGTCGGCGTTGCGCCCGGCAGCGGCGTGATCATGTGGCCGCCCGTCTCGGTCTGCCACCACGTATCGACGATCGGGCAGCGCTCCTGGCCGACGTGCTTGTGATACCACATCCATGCTTCCGGATTGATCGGCTCGCCGACCGTGCCGATGATGCGCAGGCTCGACAGGTCGTGGCTCTTCGGGTGGACCTTGTCGTCGGCCTCGGCGGCCTTGATCAGCGAACGGATCGCGGTCGGCGCGGTGTAGAACACGGTGACCTTGTGATCGCCGATCATCTTCCAGAAACGGCCGGCGTCCGGGTAGGTCGGCACGCCCTCGAACACGACCTGCGTGCCGCCGCACGCGAGCGGGCCGTACGTGATGTACGTGTGACCGGTGACCCAGCCGATGTCGGCCGTGCACCAGAACACGTCGGTCGGCTTCCAGTCGAAGGTCCACTTCATCGTCTGCGCGGCCCACAGCAGGTAGCCGCCCGTGCTGTGCTGCACGCCCTTCGGCTTGCCGGTCGAGCCCGACGTATACAGGATGAACAGCGGATGCTCGGCGCCGACCCATTCCGGCTCGCAGCGGTCGGATTCGCCGTCCGCGATCTCGTGCATCCACAGGTCGCGGCCTGCATGCCAGTCGATCTTGCCGCCGGTGCGGCGATAGACGATCACGCTCTTCACCGCTTCGCAGCCGCCCATCGCGATCGCCTCGTCGGCGATGCTCTTGAGCGGCAGCGTCTTGCCGCCGCGCGCCTGCTCGTCGGCCGTGACGAGCGCGACCGCGCCGACGTCGACGAGCCGCTCGTTCAGCGATTTCGCGGAGAAGCCGCCGAACACGACCGAGTGGGTCGCGCCGATGCGCGCGCAGGCCTGCATCGCGACGATGCCTTCGATCGACATCGGGATGTAGATGACGACGCGATCGCCCTTGCCGATCCCGCGTTTCTTCAGCGCGTTCGCGAAGCGCGACACGCGTGCCAGCAGATCGGCATAGGTGACGCGCGTGACGGTGCCGTCGTCGGCTTCGAAGATCACCGCGACGCGCTCGCCGTTGCCGGCTTCGACGTGGCGGTCGAGGCAGTTGTACGACGCGTTCAGCTCGCCGTCGTCGAACCACTTGTAGAACGGCGCGTTGCTCTCGTCGAGCACCTTCGTGAACGGCTTGTGCCACGCGAGGCCCTCGCGCGCGAGACGCGCCCAGAAGCCTTCGAAATCGCGCTCGGCCTCGGCGGCGAGCGCGCGATAGGCCGGCATGCCGGAAATGGTCGCCGCCTGCTCGAGCGCCGCGGGCGGCGCAAACTGGCGGGTTTCGTGAAGAACCGATTCAATCGCAGACATCGACAACCCCTTGGTGAACATGAATCCTCTGCATGGCGGCGCGATCGTGCGCGCCGCGCGTCTTGGCCGGCGCCTGTGCGCCGCTGTCTCCCACCCACCCGCACGCGGCCGCGAAGGCTGCGCACGATGTTGCACCGCACCACGTCACGCGACGATGAACGTGCGGCGCGGCAGTTTCCACGATAAGCGCTCCAACTTACCCGTCACTTACGCGGCATGGCCGTTTCGCACGCCGGGCGGCGCTTTACGCTGAAACGACCGCGACCCTACAATCCTAACTGAACTCGCCCCCCGGATTCCAGCTTGAACCGCTACGCCCTCTTTCTCATCCTGTCGATGCTGTTCGTCGGCAGCAACGTCGGTATCGGTAAATCCATCGTTGCATTCGTTCCCGTCGCCATCCTCGCCACGCTGCGCTTCGTGATCGCGATCGCCGTGCTGTGGCCGCTGTTCAGCCCCGTGAAGATGCGCAAGGTCAAGCGCGGCGAATGGCTGAACCTGTTCCTGCAGGCGTTCTTCGGCACCTTCATGTTCACGCTGCTGATGCTCAACGGCGTGCAGCGCACGAGCGCGGTGGCGGCCGGCGTCATCACGAGCACGATCCCGGCGATCGTCGCGCTGTTCGCGTGGCTGATCCTGCGTGAAAAACCGAACGGCCGTGCGCTCGTGTCGATCGCGCTCGCGATCGCCGGCGTCGTGACGATCAACCTCGCCAACGGCAGCGCGGCCGCGCACGGCGACGCATCCGGCTCGCTGACCGGCAACCTGCTGATCCTCGGCGCGGTGTGCTGCGAATCGATCTACGTGATCCTGTCGCGCCGGCTCACGCAGACGCTCGCGCCGATCGACATCTGCGCGTACACGCACCTGTTCGGCCTGTTCCTGATGCTGCCGCTCGGCGCGACGGCGCTGTGGCACTTCGATTACGCAAGCATCCCCACCGGCACGTGGGCGCTCGTCGTCTGGTACGGGCTGTCGGCCAGCATCTTCTCGTTCTGGCTGTGGATGAAGGGCATCCGGCACGTGCCGGGCAGCCTCGCCGGCGTGTTCAGCGCGGTGCTGCCGATCGCCGCAGCCGCATACGGGATCGCGTTCCTTGGCGAGCGCCCGACGCTTGCGCACGGCATCGCGCTCGCGTGCGTCGTCACCGGCATCGTGCTCGCAAGCCTGCGCGTGAAGCGTGTGCCGGCGGCCGCATCCTGATCGGTCCCCGGCCGTGCCGGCGCGTCGCTGCAGTCGCGCCGGCCGACGCGTTACAATAGCGCGCCTTTTCAAGATTACCCCCGATACCTGCGCACCGCGCCCGCACCACCACCATGTCCGCCCCGCATTCGCCCGGCCACCCTGCCCGTCGCTCGCTTCGCCCGCTTCCCGCCCTGATTTTCATGAGCCGCTGGCTCCAGGTTCCGCTTTACCTGGGCCTGATCGTCGCGCAGGCCGTCTACGTGTTCCTGTTCCTGAAGGAAGTCTGGCATCTGCTGTCGCATGCGGCCGGCCTCGACGAAATCAGCGTGATGCTCGCGGTGCTCGGCCTGATCGACGTGGTGATGATCTCGAACCTGCTGATCATGGTGATCGTCGGCGGTTACGAAACGTTCGTGTCGCGCCTCGGCATCGAGGGCCACCCCGACGAGCCCGAATGGCTCGACCACGTGAACGCGGGCGTGCTGAAGGTCAAGCTGTCGATGGCGCTGATCAGCATTTCGTCGATCCACCTGCTGAAGACCTTCATCAACCCCGACCAGCACACGATGCACGCGATCATGTGGCAGGTGATCATCCACGTGTCGTTCCTCGTGTCGGCGCTCGTGATGGCGTGGGTCGACCGCCTGACGACCCACACGCATCCCACCCATTTCCACGAGACGCATGCGCCAGCCGTGGCTGCGTCCCGCAAGCCGGCCGAAGCAGCCGTCATCGCATAAACGCATTCCCCACAGTCCTCACAGAGTCTCAGCCATGACCGTCATCAAACAGGAAGACCTGATCCAGAGCATCGCGGATTCGCTGCAGTACATCAGCTACTACCATCCGCTCGACTACATCCAGGCACTCGGCCGCGCGTACGAGCTGGAAGAGAGCCCGGCCGCGAAGGACGCGATCGCACAGATCCTCACGAACAGCCGCATGTGCGCGGAAGGCAAGCGCCCGATCTGCCAGGACACCGGCATCGTCACAATCTTCGTGAAGGTCGGCATGGACGTGCGCTGGGACGGCGCGACGATGGGCCTCACCGACATGATCAACGAAGGCGTGCGCCGCGGTTACACGCACCCGGACAACGTGCTGCGCGCGTCGATCGTCAACCCGCCGGAAGGCGGCCGCAAGAACACCAAGGACAACACGCCGGCCGTGATCCACTACGAGATCGTGCCGGGCGACAAGGTCGACGTGCAGGTCGCGGCGAAGGGCGGCGGCTCGGAGAACAAGTCGAAGTTCGTGATGCTGAACCCGTCCGACTCGATCGTCGACTGGGTGCTGAAGACGGTCCCGACGATGGGCGCGGGCTGGTGCCCGCCCGGCATGCTCGGGATCGGCATCGGCGGCACCGCCGAGAAGGCGATGCTGATGGCGAAGGAATCGCTGATGGAGCCGATCGACATCCAGGAAATCATCGCGCGCGGCCCGCAGGACTGGGTCGAGGAACTGCGCGTCGAGCTGCACGAGAAGGTCAACGCGCTCGGCATCGGCGCGCAGGGCCTCGGCGGCCTGGCGACCGTGCTCGACGTGAAGATCATGGCCGCACCGACGCACGCCGCGTCGAAGCCGGTCGCGCTGATCCCGAACTGCGCGGCCACGCGCCACGCGCACTTCGTGCTCGACGGCTCGGGCCCGGCCAAGCTTGAAGCGCCGTCGCTCGACGCCTGGCCCAAGGTCCAGTGGGAACCGAACACGGAAACCAGCAAGCGCGTCGACCTGAACACGCTGACGCCGGAGGAAGTCGCGAGCTGGGCGCCGGGCCAGACGCTGCTGCTGTCGGGCAAGATGCTCACCGGCCGCGACGCCGCGCACAAGCGCATCGCCGACATGCTCGCGAAGGGCGAGAAGCTGCCGGTCGACTTCACGAACCGCGTGATCTACTACGTCGGCCCGGTCGATCCGGTGCGCGACGAGGTGGTCGGCCCGGCCGGCCCGACGACGGCCACGCGCATGGACAAGTTCACCGAGACGATGCTCGCGCAAACGGGCCTGATCTCGATGGTCGGCAAGGCCGAGCGCGGCCCGGTCGCGATCGACGCGATCAAGAAGCACAAGGCGGCCTACCTGATGGCGGTCGGCGGCGCGGCCTACCTCGTGTCGAAGGCGATCCGCGGCGCGAAGGTGCTCGCGTTCGAAGACCTCGGCATGGAAGCGATCTACGAGTTCGACGTGCAGGACATGCCGGTGACGGTTGCCGTCGATTCGTCGGGCACGTCGGTGCACCAGACCGGTCCGAAGGAGTGGCAGGCGAAGATCGGCAAGATCCCGGTCGCGGCCGCTTAAGCGCGATCGCACGAAAGGCCGGACGGGAGTCCGGCCTTTTTGCTTCTCGTTCTCATTATCGCGTGTAGCCGGCTACTCAAGGCTGATTCTCATTACACGCAAAAGGCAGGCCCGGCAAGGCTTCGAGGCTTGGCTTTTCTCGTTCGAGCGATTATCGTTCGGTTTCTGAAGCCCCACTGAACAAGGAACAGCCATGCAAGGCGACAAGAAAGTCATCGAATATCTGAACGCCCAACTGAAGAATGAACTCACGGCGATCAACCAGTACTTCCTGCATGCGCGCATGTACAAGCACTGGGGCCTCGACAAGCTCGGCAAGCACGAGTACGACGAGTCGATCGGCGAAATGAAGCACGCCGACTGGCTGATCGAGCGCGTGTTCATGCTCGACGGCCTGCCGAACCTGCAGGACCTGCACAAGCTGCTCGTCGGCGAAGAGACCGAAGAAATCCTGAAGTGCGACCTGAAGCTCGAGCAGATCTCGCAGACCACGTGCAAGGAAGCGATCGCCTACTGCGAATCGGTTCGCGACTACGTGTCGCGCGAGATCTTCGAAAAGATCCTCGACGACACCGAAGAGCACATCGACTGGCTGGAAACGCAGATCGACCTGATCGGCAAGGTCGGCCTGCAGAACTACCAGCAAACGATGATGGGTTCGCCGGAGTAAGCTCGCCCCGCCCTTCCCGCCATCGCCTCCAGCCCGTTCATGTCGACACCTTCCGTTATCGCTGCGACGGCCACCACCGTCGCCCCCATCGGCATCTTCGATTCAGGGCTGGGTGGCCTGTCGGTGCTGCGCGCCGTGCGCGCGCAGCTGCCCGACGAATCGTTCATCTATGTCGCCGATTCGCACCATGCGCCGTATGGTCCGCGCGATGAGGCGTTCATTACGGAACGCACGCTGGCAATCGGCGAGTGGCTGGCCCGTGAAGGGGCGAAAGCACTCGTCATCGCCTGCAACACCGCGACCGCACGCGCGATCGCCGCGATCCGCGAACACCTGTCGATGCCGCTCGTCGGCGTCGAGCCGGGCATCAAGCCGGCCGCCGCCGTGTCCGCGAGCGGCGTCGCGGGCGTCCTCGCCACGCAGTCGACACTGAACAGCCCGCGCTTCCAGGCGCTGCTCGACCGCTACGGCGCCGGCCGCCGCTTCATCTGCCAGCCCGGCCACGGGCTCGTCGAGGCCATCGAGCGCGGCGACACGAATTCGCCCGCATTGCGCGCGTTGCTCGACAGTTACCTGCAGCCGATGCTCGACGACGGCGCCGATACACTGGTACTCGGCTGCACGCATTACCCGTTCTTCACGGAAACGATTCGTGACCTTGTGGGCGACCGCCTGACGATCGTCGACACCAGCGACGCAATCGCGCGCCAGCTCATGCGGATTCTCGACGAGCGCAACCTGCGCGCGCCGGCCGACACGCGCGCGGCGCCGCCCCGCTTCTGCTCGACCAGCGACGGCCGGCAACTACAGGTGCTCGCGTCGACGCTGCTCGGCCTCGATGCGCCGGTCGAATCCGTCACCATTTCCTCGCCGAACGCGCGCGCCTGCGCGACCGCCTGACGCGGGCCGGCACGCCCTCTCCCGACGCGGCTCCGCCACCCCCGCGGTTTCAAGGGTCCGATGACCTTAAAAAAAGCCCGACCCAGGCTTGTCAACGTCCGCAAAATTAATGATAATAATTCGCATTAACGTTAGCTATCGCAACTCATCATGATCGTCTGCGTGTGCAAGTCTGTTTCCGATCGCAAGATTCGCGCGTCCCTCGCAGAGGGCGTCAACTCTTTCGATGAACTCCAGTTCGAGCTCGGCGTGGCCACGTGCTGCGGCAAGTGCGAGGAGTCCGTACGCGACCTCATGGCCGAGCAAGGCGTCTGCGCGAGCCGGTGCGGTGTCGAGCATCACGCTCACCCGATCCCGGTCACGTTCTACGAACGCAAGGCTGCCTGACCGGCGCCGAGTGTACGCATGCGGCCCCGGCCGCATTTTTTGTTTTGACCGTCAGCAAGCCACCGTCTGCGCGAGCCAGCGGCTTACCTGCCAAGGAGCCTGTGATGGAATTGCTGATCGGATTCGTGACCACCGTTTGCATCTCGCTGCTGATCTTCCGCAAGTGATGCCGATTCACCCGCCGCGCCCCGGGTGCGACATCGTTCTTTCAAGCTAACATGCAGGCTTCGCATTCCGCTCCTGCCGGCGTCTTGCCGGCTGCACCACGTATGAATCCCCGAGTGATCGTCGTCGCGGTCGGTGTGCTTGCCGCACACGCGATCATGCTGACGGCCGCCTGGCTCCATCGCAACGCGCTGCCGCCGAAATCGGTCGAGGTCCAGTCGATCACCGCGCAACTCATCACGCCCGCACCGATCGCCCAGCAAGTCGCCGCCGAATCGATCCCGCAGCCCGCGCCGCCGAAGCCGGTGCCGCGCGTGAAGCCGAAGGTCGAGCCGAAGCCGGTGCCGAAAGCGGCAAAGCCGACGCCTCAGCCGGTTGCACAATCGCCGGCCCCGTCGCCGACACCCGCGCCGGCAGCCGCCGATCCGACGCCCGCTCCCGCCGCGCCCGCTCCAGCAGCACCGGCCGCCACGCCCGGCCCGGCTCGAGAGACGATGCAAGTCAGCGCGCCGAAGAACGTGCCGACGCTCCAATGCAACTTCGTGAAGCCTGACTACCCGTCGATGTCGCGCCGCCGCGGCGAATCGGGTACGGCCTATGTTCACTTCGTCGTCGGCGTAACCGGCAAGATCGAAAGCATCGATCTGCAGAAGAGCAGCGGCTACCCGCGCCTCGACGATGCCGCACTCGACGCGATGCGCTCGACCACCTGCCGTCCGTACATCGAGAACGGCCAGGCGATCCGCGCCGCCCGCACACAGCCCTACAGCTTCGGGCTCACCGACTAACCTGCCTCATCCGGAAGATTCAAAGGAAACAAAAAAAATGCAAAGCTACGGTATCGCGCACGTCTGGGCGCAAGGTGATTTCGTCACGCGCGCCATTGCGATCACGCTGCTCGTGATGTCGATCCTGTCGTGGATCGTGATCGTCATCAAGGGCTGGAACGTGATTCGCCTGAACCGCCTCACGAAGAACGCCGAACAGGCGTTCTGGCATTCGGACAATTTCGACGACGGCATCAAGAAGCTCGGCCTCGCCGCATCGACGCCGAACGACAACCCGTTCCTCGCGCTCGCGCTGTCGGGCAAGGAAGCCGCCGATCACCATCACCAGACGCAACCGCACCTGCACGACCGCATGGATGTGTCGGACTGGGTCACGCGCTGCCTGAAGGACACGATGGACGAAGGTATCTCGCGCATGCAGAGCGGTCTCGCGATCCTCGCGTCGATCGGCAGCACGGCACCGTTCGTCGGCCTGTTCGGCACGGTCTGGGGGATCTACCACGCACTGCTCGTGATCGGCGCAACCGGCCAGACGTCGATCGACCAGGTCGCGGGCCCGGTCGGCGAATCGCTGATCATGACGGCCTTCGGCCTGTTCGTCGCGATCCCTGCCGTGCTCGGCTACAACGCACTGACCCGCGCGAACAAGGGTGTCGTCAGCAAGCTGCGCCGCTTCGCGCACGGCCTGCACGCATACTTCGTGACGGGCGCGAGCCTCGCATCGTCGTCGACGCGCGACGGCCTGCGTCTCGCGACGCGCGCCAGCTGAGACGGGGTGAACCATGGCAATGAACACCGGTTTCAGCGACGATGACGACGATGCCGTGATGAGCGAGATCAACATGACGCCGCTCGTCGACGTCATGCTCGTACTCCTGATCATTTTCCTCGTGACGATCCCGGCGATGCAGCATGCGGTGAAGATCGACCTGCCGCACGCCAGCAGCCAGCCCGTCGACGAAAAGCCGCAGACGGTCGACGTCGCGATCCAGGGCGACGGCACGATCCTGTGGGACGACCACACCGTCACGCGCGAACAGTTGCAGGCGCGTATCGCGGAAGCGGCGAAACGCACGCCGCAGCCGGAGTTGCACCTGCGTGCAGACCGCAAGGTTGCATACGAGCATGTGGCCGAAGTGATGTCGGATGCGCAGGCCGGCGGCCTGACGAAGCTCGGCTTCGTGACGGAGCCGGGCGCGAAGGCGAAGTAACGCACGCGCGTTTCGCCCCTCGCCGGCCGCCCCTAACCGGGCGTCCCGAGGCGGCCCCCAACCGGGCGTACCTTGCCGGCCGCCCCCTAACCGGGCGTCCCCAAAGTAAAAGGCCTTCATCGCCAGATGAAGGCCTTTTTTCATGCGCACGCGGGCGCCTTCGGGCGGCGGGCTCTTCGGCGGTATCGGTTGCGCCTCGAGCAACGCAAATGCGACTTTGCCGTGGTCTGCACGGACTGCGCGTTCTGCCCTATCTGGCTCGCAATATATGCGGCCACCTGATTTCGCTCAGAACTTCCTTCACGAAATGGGATTTCAATATAGGCCCGCCCGCCCGCGCATTCAAGGTTCCGGCGATTGAAACTTGCGATTGCAGGCGACGCTTCAATGACAAAACAAATTTGCCTCGTCGTGCACGGTGTGTTCAGGTCGCCGAAGCATCGGCCGCCGCTTCCTTCTTCGCGCGCTCGGGGCACCCCGGCTCTTTGTAGGCGCCGTGATCGAGCTTCTCGACCAGGTAGTCGACGAACGCACGCACCGCGGGCGGCATCCCCTGCCGCGATACGAACACCGCATACAGTTGCGGCACCGGCAGCGTCCAGCCGGGCATCACCGGCGACAGCTGGCCCGCGCGCAGCGCGTTGCCGTACATCATCTCGGGCAGCGCCGCGATGCCGAGGCCATCGAGCACGGCCTCGCGGATCGTCATCAGGTCGGCCGTCACGAGCCGCGGGTCGTGCTCGTGCACATGACGCGTACCGTCCGGTGCAATCAGGTTGAATACGTGCCGCCCGTCGACGCTCGGCGTATCGAGCGTCTCGAAATAAGTCAGGTCGTCCGGCACCAGCGGCGGCGCATTCTGGCTCAGCAGGCTCGGCGCGCCGACCAGCATCTGCTCGGTGCGCCACAGCGGCCGCACGACGATGTTGGCGTTCTGCGGCGGCTCCGAGCGCACGCGCAGCGCGACGTCGATCGAGTCCTCGAACAGGTCGATCACGCGGTTCGTCACACGGACGTGCACCTTCACCTCGGGATAACGACGCAGGAATTCGGGCAGGATGCGCGACAGCATCGTCTGCGACAGCGTAACAGGCACGCTGACACGCACCGAGCCGCGCGGCGACGCGCGCAACTGCTGCACCGCGTTCATCGCTGCCTGCGCTTCGGCGAGCATCGCCTGGCAATGCTGGTAAAACAGCTCCCCCGCCTCGGTCAGCGCGAGCTTGCGCGTCGAGCGCTGCAGCAGGCGCACGCCGAGCGCCGCCTCGAGCTCGGTCAAACGCCGCGACAGGCGCGATTTCGAGATGCCCAGCACGCGCTCCGCGGCCGAGAAACCGCCATGTTCGACGACCTGCGAAAAGTACATCAGGTCGTTCAGGTTGTGTGCATCGATACTCATGTCATCGTTCCAATTTCAGAACAATCCATTGCGAACCGCCGCAAATCGAACGGTTAAACGCCCAATATAATAGCGCTATGTTTCAAAAATAACGCTATTCCGATGATTTCGAGGGCTTCCCCATGACGACCGCTCGCTCGCTTGACCGCACGTATCCCGCGCTTCGCACGACCGAAGGCGGCGGCTTCGTGGTTCACCGCCCGTTCCCGACCCGGCTGCTGATGGATTTTGATCCGTTCCTGCTGCTCGACGAAATGGGGCCCGTCGACTACGCCCCCGGCGAAGCCGTCGGCGCGCCCGACCATCCGCATCGCGGCTTCGAGACCGTGACCTACGCACTCGACGGGCGCTTCTGCCATCGCGACTCGTCCGGCCATGCCGGCACGCTCGGCCCCGGCGACGTGCAGTGGATGACGGCCGGC
Organism: Burkholderia pyrrocinia; assembly: GCF_001028665.1. NCBI lineage: Bacteria > Pseudomonadati > Pseudomonadota > Betaproteobacteria > Burkholderiales > Burkholderiaceae > Burkholderia > Burkholderia pyrrocinia. The sequence continues at coordinate 225,402 of NZ_CP011503.1, forward strand.
GCCGGCGTCGTGCACAGCGAGATGCCCGATCCGGCGTTCGCGCAGGCGGGCGGCCGCTCCCACGGCTTCCAGCTGTGGGTCAACCTGCCGCGCCGCGACAAGCTGATCGCGCCGCGCTACCAGGAGATCCCGGCCGACCGTATTCCGAGCGCGACGTCGCCGGACGGCCGCGCGCGCGTGCGCGTCATCGCCGGCGAAGCGTTCGGCGTCCGGGCCGCGATCGAGACACGCACGCCGATCCTCTACCAGCATTTCACGCTGGAGCCCGGCGCGACGGTCACGCAGCCCGTGCCGGCCGGCTATCGCGTGTTTGCCTATCCGATCGACGGAACGGGCCTCTACGGGCTCGACAGGCAGGCTGTCGACGCACGGCACATGGTCGTCTACGGGGACGACGGCGACACGGTCACGTTCGCCGCCGGCGACACGCCGCTCGACCTGCTGCTGATCGGCGGCGTACCCCTCAACGAGCCCATCGTCCGCTACGGCCCGTTCGTGATGAATACCGAGGAAGAGATCCGGCAGGCCGTCGTCGACTACCAGACCGGCCGCATGGGCCGCATCGAAGCCTGACGCCCGATCGGGGGCGGCAGGTGCCGCGAAACGGATGGTTTTGCGTCACAATAACTTCTTGAACCATGTGGCTGCCCACCACCAGAAGGAATCCGTCCCCTTGAACTTCGAACACCTGATCCAGATCAACTCCGACGATCCGGCCGTGCCGACCCTCACCCGCGACCAGCTCTGGGAAGGCCTCGTGCTGCGTGCCGAACAGCCGCAACTGTTCGTGCTCGGCCTCGATAGCTGCGTCGTCCGCGAACGGACGGAAACGACGCTCGAACGTGAGCTGCACTACGGCCACGCGACCGTACGCGACCACGTCACGTTCACGCCGAACCAGCAGGTCCGCTACGACATCCGTGCGGCCGATGGCGAGATCGGCGGGTCGCTGACGATGACGATCGAGGAACGCGACGACGATCACCAGTTGTTCCTGCGTTTCGAATACCGCACGACGCTGACCGTCACGGACGACAGCGAAGATGCCCGGCAGACGCACGGGATCGTCAAGGAAGCGTATCGCACGTCGGATATCGACACGGTCCGCCTGATCCGCGAATACGCGCAGGGCCGCAAGGATCCCGATCCGCTGCACTGAATCCGGCGGCGGCCTGCGGGCCGCCCCTTTGACTCAAGCTATCAAGTCCGCCGCTTCGATCGATAAAGAGTTTTTGCGAATGGGAATGGTTATCATTTAGAATTCATTCCATCGTATCGACAGTCACCGATCAACCGAATGACCGACACCATGCGCCCGACCACGCTGACCTTGCGCCACGCAACTGGCAACACAGGCAGCAGCCGTCAGAAGACGGCAGCGGTCACGACGCCGGCGAAGCCCGCCGGCAACCGCGATGCAGGCACGCGGGTCGTCAACAGCGATGCGCTGCTGCAAGGCCACAGCCACATCAGCATCGCGCATAACGGAGAGACTTATCAGTTGCGCGCCACACGGCTGGGCAAACTGATCCTGACGAAGTAACGACAGAGTATTGTGGGGACCACCTCCCTGAGAGGTGTTGGGCATTAGCCAGCGTAACGGCTTGCACGCGAGATCTAGACCCCTTCGTGCAAACACACTCAAGCAGCCGTTGCAGCAAGCCAAGCCACTTTTTTTGGTTCTCGCACAAGGAAGAAAAAAAGCGACACGTCGAACGACGTGTCGCTTTTTTGTTTGGGCGGCCAATGCGTGACGCATGCCACCCGTGTTCGTTGCCGCTCAATGCTTGCCGGAAGCTGAACCGCGCTTGTTTCCTCGCGGCTTCGCCCCGCAGCCGAAGCCGCACACAAGCCGCGTCAGAAGCCCCAGAACATCAACCACCACGCGCTGTCGACGACCGCAAGCCCGACGGCGAACCACGCGAATGCCGCGAGCCGGCGCGGCCAGGCCGCATAGCGCCCGGTCACCTTCCACGCGAGCCACGCACTCCATGCGTTGGCGCCGACCAGGATCGCGATGCGTACGTCGGTCGCCCAGCCGAGCGGCACATGCTCGGCGCGCAGCAACGACAGCGTCGTCGCCGACAGCCCGAGGAACACGCCCGCACCCGCGATCGGGATCAGCGCCTGCGCGAGATGATGCAGCCGCACGCGATCGAAGCGGCCGAGCATCAGCGTGGCGCCGGCCAGCAGTACCAGCAGTGCCGTGCCGTACACGAGCCCCGTGCCGACGATGTAGCTGACGATCAACCCGCCGTCGAGCCAGGAGAACACGTCGTTGCGATCCGGATAATGCGTGAGCAGGAACCATGGCGCATTGGTCTCGAGCGGCCACGTGATGTCGCGATCGATCAGCCAGCCCGCGAGCCACTGCTTGATCTGCACGAACCACGGGCTGACGGTCCAGTGGAACGCGCCGATCGCGACGCCGAGCAGGCCGTACAGGATCAGCGCGGTATCCCACGGGCTCGCCTGCTGCGCGCCGAGGTTCACGACTTCGTCGGACGGCGAGCGCAACGACAGCGAGATCGCGTCGCGGTGCCCGCTGCAGCGGCCGCACATATGGCACGATGCCGCGCCCTTCATGCTGCGCAACGGCACGAGCGGCGCGCAGTTGATCGGAATCACGCGATGGCCGTGCTCGCCGTTCTTGTACGAGCGGCGCCACGCATCCTCGTCGACCTTGTAGCGCATCGGCGCGAGCCGCGCGAGCAGCCCGAACACGCCGTTGACCGGGCACAGGTACTTGCACCACACGCGCTTCTCGCGACCGTACAGCACGCCGATCACGATCGCGCCGACGGTCGAGCCGCCGAGCACGAACAGCACCGCGAGCGGGTACTGGTACACGCTCACCATCTGCCCGTAGATCGTCGTGGTCCCGAATGCGACGAACGGCCAGCCGCCCCACCGGATCCAGCGCGGAATCGGGCCGCCGCGGCCGAACTTGCTCGCGTATTCGGTGAGCGCGCCTTCCGGGCACAACACGCCGCACCAGACGCGGCCGAGCATCACCATCGACAGCAGCACGAACGGCCACCAGATGCCCCAGAACGCGAATTGGGCGATCAGCGTGAGGTTGCTCCACAGATGCGCGGAATCGTCCGGCAGCGGCAACACCGCGGGCACGATGATCAGGAACGCGTAGACGGCGACGACGATCCACTGGATGCCGCGGATCAGCGCACCGTGGCGCTGCATCCACTGGCCGGCCTGCGCGAGCCAGCCCGGCTTGGCTGCGGCGACAACGCTCATGCCGTGCGGCCCGCGGCAACGGCCGGACGACGGCTCGCGCGCTTCATCAGCAGCCACACGACCGCCCAGTACACCGCATAGGCGACCAGGTTGGTCAGCGCCGGGTGCGCGCGATAGCCGGTCAGTGTCGCGACGAGCGAGCCGAACGTGCCCGAATCATCGAGGATCGCGGACGTGTCCCACACCTGCGAAATGCCGAGCGGCAGGATTTCCTTGTCGATCAGTTTGTCGACGCCGGTCTGGAACAGGCCCGCGCCGAGAAACAGCAGCATCACTTCGGTGACGCGGAAGAAATGCCGCCACGAGAAGTATTTGCCGCCGAGTTGCAGCAGATAGAACGTGAGGAACGCGAGACCGAGGCCGATCACGACCGCGAGCATCTGGTTGCCGTCGACGTGGCCCGACTGGCCGAAACCGAGACCGTACAGGAAGATCACCGTCTCGCTGCCTTCGCGCGCGATCGCGAGCGCGACCAGCACGGCGACGCCCCACCAGTTCGAATCGCGCGTGCTCTGCTGCAGCGATTGCTCCATGTCGCGCTTCAGCGTGCGGCCGTGCCGGCGCATCCACAGCACCATCTGCACGATCAGCACGCATGCGATCAGCACCATCGCGGTCTGGAAATAGTCCTGCGCGTCGCCGGACAGCACTTCGGTGAAACCGACCAGCGCGGCACCCAGGCCGACCGCCATCAGCAAGCCGACACCGACGCCGGCCCAGAGAAAAGGCAGGCCGCGGCGCGCGTCGTCGTCGCCGTTTTTCAGCCATGCATAGAGAATGCCGACGACGAGCAGCGCTTCGACGCTCTCCCGCCAGACGATGAACAAGATCTGACCCATCGATACCTCCTGACGCGCGGAGCAACGGACAGGTGTGCCCGCGCGCAGATAAAACGCGTTACTTCGCGACGATCACACCCTGCGCCTGCTGGTGGAAATCGTCGAAAAACTTGTATTCGCCCGGCGACAGCGGAGCGACGACCACGAACGAATCGGCGCCCGGCGCGAGCACCTTCTCCTTGCGCAGTTGCACGCTCTCGAATTCGGCGGCGCCCTTGCCGGTGTTCTTGATCTCGATCTTGAAACGCTGGCCGGCCGGCACTTCGATGCGGGCGGGATTCAGCTTGCCGTCCGCCATCTCGAGCTTGAACGTCGGCAGATCGGCAGCGTACGCTGCGCCGGCAAGCCACAATGCAGCGGCTGCGGCAACGATTTTCTGGGGAATTTTCATTCTGGGTTCTCTACGACGACGGCGCGCCGTTCGTGATGCCACCGATCAGTAACCGCCCTTCTTGCCGATACCGGCGAACGGGAAGTCGTACTCGAGCGTAACGGGCTTGAACCATGCGCCCACGCCCGTTTCCTTGTCGACGTGACGGCCGAAAGCCATGTGGCCCGACTGCATCGGCGGCTTGACGACCATCGTCAGGTGGTACTTGCCCGGGCCGTTCAGCTTCACGTTGTCGCCGTAGTGCGGACCGTCGCTCGCCACCATGCCCATCAGGTCGCCCTCGGCCTTCCACTTCGTGTCGCCCTGCTTCGTCAGCTTGTACGTGACCTGCAGGTACGGCATCCAGTCGCCTTCGGCGAAACCCGTCGGGTTGTTCTTGACCGCATGGATGTCGGCTTCGAGGTGGATGTCGGAATCCGACGCCTTGCGCATCATCCCTTCCGGGTCCATCGTGATCGGCTGCAGGTACACCGCGCCGATTTCCATGCCGCCCTGGATCTGCTGCTTGCCGATCGGATATTCAGCAGCCGAGGCCGACATCGCGGCAAGTGCCGCCGCTACCGCAACCGTCGTGCGGATGAACGAAGAACCCAACATGGACACTCCTTGTTATTTGTCTGACTACCTTGACGACATGCGGGCCGCCGCCGGGGCGGCTCGCTGAAAACACTAACGCAATAAAGAACGTTAATGCGAACTATTCTCAATAATTGCGGAGTTTAGCACCGAACCTGTTTCCGAACAAACCGGATACCGTGTAAACCCCTGATCCGACAAGGCTTACAGACCCGTTACTGACAGGTTTTGGTGACGTTTGGAAAGATTTACCGGCCGCCGTTGATGTGGTCGCCGACGTTCGCGCCGAACACGCGCTCGCGCAGCAGCGCAAGCTGGTCGCGCGTCGCGGCGGCCTTCTCGAACTCGAGATTCTTCGCGTAATCGGCCATCTGCTTCTCGAGACGCTTGATTTCCTTCGCGAGCTGCTTTTCCGACATGTCCTCGAATTTCGCGCGCTGTTGCGCTTCCTTCAGCTCCGCGCGCGCCTCGTCCGCGTTGTAGACGCCGTCGATGATGTCCTTGATGCGTTTCACGACGCCGCGCGGCGTAATGCCCATTTTCTCGTTGTGCGCGATCTGCTTCGCGCGGCGCCGCTCGGTCTCGCCGATCGCGCGCTTCATCGACTCGGTCATCGTGTCGGCATAGAGAATCGCCTTGCCGTTCACGTTCCGCGCGGCGCGGCCGATCGTCTGGATCAGCGAGCGTTCGGCACGCAGGAAGCCTTCCTTGTCCGCATCGAGGATCGCGACGAGCGACACTTCGGGAATGTCGAGGCCCTCGCGCAGCAGGTTGATCCCGACCAGCACGTCGAACGTGCCGAGCCGCAGGTCGCGGATGATCTCGACGCGCTCGACCGTGTCGATGTCGCTGTGCAGGTAGCGCACCTTGACGCCATGGTCGGCCAGAAACTCGGTGAGTTGCTCGGCCATGCGCTTCGTCAGCACGGTGATCAACACGCGCTCGCCGGCGTTCACGCGCGCGTTGATCTCGGTCAGCACGTCGTCGACCTGCGAGCTCGCCGGCCGCACTTCGATTTCCGGATCGACGAGCCCCGTCGGCCGCACGACCTGTTCGGCGATCTGCCCCGTCACGCGTTTCTCGTAGTCGGCCGGCGTGGCCGAAACGAACACCACCTGGCGCATCTTGCGTTCGAACTCGGGGAACTTGAGCGGCCGGTTGTCGAGCGCCGACGGCAGGCGAAACCCGTAATTGACGAGGTTTTCCTTGCGTGCGCGGTCACCGTTGTACATGCCGTTCAACTGGCCGATCAGCACGTGCGATTCGTCGAGCAGCATCAGCGCATCGGGCGGCAGGTAGTCGACGAGCGTCGGCGGCGGCTCGCCGGGTGCCGCGCCCGAGAAATGTCGCGAGTAGTTCTCGATGCCCTTGCAGAAGCCGAGCTCCTGCAGCATCTCGAGATCGAAGCGCGTGCGCTGCTCGAGGCGCTGTGCCTCGACGAGCTTGCCGTCGCGGTGGAAGAACTCGAGGCGTTCGCGCAATTCGTCCTTGATCGTCTCGACCGCGCGCATCACGGTGTCGCGCGGCGTCACGTAGTGCGACGACGGATACACGGTGAAGCGCGGAATCTTCTGCCGCACGCGCCCGGTCAGCGGGTCGAACAGGTGCAGCGTCTCGACCTCGTCGTCGAACAGCTCGACGCGCACGGCCATTTCCGCGTGTTCGGCCGGGAAGATGTCGATCGTGTCGCCGCGCACGCGGAACGTGCCGCGCTGGAAGTCCTGTTCGTTGCGCGTGTATTGCATCGCGATCAGCCGTGCGATCACGTCGCGCTGGCCGAGCTTGTCGCCGGTGCGCAGCGTCAGGATCATCTGATGGTATTCGGACGGGTTGCCGATACCGTAGATCGCCGACACCGTCGCGACGATCACCACGTCGCGGCGCTCCATCAGGCTCTTCGTCGCCGACAGCCGCATCTGCTCGATGTGCTCGTTGATCGACGAATCCTTCTCGATGAACAGGTCGCGCTGCGGCACGTAGGCCTCAGGCTGGTAGTAGTCGTAGTACGAGACGAAGTACTCGACCGCGTTGCGCGGGAAGAACTCGCGGAACTCGGCATAAAGCTGGGCCGCGAGCGTCTTGTTCGGCGCGAACACGATCGCCGGGCGGCCGAGTCGCGCGATCGTGTTCGCCATCGTGAAGGTCTTGCCCGACCCCGTCACGCCGAGCAGCGTCTGGAAGGCAAGGCCGTCGCCGATGCCTTCGACGAGCGTGTCGATTGCGGTCGGCTGGTCGCCCGCGGGCGGATACGGCTGGTACAACTGGAACGGCGAGCCTTCGAAGGTGACGAATTTGGATTCGTCGAGCGCGTCGCCGACTTCGGCATGATGTTCGGACATGGAATGCGGCCGGAGCGAGGGCAAAGAAAGCATTCTAGCGCTTCGCGGCCGCGCGAACTGCTGTCGGCTCCTGACGCGCGACGGCTGCCCGAAATCGCGAATCGCCGCCGATTCGCCCGCCCCCGGCAGCGCGAATTCGCTACAATATCAGGCTGCTGCGCTTTCCGGCGTCGCGCCTGTTGGCGCGCGGTTTGCTGCGCCCGCCCCGCCGGCTGAAAGCCTGACCCTCTTTTCACTACTGCCGAATCATCATGTCGCTCTTCTCCGCTGTCCAGCTTGCTCCCCGCGACCCGATCCTGGGCCTGAACGAAGCCTTCAACGCCGATGCGCGTCCGACCAAGGTCAACCTCGGCGTCGGCGTGTACACGAACGAAGAAGGCAAGATTCCGCTGCTGCGCGCGGTTCGCGAAGCAGAGAAGGTGCGTGTCGAAGCTGGCCTGCCGCGCGGCTACCTGCCGATCGACGGGATCGCCGCCTACGATGCGGCCGTGCAGAAGCTGCTGCTCGGCAACGATTCGCCGCTGATCGCAGCGGGCCGCGTGGTCACGGCCCAGGCACTGGGCGGCACGGGCGCACTGAAGATCGGCGCCGATTTCCTGCGCACCGTGAACCCGAACGTGAAGGTCGCGATCAGCGATCCGAGCTGGGAAAACCACCGCGCGCTGTTCGAAGCGGCCGGCTTCGAAGTCGTCGCGTACCCGTACTACGACGCCGCCACCAACGGCGTGAACTTCGAAGGCATGCTGTCGGCGCTGAACGGCTACGCTGCGGGCACGGTCGTCGTGCTGCACGCGTGCTGCCACAACCCGACCGGCGTGGACCTGACCGAAGCGCAATGGCAACAAGTCGTCGACGTCGTGAAGGCGCGCGACCTCGTGCCGTTCCTCGACATGGCCTACCAGGGCTTCGGCGAGAACATCGAGGCCGATGCGGCCGCCGTGCGGCTGTTTGCCGCGGCCGACCTGAACGCGTTCGTGTCGTCGTCGTTCTCGAAGTCGTTCTCGCTGTACGGCGAGCGCGTCGGCGCGCTGTCGATCATCACGTCGAGCAAGGAAGAAGCCACGCGCGTGCTGTCGCAACTGAAGCGCGTGATCCGCACGAACTACTCGAACCCGCCGACCCATGGCGGCGCGGTGGTCGCAGCGGTGCTCGCATCGCCGGAACTGCACGCTTCGTGGGTGCAGGAACTCGGCGAAATGCGCGATCGCATCCGCGCGATGCGCAACGGTCTCGTCGAGCGTCTGAAGGCAAGCGGCGTCGATCGCGACTTCAGCTTCATCAACGCGCAGCGCGGGATGTTCTCGTATTCGGGCCTGACCTCGGCGCAAGTCGATCGCCTGCGCGACGAGTTCGGCATCTATGCGGTCGGCACGGGCCGGATCTGCGTCGCAGCGCTGAACACGCGCAACCTCGACGTGGTCGCCAATGCAGTCGCAGCCGTGCTGAAGTAACTCGGCGCCAGCGGGCGGCAGCCGTCACCGGCCCCGCCCTGCCGAAATGAAAAACGCGCTCCCCGGAGCGCGTTTTTTTTGTGCCGTTCGCCGGCGGGCGGCTACGCCGCCCGCGCCCGCGTTACTGCATGAACCAGCCGTGACTGACCACGAACGACTGGCCCGTCAGCGCGGCGCTCGGGAACGCCGACAGGAACAGCACCGTCTGCGCGACGTCCTGCACCGTCGTGAACACGCCGTCGACCGTGTTGCCGAGCATCACCTTCTTCACCACTTCGTCTTCGCTGATCCCGAGTTCCTTCGCCTGCTCCGGAATCTGCTTGTCGACCAGCGGCGTGCGCACGAAGCCCGGACACACGACGTGCGAACGCACGTTGTGCTTCGCGCCTTCCTTCGCGAGCACCCGTGCGAGGCCGAGCAGGCCGTGCTTGGCCGTCACGTACGCCGACTTCAGCGGCGATGCTTCGTGCGAGTGCACCGAACCCATGTAGATCACGACGCCGCCGCGATCGTCCTTGTACATGTGCTTGAGCGCGGCCTTCGTCGTCAGGAATGCACCGTCGACGTGGATCGCCTGCATCTTCTTCCAGTCGGAGAACGCGTAGTTCTCGATCGGGTTGACGATCTGGATGCCCGCGTTCGACACGAGGATGTCGACCGAGCCGAACGTTTCGGCAACCTTGTCGATGCCGCTGTTCACGGCTTCCTCGTTCGTCACGTCCATCGCGACGCCGATCGCCTTGCCGCCTGCCTTGTTGATCTCGTCGGCGACCGCATTGGCGCCGTCCTGGTTCAGGTCGGCGATCGCGACAGCCGCGCCCGCTTTCGCGAGCTCCAGCGCGATTTCCTTGCCGATGCCGCTCGCGGCGCCCGTGACGACTGCGGCCTTGCCGCTCAGATCTGCTGCCATGTCCGTCTCCTCCCGTTATCGGATCGATAAACCACGTGCCCGCCGCATCCGCTTTCATCGCGCGACCGTACCGGCGGGCCAGCCGTCATTGTGCACGATCGGCCCCGCCGTTCGCGCGCAAAACGTCTAAGCTTAAGGTCGGTTCCGTCACGCAGGAGATTCACATGCACTATCGACGGCTAGGCCGTTCCGGCCTGCAGATCAGCGCGCTCTCGCTCGGCTCGTGGGTCACCTACGGCAACCAGGTCGACCAGCGGGTCGCGCGCGAATGCCTCGCCGCGGCCCGCGACGCGGGTGTCAATTTCTTCGACAACGCCGAGGTGTACGCCGGAGGCAAATCCGAGGAAATCATGGGCCAGGCGCTCAAGTCGCTCGACTGGCCGCGCATCAGCTATATCGTGTCCACGAAGTTCTTCTGGGGGCTCGCGGAAGCACCGAACCAGTATCACACGCTGAACCGGAAATACCTGCTGAACGCGATCGACGGCTCGCTGCGCCGGCTGCAACTCGACTATGTCGACCTCGTCTATTGCCATCGCCCCGATCCGAATACACCGATCGAGGAAACCGTCTGGGCGATGAGCGACATGATCGTGCGCGGCAAGGCGCTGTACTGGGGCACGTCGGAATGGAGCGCCGACGAGATCCGCGCCGCGTGCGAGATCGCCGAACGGCATCATCTGCACAAGCCGGTGGTCGAGCAACCCCAGTACAACCTGTTCCACCGCACGCGGGTCGAACAGGAATATGCGCGGCTCTACGACGACTACGGCCTTGGTCTCACGACCTGGAGCCCGCTGGCCTCGGGCCTGCTCACCGGCAAGTACCGCAACGGCGTACCGCCCGGCAGCCGAGCGCAATTGCAGGGTTACGACTGGATGCGCGACCGGTTGACCGATCAGGCCAGCAACGAAATCGTCGAACGGCTCGGCGTGATCGCGGCCGACCTCGGCTGCAGCACAGGCCAGCTCGCGATCGCGTGGGTGCTCGCGAATCCGCGCGTGAGTTCGGTGATCACCGGCGCGTCGCGGGTCGAGCAGATCGGCGACAACATGCGCGCGCTCGACGTCGCCGCGAAGCTGACGCCGGATGTGAAGCAACGCATCGAGGAGGTGGTCGGCAACGCATACGAGTAAGGCGACTCACTGCCACTCGCGTACAATACGCGGCCGCATCGGCGCCCGGCCTGACAGCCGCACCCGATCGACCGCCTTCATCGATTCACCTTCTGTTTCAGGCAGCCCGCCATGCTCAGTTATCGTCACGGTTTTCACGCAGGCAACCACGCGGACGTGCTCAAGCACGCCGTCGTCGTCCAACTGCTGCGCTACCTGAACAAGAAAGACAAGTCGTACTGGTACATCGACACGCATGCCGGTGCCGGCGTGTATTCGCTGCGCGACGGCTACGCGGCAAAGACCGCGGAATTCGACACCGGCATCGGCCGGCTGTGGAACGACAAGAACCTGCCGGAAGCGCTGGGCGATTATGTGGACGAAGTACGTGCGCTGAACGACGACGGCGAACTGCGCTTCTATCCCGGTTCCCCGTATATCGCATGGCGATCGATGCGCGAGCAGGACCGCATGCGCCTGTTCGAAATGCACACGACGGAAATCGACGTGCTGCGCCACAACTTCCGCGACGCGGGGCGACGCGCGATGATCTTCGCCGGTGACGGCTTCGAAGGCATCAAGGCGCTGCTGCCGCCACCGCCGCGACGCGCACTCGTGCTGATCGACCCGTCCTACGAGGACAAGAAGGATTACGCGCGCACGGTAAGCTGCGTGACGGAATGCCTCAAGCGTTTCGCGACGGGCTGCTACGCGATCTGGTATCCGCAGGTCACGCGGACGGAATCGCAGCGCTTTCCCGAGCAGTTGAAGCGCCTGCAACCGAACAACTGGCTGCACCTGACGCTGACGGTGTCGAATCCGCCTGCCGATGGGCTGGGCCTCTACGGCAGCGGGATGTTCATCCTGAATCCGCCGTATACGCTCGCGCAGAGCATGAACGAGGCACTGCCCTATCTGGTCGAGATGCTGGGACAGGATAGCGGCGCCCGCTGTCAGATCGAGCAGCGCGGAAACTGATCGGCCGGCCGGCAGTTACGGCTGCGGCCTCGGTGCGAGTCTCGGCTGGTTGGCCGGCGGCGCGCCCCAGCCGGGCACATTGATATAGGGCGCGACGAACAGCGGAACCGACGTGTTCGGCGCTTGCCCGGCCGGAGCCCGCATGCCTGCCGGCTCGACGATCGGCTCGGAAGACAAAGGTGCTGTCTGCAGCACCAACCCGCCCTTGCCGTCCTGGATACCGCGTTGCGTATCGAGGATCAGCGGTTTGGACGAAGTCGCGGCACCGGCCGCGAGGCCATGGACAAGCACGGCCGCGCCCAGAGCGAGACGCGCGCGGGTACTGCGACGCACATCGAGACGCAAACGCATGATCGTGTCCTTCACGATGAAAAGCAGGCCCATACCATAGCGCCGCATCGACGATTTCGCCAGATCCGGCGCACAAAAAAACAAAGCCCCGTCAATACGGGGCTTGCTTATTGTTCGGTGCCACACGGCACCTGACGGTGACTCGATTACAGCGAGTAGCCGTTGGTTTCGAGCGAGCGGATACGGCGCTCGAGCTGGACGATGTCCGACGACGTGGCGAGGTAAGCCTCACGGCGCTCACGTTCTGCGGATTCGAACCAGTTGCTCAGCTTTTCGACGATGTAGGCGATCATGATGTTCTCCAAGGAAGGGGGACCCCTGGCGAATCGAGATTCAGGGATTTCCCGTATAGGGTATTCCCGAATTATAACGACGCCGCACCAAGATGCTAGTGAAATACTTGCATGGAAGCCATTCCAATTCGGAATGGGTGCACGTCAATCTCGCGCAACCCTTTGATTTTTATAGAGGTTGAACCAGACGCCCATTTCGGGCCTTGAGTGCACGCACTAATCTGGTTCACTGACGGGGTCGGCCAGGCGCGCCAAAATCGGGCATTCGGGCCGTCCATCACCATGGCAGTGCGCGGCCAGGTCGGCCAGCGTATCGCGCATGTTGCTTAGCTCCGCGATGCGCTTGTCGAGTTCGGCCACGTGCTCGAGGGCGATCGACTTCACCTCGGCGCTGGCGCGGGAGCGGTCTTGCCAGAGCATCAGCAACTTGCGGATGTCTTCGACGAGAAAGCCGAGCCGTCGCGCCTGACGGATGAAGCGCAGGATGTGGATTTCATCCGCGCCGTAGATCCGGTAGCCGGCGTCGGTTCGCTTGCTCGGCGCAAGAAGGCCGACCTGCTCGTAGTACCGGATCATTTTTGCGCTGACTCCGGATTCGCGCGACGCATCGCCGATATTCATTCCCCGCCCTCTCCATCAAGCCCCGGTTTCAAACATGAACGTCGACGAACCCAATCGCCGACGACATTTCGATCGTATCAAATCACGCGGTTTCGTTCCGCGGTGGGCGCAGGTAGAGGGATGGAAGACGACTGATCAGGCGTGTGTCGGTGGGAGATGGAGCGCGCTGCCCGTTGCCCGGCCGGCCTGCATTTTGTCCGCGCCAATGCAAAAACCCCCGCCTTTCGGGCGGGGGTTCTTGGCTTAGGGAGCCTGACGATTACCTACTTTCACACGGGAATCCGCACTATCATCGGCGTAGAGTCGTTTCACGGTCCTGTTCGGGATGGGAAGGGGTGGGACCGACTCGCTATGGTCATCAGGCAAAGAGGGATGTCGCGCTGCTTCGCAACGCGACCAATCGGGAAGAAGCAGTAATTTTGAGTTGTGTGTATCACACACGAGAATCCAACTAGTCCTGGCTCACATCACTGGAGCCGAAACAGACTTGTTATAGGATCAAGCCTTACGGGCAATTAGTATCAGTTAGCTGAACGCATTACTGCGCTTACACACCTGACCTATCAACGTCCTGGTCTCGAACGACCCTTCAAGGGGATCTAGTCCCCAGGGATATCTCATCTTAAGGCGAGTTTCCCGCTTAGATGCTTTCAGCGGTTATCTCTTCCGAACATAGCTACCCGGCGATGCCACTGGCGTGACAACCGGTACACCAGAGGTTCGTCCACTCCGGTCCTCTCGTACTAGGAGCAGCCCCCTTCAAATATCCAACGCCCACGGCAGATAGGGACCAAACTGTCTCACGACGTTTTAAACCCAGCTCACGTACCTCTTTAAATGGCGAACAGCCATACCCTTGGGACCGGCTACAGCCCCAGGATGAGATGAGCCGACATCGAGGTGCCAAACACCGCCGTCGATATGAACTCTTGGGCGGTATCAGCCTGTTATCCCCAGAGTACCTTTTATCCGTTGAGCGATGGCCCTTCCATACAGAACCACCGGATCACTATGACCTGCTTTCGCACCTGCTCGACTTGTCGGTCTCGCAGTTAAGCACGCTTATGCCATTGCACTATCAGCACGATTTCCGACCGTACCTAGCGTACCTTCGTACTCCTCCGTTACGCTTTGGGAGGAGACCGCCCCAGTCAAACTGCCTACCATGCACTGTCCCCGACCCGGATCACGGGCCAAGGTTAGAACCTCAAACAAACCAGGGTGGTATTTCAAGGACGGCTCCACCGAAACTAGCGTTCCGGTTTCATAGCCTCCCACCTATCCTACACAGATCGGTTCAAAGTCCAATGCAAAGCTACAGTAAAGGTTCATGGGGTCTTTCCGTCTAGCCGCGGGTAGATTGCATCATCACAAACACTTCAACTTCGCTGAGTCTCGGGAGGAGACAGTGTGGCCATCGTTACGCCATTCGTGCAGGTCGGAACTTACCCGACAAGGAATTTCGCTACCTTAGGACCGTTATAGTTACGGCCGCCGTTTACCGGGACTTCAATCAAGAGCTTGCACCCCATCATTTAATCTTCCGGCACCGGGCAGGCGTCACACCCTATACGTCCACTTTCGTGTTTGCAGAGTGCTGTGTTTTTATTAAACAGTCGCAGCCACCAGTTTATTGCAACCCCTTCACCCTTTGCGCGCAGGCGCATCAAGCTACAAGGGCGTACCTTATCCCGAAGTTACGGTACCAATTTGCCGAGTTCCTTCTCCCGAGTTCTCTCAAGCGCCTTAGAATACTCATCTCGCCCACCTGTGTCGGTTTGCGGTACGGTCATCGTTAGACTGAAGCTTAGAGGCTTTTCTTGGAACCACTTCCAATTGCTTCGCTCCCTAAGGAGCTCGCGCCACACCCTTGAATTCCGCGCCCGGATTTGCCTAAGCGCCTTCTCCAATGCAGCGACCGGGACTTCCAACACCCGGACAACCTTCCGCGATCCGTCCCCCCATCGCATCTAACAATGGTGCAGGAATATTGACCTGCTTCCCATCAGCTACGCATTTCTGCCTCGCCTTAGGGGCCGACTCACCCTACGCCGATGAACGTTGCGTAGGAAACCTTGGGCTTACGGCGAGGGGGCCTTTCACCCCCTTTATCGCTACTCATGTCAGCATTCGCACTTCCGATACCTCCAGCACGCTTTTCAACGCACCTTCGCAGGCTTACGGAACGCTCTCCTACCATGCGTGCAAAGCACGCATCCGCAGCTTCGGTATATAGCTTAGCCCCGTTACATCTTCCGCGCAGGACGACTCGATCAGTGAGCTATTACGCTTTCTTTAAAGGGTGGCTGCTTCTAAGCCAACCTCCTGACTGTTTTAGCCTTCCCACTTCGTTTCCCACTTAGCTATATTTGGGGACCTTAGCTGGCGGTCTGGGTTGTTTCCCTCTTGACACCGGACGTTAGCACCCGATGTCTGTCTCCCGTGATTGCACTCTTCGGTATTCGGAGTTTGCTATGGCGGGGTAATCTGCAATAGACCCCCCAACCATGACAGTGCTCTACCCCCGAAGGTGAGACACGAGGCACTACCTAAATAGTTTTCGGAGAGAACCAGCTATTTCCAAGTTTGTTTAGCCTTTCACCCCTATCCACAGCTCATCCCCTAACTTTTCAACGTTAGTGGGTTCGGACCTCCAGTACGTGTTACCGCACCTTCATCCTGGCCATGGATAGATCACTTGGTTTCGGGTCTACGCCCAGCAACTGAACGCCCTATTCGGACTCGCTTTCGCTACGCCTGCCCTATACGGTTAAGCTTGCTACTGAACGTAAGTCGCTGACCCATTATACAAAAGGTACGCCGTCACCCCTTACGAGGCTCCGACTGTTTGTATGCATGCGGTTTCAGGATCTATTTCACTCCCCTCCCGGGGTTCTTTTCGCCTTTCCCTCACGGTACTGGTTCACTATCGGTCGATCACGAGTATTTAGCCTTGGAGGATGGTCCCCCCATCTTCAGACAGGATTTCACGTGTCCCGCCCTACTTGTCGTACACTTAGTTCTTTCATACTGTTTTCGCCTACAGGGCTATCACCTGCTATGGCCGCACTTTCCAGAGCGTTCGGCTAACAATACAAATAAAGAGTACAAGGCTCATCCCATTTCGCTCGCCACTACTTTGGGAATCTCGGTTGATTTCTTTTCCTGCGGTTACTTAGATGTTTCAGTTCACCGCGTTCGCTTCACTAGACCTATGTATTCAGTCTAGGATGACCCAAAAGGGCCGGGTTTCCCCATTCGGACATCTACGGATCAAAGCTCGTTTGCCAGCTCCCCGTAGCTTTTCGCAGGCTACCGCGTCCTTCATCGCCTGTGATCGCCAAGGCATCCACCACATGCACTTGTTCGCTTGACCCTATAACGAGTCTGTCTCGTTACAGGTTGAGTTCTCGCGTTGTGCCGTATTCCAATTGAGTCAAACATAGAGTTCGAATCATCTTGAGATACATCGATACAATCACAACCCGGATAGTTTTCACGTCCATCTCAAGACGCTTCCGCTATCCAAATTACTTACTTCTTCCAGATTGTTAAAGAACGACAGCCGATACATACTACGTATCACTCTGACTGGCTCAATCGCCAATGGCAAATGCTCGTCTCACACGTCACTTTCGTGTGATCCAAACGCTTCCCATTGAAGATTGGTGGAGGCAGACGGGATCGAACCGACGACCCCCTGCTTGCAAAGCAGGTGCTCTCCCAGCTGAGCTATGCCCCCATGAGTACAGATATCCTCAGGTACTACCGCCAGACAAGACATTGGTGGGTCTGGTTGGATTCGAACCAACGACCCCCGCCTTATCAAGACGGTGCTCTAACCGACTGAGCTACAGACCCCTGAGTCTGTCTTTAATTTACAGCCGATAAGCGTGAGCGCTCAATTTTGCGAGAAGCTCTGGAAAGGAGGTGATCCAGCCGCACCTTCCGATACGGCTACCTTGTTACGACTTCACCCCAGTCATGAATCCTACCGTGGTGACCGTCCTCCTTGCGGTTAGACTAGCCACTTCTGGTAAAACCCACTCCCATGGTGTGACGGGCGGTGTGTACAAGACCCGGGAACGTATTCACCGCGGCATGCTGATCCGCGATTACTAGCGATTCCAGCTTCATGCACTCGAGTTGCAGAGTGCAATCCGGACTACGATCGGTTTTCTGGGATTAGCTCCCCCTCGCGGGTTGGCAACCCTCTGTTCCGACCATTGTATGACGTGTGAAGCCCTACCCATAAGGGCCATGAGGACTTGACGTCATCCCCACCTTCCTCCGGTTTGTCACCGGCAGTCTCCTTAGAGTGCTCTTGCGTAGCAACTAAGGACAAGGGTTGCGCTCGTTGCGGGACTTAACCCAACATCTCACGACACGAGCTGACGACAGCCATGCAGCACCTGTGTATCGGTTCTCTTTCGAGCACTCCCACCTCTCAGCAGGATTCCGACCATGTCAAGGGTAGGTAAGGTTTTTCGCGTTGCATCGAATTAATCCACATCATCCACCGCTTGTGCGGGTCCCCGTCAATTCCTTTGAGTTTTAATCTTGCGACCGTACTCCCCAGGCGGTCAACTTCACGCGTTAGCTACGTTACTAAGGAAATGAATCCCCAACAACTAGTTGACATCGTTTAGGGCGTGGACTACCAGGGTATCTAATCCTGTTTGCTCCCCACGCTTTCGTGCATGAGCGTCAGTATTGGCCCAGGGGGCTGCCTTCGCCATCGGTATTCCTCCACATCTCTACGCATTTCACTGCTACACGTGGAATTCTACCCCCCTCTGCCATACTCTAGCCTGCCAGTCACCAATGCAGTTCCCAGGTTGAGCCCGGGGATTTCACATCGGTCTTAGCAAACCGCCTGCGCACGCTTTACGCCCAGTAATTCCGATTAACGCTCGCACCCTACGTATTACCGCGGCTGCTGGCACGTAGTTAGCCGGTGCTTATTCTTCCGGTACCGTCATCCCCCGGCTATATTAGAACCAAGGATTTCTTTCCGGACAAAAGTGCTTTACAACCCGAAGGCCTTCTTCACACACGCGGCATTGCTGGATCAGGCTTTCGCCCATTGTCCAAAATTCCCCACTGCTGCCTCCCGTAGGAGTCTGGGCCGTGTCTCAGTCCCAGTGTGGCTGGTCGTCCTCTCAGACCAGCTACTGATCGTCGCCTTGGTAGGCCTTTACCCCACCAACTAGCTAATCAGCCATCGGCCAACCCTATAGCGCGAGGCCCGAAGGTCCCCCGCTTTCATCCGTAGATCGTATGCGGTATTAATCCGGCTTTCGCCGGGCTATCCCCCACTACAGGACATGTTCCGATGTATTACTCACCCGTTCGCCACTCGCCACCAGGTGCAAGCACCCGTGCTGCCGTTCGACTTGCATGTGTAAGGCATGCCGCCAGCGTTCAATCTGAGCCAGGATCAAACTCTTCAGTTTAAACCTGTTACTGTTTTCGGTTCTTTCGAACCGGTCGCTCACTCAAAGCTGACAGGAATATGAATTGCTTCATAAACCTGACTTACTTTAGTGTGAGACTCTTGATACTTTCGCTATCTGATCCGAGGATCAGCTCGCTTCCATCAAGCGCCCACACTTATCGGCTGTTAATTTTTAAAGAGCATTTCTGCGAGGAACATCGCGTTTCCCAGCAGCGCTGCGTTTTCAGCAGCAGAGAAGCGAGATTATGAACCGTGTTTCGCAGATCGTCAACAACTTTTTAACGACTTCGTTGCGACTGCGGGGTCCATCTTCCTTCGCCAGCCGTGCGCGGCAACCTGCTGCACACCTCCGACTTCGCTTCCCCTCTCCCGCGCTGCGTTTCCGTTAGCGCGAAAGAGGCGTGATTCTAAGCAGCCCTCGGCAATCGCGCAAGGGGTTCGAAGAAACTTTTTGCGAGGGCCGCAATTCCGCCGTCCGGCCATGCCTGGGCACGAGACCGCTTATGGTGCAAAGAACGGACTAGAATGTGAGGTTCTTCGCCTCTTTCTATATACGTCTTTAATATGCGCCAGCGAATCGCCAAACGCCTCCCCCCCGATGCCGACAAACTGGTTGGTCTGTCGCTTGCGCTCTTCGCCTCGGGTAGCCGCATCGAGGATCGCTTCTGGGAAGCGAAGCTCGACGCGCTGCTCGCCAAGATTGTCCGCAACGGCAACCAGACCACGCTCGACGCAGCGCTCGACCATCTGCAACAGAATCATCCCGACGCCTACGGCGCGCTCGCCGACATGGCCGAGACCCACAGCGAGTCGATGGTGATCGAGCACGACGGCCAGCCGTACGATGCGCTGCTGGTTGCCGTCCCGGTTCTCGCATGGACGCGCTACATGATTCCGTCAGGCCCGCTCAAGGGCGACGTTGCCGACGCACTGCGAACGCACCTGCAGGCTCATGTCCTTGCGAACGGCACGCTCGTCGGGCTCGCACCGTTCCTCTACAGCATCGACCAGTTGCCGCGGCATCACGTCGAGACCTACCGCCTTGCCCAGCAGCTCGCACATGCGGCGATCGGTCAGCACACGCCCAAGCTCAGCTTCGGCGATCTGCCCGAAACCTCGCCGATCCTGGCCGACCCGCGCTTCCTGCTCGCCGTCGTCGCCGCGCCCGCCGGCGCACCGCTGTTCCGCTGGCAGGAAGAAGAAAGCGGCAGCCGGATCGAGCGCGGTCAGTGCCTCGAACAGTGGACGGCTCAGGGCGGCCCGAATCTGTCGATCGCACTGCCCGGATGTGAGTTCGAGTGCCTGCTTCCGGACGCGTACTACTCGGCCTGCCGCGATGCGGACGAGCGCATCCGTCCACACACGGTGCGAACCGCCATTCGTTATCTTTTCGACACACTTGGTACCGCACCGCAGGAACTCCGCGCGGTGGTCGCCGGCTTCGGCGAACGCCGTATCGACGAGTACCGTGTCGGCTTCACGCGGCGTGCGAGCAACGACGTGATCTATGGCGTCGTGTGGCCACTTTACGGCCGTGAAAACGGCGACGTGTCGATCGACAGCGCGACGCTCGAAGGCGAGGCGCCGATCGAAGGGCCGCTCGAGGAAATCGTGAGCCTGCTGAAGGAATGCGGCGTAACCGACGTCCGCCGGCACGCGGGCCGCTTCGAACCCGAATACTGCGATGACTGCGGCGTGCCGCTCTACGCAGATCCGCTCGGCGAAATCGTCCATGCGGAAATGCCGGAAGACGCATCGCCTGCCCAGCCGCACTTCCACTGACCGCTCGCAGCAGGCCCGAACGGCCTGCCCGCCCGAAGCCGCTCCCGGTTCCCGCCGGAGCGGCTTTTTTCTTGTCCGGTACTCCCTCTCCGAAAATTTCGGACTTTTCCTAAGCCTTTCAGCCAAGCAGACATCGTGTAAGGTCTTTGTCATTATCGGGGCCAACGCATGCCCGACAGCAGATCAATGACTCACCCTTATGGAGGTTGAATATGCGGTTCCTGGTGCTCAATTCAGACGCCGAACGGCGTGACGGACTGAAGGCCCTGCTGCGGCAGATCGACCGTCACGCCAGCATCAACGATGCGCCCGACGGCTTCCAGGCGCGCCGGCTGCTGCGCACCCAGCGTTTCGACCTCGTCGCGATCGACTGGCTGGACGTTGGCCGGCTGAGCGAACTGCAGGCACTCTGCAGCGCCTGCTCGCCGACGCCCGCGGCCGTGCTGATCGACGAAGCCTCGCCGGAATCCATCCAGCGCTTCTTCAACTACGGTGTCGCAGGCGTGATCCCGCATTCCACGCGGCCGCACTTGATCGTGCGTGCGCTCGAGATGGTGCTGCTGGGCGGACACTACATCCCGCCGATCGCGCTCCGCCTGTTCCCCTCCGCGGCCGCGGCACGCCACGAGGCCCATTTCCAGACGCTCGCCGGATCGTTGCCCCGCCGCCCGCCGAGCGGCCTGTTGTCGCCGAGGCAAGCGCAGATCATGCGCTTCGTCCACATGGGCAGCACGAACAAGATGATTGCCCGTACGCTCGGCATCAGCGAGGGCACCGTGAAAATTCACCTCGCCAGCATCTTCCAGCAGTTGGGCGCCGTCAACCGCGCCGCCGCGGTTGCAATCTACAACGGCTGGCTGTCGCCGCACCTCGAAGTGCTGCTGGCGAACCGCAACCGTGCGCGCAAGCCTGCCGTCGGCGAACGCGGCCCGGCTCCACTGCGCACGCAACGGAACGATCATCCGTACCCGTTGCCTGCCGCGCATGCGGGCACGCAGGACTTGCCACTCGCCGCCGAACCGCGGGCACGGTTCCGGCGCGAGCGCTAGCAGACAGTCTCGATATTGCGACGGTCGACATGTGCGGATTCCCACCTTTGATGCTCAACGAGTAATATGAACGCATGGGTTTTCTTTTCACACCGCTTCCGCTCTGGGTTGGCATCGGTGGCTGGATCGCCGCCGTGGCCCTGCTCGCGCTCGCGCTCTGGAATCGTCCCTTCGTGCGCCTTCAGGACGCCACACTCCAGCACGTGTGGCTCGCGCTCGTCACCGCAATCGCGGTCCTCTGGGCCTCGAATGCGTGGCTCGATGATGGCATCGTCATGCATCTGCTTGGCGCAACGCTGCTCGTCACGCTGTTCGACTGGACGCTCGCGCTGATTGCGATGGGTGCCGTCACGGCGGTTGCCGCGATCATCTTCGACGCGCCGTGGCAGGGCATCGGCCTGACCTATCTGATCTACGGTGCGCTGCCTGTCGCCGTGTCGGCGTTGCTGCAGCGCGCCGCGCTCGCATGGCTGCCGCACAACCTCGCGTCGTTCATCACCGGCCAGGGATTCCTGTCGCCGGCCATTGCGATCATCGCGGTCGCCGCTGCCGCAGCCGGCGTCCAGCTCGCCCTCGCGGATGGCGTGCCTGTCGTGATTCCTGCCGGCTATCTGTTGAACACTGCGCTGCTCGCGCTCGGCGAAGCGTGGTTCACCGGCATGGCGACGGCACTCATTGCCGTCTATCGCCCTGCGTGGGTCACGACCTTCGACGTCCGGCGCTATCGCCTGGGCGGCCCGCGCGCCTGAAATTCATCCGGATCGGGGCACCGTCAGTACGTGCCGGCGGCATCTTCCGCAGCGCGGGAGAATAGGCCGTCTACTGTCGCACAACTTTTTTACGCTAAGATTGAACTCCTGTTCTTCATCGGGCATCTATACGTGCCCGATGTCTCCTTCGCTCCTCACCAATAACCAGATGGACAGCTCACCTGCCTCGCTCCGGATTCTCCGGGCGCTCGGCAAGCTGGCAGCCTGTGTCGCGGGCCTGTCGCTTGCGCTTCCGACACCGGTATTCGCCGACCTGCTCGACCAGCGCTCCGAACTGATCAACAAATTCGTCAACGAAATGCATGCCGATCCGCTCGCGGCCGATTGTGCGGCACACGGCAGCTTCATCGCCAGCACGTCGTCGGCCTTCGACCGCGTCGACTTCGCGCCGAACACATTCGACAGCGGCAACGCGACGATCACGCCGTGGAACGACTCGTTCGACCAGGGCAAGCAGCGCGTGAAGGTCGACAACATCGTCACGGTCGACGGACTCGGCGTCCACAGCGACGGCAGCGACCCGACTCCGCTGAAATTCCGTTGCGGCTATGTCGGCCAGCAAATGCTCGCGTTCAGCTGGAACGACCCCGTTCCGCCGCTGAAGCCGCGCGTCGAGCGCTCCACGTCTTCGACGAAGAAGTTCAAGGGAAAATCGCACCGGGGCAAGGCAAAGGCAAAGGCATCGGGCCGCACCGGCAAGAAGGCCGTCGCAACGAAGAAATCAGGCGGCCAGACGAAAGCCGTGAAGAAGAAAACCGCGAAGAAGTCCTGATACGACGCAGCGGCAACGACAGAAGCAAAAAAGCCGGAGCATCCTGAGATGCCCCGGCTTTTTTCATGCGACGACGATACGCTTACGCGAACGTATCGATGTGTACCAGGATCGCGGCCAGCATCGCTGCACCGAGCGCCGCACTGCGCTCACCGTTCCAGCCGACACGCTCGTCGGGCAGGTTCGCGTTGTCCTTGAACGGCATCTCGAGCGTCAGCGACAGGCAGCCGAACTGGTGACCGATGTACTTCGACGCGAGCTTGAGCGCGTCCTCCTTGTACTTGCTCGCCGCATAGCCATGCTCGGTCTGGAAGTCCGGGCTCGCGACCTTGAACGCGTCGATGAACGCGGTCTGCTCCTTGCCCTGCTGCTCGGTAAAGCTCGGCAGCATTTCCGAACCGGCAACGAACACGTACGGCAGATCCTCGTCGCCGTGAATGTCGAAAAACATGTCGCAACCGATCGCGTGGATCGCATCGCGCACGGCCAGCACCTCGGGGCTGCGCTCGGCATCGGGCGTCATCCATTCGCGGTTCAGGTTCGCCCCTGCCGCGTTGGTGCGCAGATTGCCGTGCACGCTGCCGTCCGGGTTCATGTTCGGGACGATGTAGAACGTCGCGCGATCGTAGAGCTTGCGCGCGACCGGATCGCCGGTCCAGTCGCCCCATCCGGCCAGCCGCTTGACGAGGCCTTCGACGAACCACTCGGCCATCGTCTCGCCCGGATGCTGGCGCGCGATGATCCACACCTTCTTCTTCGGCACGCCGTCGGTTTCCGGCGTGCCGAGCGTCAGCAGCGACATCGGGCGGCCTTCGACCGTGCGTCCGAGCTCGACGACGCTCGCCTGCGGCAACTGCTGGACCGCGCCGAGAAATGCGGCGTGGCGCTCCTCCGAGTACGGTTCGAAATACGCGTAGTAGATACTGTCGAACTCCGGCGTATGGTCGATGGTCATCGTCTTGCCGTCGAACGTCGTCGGCACGCGGAACCAGTCGACCCGGTCGTAGCTCGCCACCGCGCTGTAATTGCGCCAGCCGGACGGATATGCGCATTCGGCCGCGTTCTCGAACGTCATCACGCACCGCTCGCCGCGCGCGCCCGTCAAGCGGTAGTAAAACCACTGCGCGAATTCCGAGCGGCTGTCGCCGCGCACGCGCAGCCGAATCGCATCGGGGCTGTCGCACGACACGACGTCGATTGCGCCTGCGTCGAAATTGCTGGTGATCGAAAGGGTCATCTGTCTCTCCTCTGTCGACCGGAGTTAGTGCTTCAGCACTTACTCCGGTCCCATGCAAAGCGGTCGGCCGGAACGGGCGGTGTGCCGCTTGTCCGGCCTCATGCATGCGCCGACCATCTCGTGAATGGCCGGCATGGTCACTCGCCGACTCGCCGGCGATATACGTAAGTCGAATCGTTCGACGCAGCCGCGTCGAACACATAGCCTTCCGTCGCGAATTCCTTCAGCGCCTTCGGCTCGGTAATACGGTTCTCGACGATAAAACGTGCCATCAGGCCGCGCGCACGCTTCGCATGGAAGCTGATGATCTTGTAGCGGCCGCCCTTCCAGTCCTCGAACACCGGCGTGATGACGGGTGCGGCCAGCAGTTTCGGCTTGACCGACTTGAAGTACTCGGTCGACGCGCAGTTGACCAGCACGCGCGCCGCGCCGCTGCGCGTCTCGAGCTGCTCGTTCAGCGCCCGCGTGATGCGGTCGCCCCAGAACGCGTACAGATCCTTGCCGCGCGCGTTCGCGAAGCGCGTGCCCATCTCGAGCCGGTACGGCTGCAGCAGGTCGAGCGGGCGCAGCAGCCCGTACAGGCCCGACAGCACGCGCACATGCTGCTGCGCGTAGTCGAGATCGGCGGGCGACAGCGATTTCGCGTCGAATCCTTCGTAGACGTCACCGTTGAACGCCAGCACGGCCTGTTTCGCATTGGCCGGCGTAAAGGTCGGCGACCAGTCCGCGTAGCGCTGGAAGTTCAGGCGCGCGAGCGGATCGGAAATATCCATCAGCGTCGCGATGTCCTGCGGCGACAACTTGCGCAGGCCGTCGATCAGCTCGGACGCGTCGTCGACGAATGCAGGCTTCGTGTAAGACTGGACGTGCGCGGGCGTATCGTAGTCGAGGGATTTGGCGGGAGAGAGAACGATTATCATAGAGGCTCGCTGGCACGCCGTGCCTTGCGGTCAGACGAAAACCACCGATTGTAACGAATGACCCGCTCTCTCGCCCCGCACGCCGCGCATCGCGTCGTGCTCGACTCGAACGTCTGGATCGACATCCTCGTATTCGACGACCCCGCTACGCGCCCGATCCGTGCTGCACTGGAACGCGGCGCGCTTGCCGCCGTGATCGACGGCCGCTGCCTGACCGAACTCGAATACGTGCTCGATTATCCGCAGTTCCAGGCGCGTGCGATCGACAAGGCCGCCGCGCTCGCGACCGTCGCCCGCCTCGCGAGCCTCGTCGAGCCGCCGCCCGTCGATGCCGACGCGCCGCCGCTGCCGAAGTGCAAGGACCGCGACGACCAGAAGTTTCTCGAACTCGCCCGCGCCGCGCAGGCCGAGTGGCTCGTCTCGAAAGACCGTGCGCTGCTCAAGCTCGCGAAGCGCACCGCACGCGACTTCGGCTTCCGGATCGCGCAACCCGCGCCGTTTGCCGAGGCCTGCGCGCTCGACGCCGCGCCGCCCCCCCCTGCCACGCCGGCCTGACGCACACGCCATCACCCGATTTCGACCGTATCGATGAACGCTCCTTCAGACATGCCAACGACTCCCGTTTTCCCCTCGCGCCTGCCGAACGTCGGCACGACGATCTTCACGGTCATGAGCGCGCTTGCCGCCGAAAAAGGCGCCGTGAACCTCGGCCAGGGCTTCCCGGATTTCGATTGCGATCCGCGCATCGTCGACGCGGTCGCGACCGCAATGCGCAACGGGCACAACCAGTATCCGCCGATGGCCGGTGTCGCACCGCTGCGCGACGCGATCGCCGACAAGATCGCGCACGTCTACGGCCGGCGCTACGATCCGGCCACCGAGATCACGGTGACGGCCGGCGCGACGCAAGCGCTGCTGACGGCAATCCTGTGCGCGGTGCATCCGGGCGACGAAGTGATCGTCGTCGAACCGACCTATGACAGCTACCTGCCGTCGATCGAACTCGCAGGAGGCAAGCCGGTATTCGTCACGCTGGAGGCGCCCGACTACGCGATCCCGTTCGACCGTCTCGCAGCCGCGATCACGCCGAAAACGCGCATGATCCTGATCAACACGCCGCATAACCCGACGGGTACCGTGTGGCGCGAGGCGGACATGCGCAAGCTCGAGGAGATCGTGCGCGGCACCAACGTGCTGATCCTGTCGGACGAGGTCTACGAGCACATGGTCTACGACGGCGCGCGCCACGAAAGCGTCGCACGCTATCCGGAACTCGCCGCACGCAGCTTCATCGTGTCGAGCTTCGGCAAGACCTATCACGTGACGGGCTGGAAGGTCGGCTATGTCGCGGCGCCTGCCGCGCTGACCGCGGAATTCCGCAAGGTCCACCAGTTCAACGTATTCACGGTGAATACGCCGATGCAGATCGGGCTCGCCGATTACCTGCGCGACCCGGCACCGTACCTGTCGCTCGCCGGCTTCTACCAGAAGAAGCGCGACTTCTTCCGGGACGGCCTCGAGCGCACGCGCTTCAAGCTGCTGCCGTGCACGGGCACGTACTTCCAGTGTGTCGATTACTCGGCGATCAGCGACCTGCCCGAAGCAGAATTCTCGAAGTGGCTCACGTCGGAAATCGGCGTGGCCGCCATTCCGGTGTCGGCGTTCTATCACGAGCCGCACGAATCGGGTGTCGTACGTTTCTGCTTCGCGAAGCAGGAAAGCACGCTCGCATCCGCACTCGAACGGCTCGCTCGCCTGTAGGTCCAGCGCGGGCGGCCACGCGCCGCCCGGCCGGAGAATCGCGCTTACGAACGCGCGCCGCTCGTCGCCTCGACATACGCCTTGCGTTCGGCTGCCACGCGCTGCGCGGCAGCACGCTCACCGACCTTCTTCGCGTGAGCCTTCCAGTCGATGCCCGCATCGAGCAGGAAGTCGCGTCCGAACACGGCCTTCGTCGCCATCCCGATGACCGGCAGATGGATCGATGCAGCGATGTCCGCGAGGCTGAACGACGCGCCGAGCACATACGGCGAAAACTGCGTCATCTGCTTGAACGCATCGATCGCGCGCGGCAGGCGCTTCTCGACGTGCGCCTTCATCCCGTCGCTGACCTTGCCGCCGAAAAACGCTTCCGTATAGACCTCGCGCGCCATCCATTCGAGATACAACTCGAGCGTTTCGACCAGTTCGCGCACCTTCGCCGCCGCGAACGGCTCCGCCGGAAAGATGGCTTTCTCGGGATAGCGCGCCGCCAGGTACTCGATGATCACCTGCGACTCGAACAGCGCGCCCTCTTCGGTCCTCAGGAACGGAATCTTGCCGAGCGGAGAATCGGCGAGCTGGGCCGGATCGCTGATCGGCAAACCGCACACCGACTCCTCGAACGGGATGTCGTGCTCGAGCAAGACGAACTTCACCTTGTTGTAATAGTTGGACAACGGAATACCGCACAGCTGTAGCATCGGAGTCTCCTTCCTTGCGAGAGCGCGGCCGCGACGACGCCGGCCGCATCGGGATTCGTCGCGCTGAAAAGCACGTTCGTGCTAGTCTAAAACAAGTTTTGCGTTCGTCACGACAACATTACATCCGCTGCGGCAGCAGCGCTGCCTGTCCACGCAACACGTTCGGCGCCGCAGCGGCGCCATCCGATGGAGACACGCTCGCATGAGTGCTGAACTGCTGGCCTCGCGTCCGCCCGAGAGCGATTCGACGCTCGTCCTCACGCTATCCAATCCCGGCGCGCGCAACGCGCTGCATCCCGACATGTACGCGGCCGGTGTCGAAGCACTCGCCACCGCCGAGCGCGATCCCGGGATTCGCGCGGTCGTGCTGACGGGCGCAGATCGCTTCTTCTGCGCAGGCGGCAACCTGAACCGGCTGCTCGACAACCGCTCGAAGGATCCGTCCTACCAGGCCGACAGCATCGATCAACTCGGCGCATGGGTGACGGCGATTCGCGAATCGACGAAGCCGGTGATCGCGGCGGTCGAAGGTGCCGCGGCCGGCGCGGGCTTTTCGCTCGCGCTCGCATGCGACCTGATCGTCGCCGCGCACGATGCGAAGTTCGTGATGTCGTACGCGCGTGTGGGCCTGACGCCCGACGGCGGCGGCTCGTGGTTCCTCGCGCGCGCGCTGCCGCGTGCGATCGCGGCCGAGATCCTGTTCGAAGGCAAGCCGGTCGCGGCCGAACGCCTGCATGCGCTCGGCGTGGTCAACCGGCTCGCCGTGCCCGGCGCAGCGCTGACCGACGCGCTGGCATGGGCCGATGCGCTCGCCGGCATCTCGCCGAACGCGCTCACGCGCATCAAGTCGCTGCTCGACGACGCGGCGACGCAGCCGCTCGAACCGCATCTCGGCACCGAGCGCGATCATTTCGTCGCCTCGCTGCACCATGCGGACGCGCTCGAAGGCATCACCGCCTTTCTCGAGAAACGCCAGCCCCGCTACAAGCGCTGATCAGCGTCGGTC
The DNA here is from genome assembly GCF_001028665.1 of Burkholderia pyrrocinia. Classification (NCBI taxonomy): domain Bacteria; kingdom Pseudomonadati; phylum Pseudomonadota; class Betaproteobacteria; order Burkholderiales; family Burkholderiaceae; genus Burkholderia; species Burkholderia pyrrocinia. The sequence goes on from NZ_CP011503.1 coordinate 253,977, forward strand.
GACGAGGACCGTCCGGCGACGATCGTGCAGGCGCTGGACGCCGGACGTCGCGCGTGCCCGATGGCGGAACTGGCGCGGCAGTACGCACAAAAAGTGCGCCAGAGTAAGGCGCGCGCAATGTCGGCGACGATCTCCCGCTCGGCTGCGCGTACACCTGCGCACGCACGTTTCCGTCGCCAGCAGTCCGCGTCGATCCATGCTCTAATGGCCGCCTGTCGCGGCGCGCTGCCTGCGCCGTTTTCGCGCATGCAACCAAGGAGTTGACGATGATCGACGTCTATAGCTGGGCGACCCCGAACGGCCACAAGGTGCACATCATGCTCGAGGAAACGGGCCTCGCCTATCGTGCCCTTCCGGTCGATATCGGTGCGGGCGACCAGTTCAAGCCCGAGTTCCTGAAGATCAGCCCGAACAACAAGATCCCGGCGATCGTCGATCCGGACGGCCCCGGCGGCCAGCCGATCTCGTTGTTCGAATCGGGCGCGATCCTGATCTACCTCGCGGAGAAGACCGGCAAGTTCCTGCCGACCGATCCGGCCGCGCGCTATGCGACGCTCGAGTGGCTGATGTTCCAGATGGGCGGTGTCGGCCCGATGCTCGGGCAGGCGCACCATTTCCGGTTGTACGCGCCGGAGAAGATCGAGTACGCGTTCAACCGCTACACGAACGAAGCGAAGCGCCTGTACAACGTGATGGAAAAGCGCCTCGGCGAATCGGAATATCTCGCGGGCGACGCGTACACGATCGCAGACATAGCGACGTTCCCGTGGACGCGCTCGTGGCAAAACCAGGGCATCGTGCTCGACGAACTGCCGAACGTGAAGCGCTGGCACGAGGCGATCGCCGCACGGCCGGCCGTACAGCGCGGCGTCGAAGTACTCGCATCGATGCGCAAGGCACTGCAGGACGACAAGGCACGTGAGGTACTGTTCGGCGCGACGCAATACGCGAAACACTGACACGCACGTGAAGCGCGGTGCGGCATCCGTGCATGCCGCACCGCGCTTCAGAAGTAATGCAGCGTGATGAATTCCGCCGCACAGACCAGCAGCGGCGCGTCGGGACGTTCAGCCTGCATCGACACCGACCACGTCACCTGCACGCCGCCCTGCGCGGCCTCGGCGGTTTCCTTCACCGCGAACAGCGCGCGCACGCGCGCACCGACCGGCACCGGCTTCAGGAAACGCACGCGGTTCAGTCCGTAGTTCACGCCCATCTTCTGCTCGAAGCGCATCGCGTCGGTCATCAACGCAGGAATCAGCGACAGCGTCAGGAACCCGTGCGCGATCGGCCCGCCGAACGGCGACTCGCGCCGCGCGCGTTCGGGATCGATGTGAATCCATTGATGATCGCCGGTCGCGTCGGCGAAACCGTCGACGCGTTGCTGGTCGATCGCGACCCAATCGCTCGCGAGCGGCCCCTCGCCGACCCGCGCGTGCAGCGCCTGCGCCGATGCGATCAGCGGCAATGTCACGTCGGTCATGCGTTCGGGCCTCCCGGATGGCGCAACCCGAAGATCACCTTGGTGTGCACGGTGATCACCGTCTCGCCGCCGCCGTTCACACCGATCCACTCCGTCGACACGATGCCGCGATCGGGCTTGCTCTCCGAAACGCGCTTGTCGTGGACTTTCTGGTACATCGTGATCGTGTCGCCGGAACGCACCGGCTTCAGCCAGCGGATCGAGTCGATGCCGGGCGAGCCCATGCTGGTCGAGTCCGACCCGAGCTTCTTGATGAGCAGGCTCATGAACACCGAACACGTATGCCAGCCGCTCGCGACCAACCCGCCGAAATGCGATGCTTTCCCGGCTTCCTCGTCGAGGTGAAACGGCTGCGGGTCATAGCGTTGCGCGAACGCCTTGATGTCGTCGGGTTGGAACGTGTAGCGGCCCACTTCGGTGGTACTGCCGACCACCAGGTCTTCGTAACTGATGCCCACTCTGTGTCTCCTCGTTGGCGCACTCGCGCGTTCCCTTCATGCGGCGTCGGTCTGCGCGAAATCGGGCAGCGCCGCAATGCGGGCAAGATGATGATCGGTGTCGCCGAGCGTCGTCTCGATGATCGACAGCCGCTTGAACAGGTGCGCGGCGGCGACCTCGTTGGTCACACCCATGCCGCCGTGCAACTGGACGGCCTGCTGGCCGACGAAGCGTGCTGCCGCGCCGACGCGCGCTTTCGCGGCCGATACGGCCTTGCGTCGCGCATCGGCATCGCCGCTCGCGTAGCGCACCGCGGCCAGATACGTCAGCGAACGCGCCTGCTCGGCATGGATCAGCATGTCGACCATCCGGTGCTGCAGCGCCTGGAAACGCGCAATCGGCACGCCGAACTGTTCGCGCGTCTTCGTGTATTCGACCGTCGCGCGATTCAGTTCGTCGAGCGCGCCGACCGCTTCCGCGCACAGCAGGAAAGTTGCGTAATCGGCAATCTGCTCGAGCGCCGCCGCGTCGCGCGCGCCGCCCGTCAGCAGCCGGGCCGGCGTTTCGTCGAGCTCGATCGTCGCCGCACGCTGGCCGTCGATCGTCCGGTAGTCGGTCACCTTCGCGTTCGCCGCATCGCGTTCGACGACAAAGAGGCCGATGCCGCCACCGTCGACGCGCGCAGGCACGATCCACGCGTGCGCCTGTGCGCCGTGCTGAACGACCGACTTGGTGCCGGTCAGCCGGTAGGTGCCGCCCTGCTCGCGTGCAAGCGTGTCGAGCTCGAACAGGTCGTAGCGCGCATGCGGTTCGTGGAACGCGACCGCCAGCCGCTTCTGCCCCTGCGCAACCGCCTCCAGCAGCACGGCATCGTCGCCCGCGCCTGAGCCGGCGATGCGCAATGCCTCGACGCCGACCGCCGTTGCCCAGTACGGCTCGATCACGAGCGCGCGGCCGAGCTCCTGCATCGCAACCAGCATGTCGACCGGGCCACCGCCGAAACCGCCCTGTGCGTCCGGCACGGGCAACGCGGTCAGTCCCAGTTCGGCGAACGCGCCCCATTGCATGTCCGACACGCCCGTATCGCTGTGCACGATGGCCTGACGCGCATCGAAGCCGTATTGCTCGTCGAGATAACGGCGCAGCGCGTCGGCGAACTGCCGCTGCTCATCGGTAAAGCTGAAATCCATGGTCGTCTCCGCTCCCGTTCCCTGATCACAGACCCAGAATCATCTGCGCGATGATGTTCTTCTGGATCTCGTTCGAACCGCCGTAGATCGACGTCTTCCGGTAATTGAAGTAGTACGCGGCAAGCGGCGCCGCATCGTCGTCGCCCGCGATGCTGTGCTCGCGCTGGCCGTCGAGGAACGGTACGTCGAACGGCGCGGCGAGCGGGCCGATCGCGTCGAACATCAGCTCGGTGAGCGCCTGCTGCACTTCGGTGCCCTTGATCTTCAGCATCGACGCCTCAGGGCCCGGCCCCTTGCCGCTCGTCTCGCGGCTGACGACGCGCAGCACCGTCACCTCCAGCGCCATCAGCTCGACTTCGAGCGCCGCGACTTTCGCGGCGAACACGGGGTCGGCGAGCAACGGCTTGCCGTTCTTGCGCTGGTTCGACGCCACGCGCTTCAGGAACGCGAGCTCGCGCTTCGACGCGCCGACCCGTGCGATGCCGGTGCGCTCATGGCCAAGCAGGTATTTCGCGTAGGTCCAGCCGCGATTCTCGTCGCCGACGAGATTCTCGACCGGTACTTTCACGTCCTCGAAGAACACCTCGTTGACCTCGTGGTCTTCGTCGAGCGTGATGATCGGACGCACCGCGATGCCGGGCGTCTTCATGTCGATCAGCAGGAACGAGATGCCCTCCTGCTTCTTCGCGACCGGATCGGTGCGCACGAGGCAGAACATCATGTCCGCGTATTGGCCGAGCGTCGTCCAGGTCTTCTGGCCGTTGACGACGTAGTGGTCGCCCCGGCGCTCGGCGCGCGTGCGCAACGACGCGAGGTCGGACCCTGAACCCGGCTCCGAGTAACCCTGGCACCACCAGTCGGAGCCGTCGAGGATGCGCGGCAGATAGTGGCGTTTCTGCGCTTCGCTGCCGTATTTCATCAGCACCGGTGCGACCATCGACACGCCGAACGGCAGCACGGTCGGCGCACCGATCCGCGCGCACTCCTCGTCCCAGATGTGCCGCTGCGTCGCGTTCCAGCCCGGGCCGCCGTATTCGGCCGGCCACGCAGGCGCGGACCAGCCGCGCTGGCCGAGAATCCGGTGCCAGCTCGCGAAATCCTCGCGGTCGAGTCGTTTGTGATCGAGTACTTTGACGCGCAGTGCGTGAGGCAGGTTGGCCTCGAGCCAGGCGCGGACGTCGACGCGGAACGCGTCGTCGGCGGGGGAATAATCCAGATCCATGCGCAGTGTCTCCTGTCGACCGGAGTTAGCGCTTTAGCGGTTACTCCGGTCCCATGCAAACGCAGTCCGCGGCCGTCCGGCCCGGCAAGGAACCCCTGCGTACGTCATTGCAGCGGTTCTTTCAGCGCGGCTGGAATCGGCAGCGGCATCACGTCGATGCCTTCTTCGACCAAGGATTGCGCATCTTCCGGCGTCGTGACGCCACGGATGCTGCGTGCCGGCGCCTCGTTGTAATGGATGCGCCGCGCTTCCTCGGCGAAGCGCTCGCCCACGTTCTCGGTCTTTTCCAGCACCTCGCGCAGCGCGCGCATCACCTGCGCTTGCAGCGCACGCGGATCGGCCGGCTGCGCCTGCGTCGCGCCCGACAGGTTCAGGCGCGGCGCCGACGGCAGACGGTTGACCTCGGTCGCCCCGCACACCGGACATTCGACAAGCTTGCGGGACAACTGCGCTTCGAATTCATCGGCGGAAGCGAACCAGCCTTCGAACCGATGACCGTGCGGGCACTGTAAATCGAGGACCTTCATGCTGAATCAGGGCGTGTGACGAGTGTAGCGCAAAAAGCGGTTTTGTGAACGACCGTGCTAAATCTCGATCGAGCGGCGCGAAGGCGCCGCGTCATTGGATTGTAACGCGGCGCCCCACCCGCCGCCGACCCCACGCTCAGGGCGTCAGGACCGGCCCGAGCGGCCAGGTGCCGGACAGCACCTTGTCGAGCCACATCGTGCCGATGATCGTCTTCACGTCGGAGATCTGGCCCGTGCGCACCCATTCCTGCAGGTCGGCTTGCGTGGCGATGAAGGTTTCGAGGAATTCGCCTTCGTCGAGCCTGCGCTCGCCGGCCGTCAGCCCGCGCGCGAGGTAGAGGTCGATGAATTCGGTCGAATAGGAAATGATCGGGTGAATGCGGGCCAGGAACACGTATTCGCGCGCCGTGTAACCCGTTTCTTCGCGCAGTTCGCGTATCGCGCACGCAAGCGCGCCTTCGTTCGGATCGAGCTTGCCGGCCGGGAATTCGGCCATCACCTTGCCGATCGGGTAGCGGTACTGGCTTTCCATCAGCACGCGGCCGTCGTCGAACAGCGGGATCACCATCACCGCGCCCGGGTGCTGGACGTATTCGCGCGTGGCCTTTTTGCCGTCCGGCAACCGGACGGTATCGCGCTTGAGCTTGAGGAACGCGCCGTCGAAGATCGCCTCGCTTTCGAGGCAGGTTTCGGTCAGTGCGGCGTCGTGATTGGGTAGTTCGGCCATCGGCGGCTCCAAGATTGAGCGCGACGGACGGCCGGAGCCGTCAGCGTCGTTTGACGAGATACTGGAACGTGAAGCCGGGAAACGCGAACACGATGAAAAGACTGAACGTGATCGCGTAAAACTGCCAGCCCTGTTCGAAGCGGTTGCCGGCGCGCGACTCGAGCCAGAAGCCGAGCGCGCCGACGATGAAGTACAGCACGATCAGCTCGCCGATCCGCACCCACGCACTCTTCTTCGCCGCGCCGAACGGCACGACGGCGAAGAGGCGTTGGTTCAGGAACGGCAGGTTGGCGCACACGAGCGCCAACAGCACGATAAACCAGCCGGCTGCCGACATTACAGCGGCAGCGTGTGACGGATCGCCTGCAGGCAGGCCGTCAGCAGCGGGCTCGGGATCAGGCCGAGCACGACGACCGCGAGGCCGTTCAGCACGAGGATCGTGCGCTTGCAGATATCGCCCGAGATCGGCGTCGAATCCTGCGGTGCATCGAAGTACATCAGCTTCACGATGCGCAGGTAATAGAACGCGCCGAACAGCGACGTGATCACGGCCAGCACGGCCAGCCACGTGAGGCCCGCGTTGACGGTTGCCTCGAGCACGGCGAGCTTCGCGTAGAAGCCGACGGTCGGCGGGATGCCTGCCAGCGAGAACATCATGACCATCATCACGAACGCGAACACCGGGCTGCGCTTGTTGAGGCCCTTGAAGTCGTCGATCGTTTCCGCTTCGAAATCGCGGCGTGCGAGCAGCATCACCACGCCGAACGAGCCGAGCGTCGTGATCAGGTAGACGATCGCGTAGAACATCGCCGAGCTGTATGCGTTCGCCGGTGCCGCCGCGTCGCCCTTCACGATGCCCGCGAGCAGGCCGAGCAGCACGAAGCCCATGTTCGAGATCGCCGAGTACGCGAGCATCCGCTTGATGTTGCGCTGGACGATACCCGTGATGTTGCCGACGATCAGCGACAGCGCGGCGAGGATCACGAGCGCGGTCTGCCAGTTCTGTGCGAGCGGCAGCAGGCCCATCACCAGGAAACGCAGACCCCACGCGAATGCGGCAACCTTCGGGCCGCCGCCGACGAACAGCGTCATCGCGGTCGGTGCGCCCTGGTAGACGTCCGGCACCCACATGTGGAACGGCACGGCGCCGAGCTTGAACGCGATACCGGCGACGATGAAGATCACGCCGAACATCAGCACGGCTGCGTCGGTGTTGCCGCCGACCGCCTTGTACACCTCGCTCAGCTCGAGCGAGCCGGTCGCACCGTAGAGCATCGAGATGCCGTACAGCACGAAGCCCGACGCAAGCGCGCCCAGCACGTAGTACTTCATCGCGGCTTCGCTCGACTGCGGGGCATCGCGGCGCAGCGCGATGACCGCATACAGCGACAGCGACATCAGTTCGAGGCCGAGGTACAGCGTCAGGAAGTTGTTGCCCGACACCATGACCAGCTGCCCGAGCAGCGAGAACATGCCGAGCAGGAACACGTCGCCGCGGAACATGTCGCGATCTTCGAGGTACTTGCGCGAATAAACGAGCGAGACCGCGAAACCGAACGACACGACGGCCTTCATCATGCTCGCGAACGAGTCGACGACGACCATCTTCGAGAAGAAGTAGTACTGCTGCGGGTCGAGTGCCTGCACCGCGAACCACACGCCGGCGACGACCGACGATACGACCGCGATCAGATAGGTCAGGCGGCGGCCGGAAGCACCGGTAAAGGTGTCGTTCAGCCATGCGACGACGATGGCGGCCATCACCAGCGCGTCAGGCAACAGGACATTCATAGGGGCGTTTTGCATGATCTTGATTTCCTCCGCTCGCGATTACTGGGCCAGCGGCAGCTTGGACTGCGCGACGTGGGAGAGGAGGTTTTCCACGGAAACGTGCATCACGTCCGTGAAAGGCTTCGGATACAGGCCCATCAGCATCGTGAACGCGGCAAGCACGGCCAGCATCAGGAATTCGCGACGGCCGATGTCCTTCAGCTTGGCGACGTGATCGTTCGCAACCGCGCCGAAGTACACGCGCTTATACATCCACAGCGTGTATGCAGCGCCGAGGATCAGCGTGAATGCCGCGCCGAATGCGATCCAGAAGTTGTACTGGACGGCTGCGAGAATCACCATGAACTCGCCGACGAAACCCGACGTACCCGGCAGGCCGCAGTTGGCCATCGAGAACAGCATCGCGAATGCCGCGAACTTCGGCATCACGTTGACGACGCCGCCGTAATCGGCGATCTCGCGCGAGTGCACGCGGTCGTACAGCACGCCGATGCAAAGGAACATCGCGCCCGACACGAAGCCGTGCGAGATCATCTGGATGATCGCGCCTTCGACGCCGAGCTGGTTGAAGATGAAGAAGCCGAGCGTGACGAAGCCCATGTGCGCGATCGACGAATAGGCGACCAGCTTCTTCATGTCGGCCTGCACCATCGCGACGAGGCCGATGTAGATCACCGCGATCAGCGACAGCGTGATCACGACGGGCGCCAGGAAGTGGCTCGCGTCAGGCGTGATCGGCAGCGAGAAGCGCAGGAAACCGTACGCGCCGAGCTTCAGCATGATCGCAGCCAGCACGACCGAACCGCCCGTCGGCGCTTCCACGTGCGCGTCCGGCAGCCAGGTGTGCACCGGCCACATCGGCACCTTCACCGCGAACGCAAGGAAGAACGCGATGAACAGCAGGATCTGTGGCGTCATCGCGATCTTCGCGTTCTGCCACGTCGCGAGGTCGAACGAGTGCGTTTCCGTGTACAGGTAGATCAGCGCGACCAGCATCAGCAGCGAGCCGGCCAGCGTGTACAGGAAGAACTTGAACGCCGCATACACGCGGTTCGGGCCGCCCCACACGCCGATGATGATGTACATCGGGATCAGGGTCGCTTCGAAGAACACGTAGAACAGCAGGCCGTCGGCCGCCGAGAACACGCCGATCATGATCCCGGACAGGATCAGGAACGCAGCGAGGTACTGCGACACGTGCTCGGTGATCACTTCCCAGCCCGCGATCACGACGATCACGGTGATGAGCGCGGTCAGCACGACGAACCACATCGAGATGCCGTCGACGCCGAGGTGATACGAGATGTTGAAGCGCTCGATCCACGTCGACTGCTCGACGAACTGCAGCGCGGCCGTGCTCGCGTCGAAGCCGGTGACGAGCGGAATCGTCACGGCGAGGCCGAGCAGCGAGCCGATCAGCGCGAGCCAGCGCGCCGGCCCCGGATTTTTGTCGTTACCCACCGCGAGCACGAGGAGGCCGAAAACGATCGGCAGCCAGATCGCGGTACTGAGAATCGGAAAAGCGTGCATTGTTCTTGTCCCCTCGCCTTATTTGCCGCCGAGCGTTACAAACAGGGTCAGGAGCCCCAGCATGCCGATGATCATGGCGAACGCGTAGTGATAGATGTAACCGGATTGGAGGAAGCGGATCACGCCGGCGAACCAGCCGATGAACCGGGCGCTGCCGTTGACGAGGCCGTCGATCACCACGACATCGCCCTCTTTCCACAGGCCGCGGCCGATCGCGACCGAGCCCTTGGCAAACACCACCTCGTTGATCTTGTCCATGTAGTACTTGTTGTCGAGCAGCGTGTAGATCGGGCCGAACGCGCGGCGGATCACGGCAGGCAGCTCAGGACGCTTCAGGTACAGGAACCACGCGACCACGACGCCGGCGATCGCGAGCCACAACGGCAGCGTCGTCAGCGAGTGCAGGCCCATCGCGGCCCAGCCGTGGAATTCCTTGCCCAGCTCTTCGAGGCCCGGGTGGTTTTCGCCGATGAAGATCACCTTGTCGAATGCCACGCCATGTTCGAAGAAGCTGCCGTACAGCATCGGGCCGATCGCGATCGCACCGACGATGACCGACGGAATCGCGAGCAGCACGAGCGGCAGCCACACGACCCACGGGGTCTCGTGCGGTTCGTGCGCGTGGTCGTCGTGACCATGGCCGTGATCGTCGTGGCCGTGATCGTCGTGACCGTGCGCGGCCGCCATGCCCATCGGCGATTCAGGATGCTTCGGGTTGCGGAAGCGCTCTTCGCCGTGGAACACGAGGAAGTACATGCGGAACGAGTACAGCGCCGTGACGAACACGCTCGCGACCACTGCGAAGTACGCGAAGCCCGAACCCGCGAGATGCGATTCCTTCACGGCCTCGATGATCGAATCCTTCGAGTAGAAACCCGAGAAGAACGGCGTGCCGATCAGTGCAAGCGAACCGATCAGCGACGTGATCCACGTGATCGGCATGTACTTGCGCAGGCCGCCCATGTTGCGGATGTCCTGGTCGTGGTGCATGCCGATGATCACCGAGCCCGCGGCGAGGAACAGCAGCGCCTTGAAGAACGCGTGCGTCATCAGGTGGAACAGCGCGACCGGGTACGCGGACACGCCGAGCGCGACCGTCATGTAGCCGAGCTGCGACAGCGTCGAATACGCGACCACGCGCTTGATGTCGTTCTGGATGATGCCGAGGAAACCCATGAACAGCGCCGTGATCGCGCCGATCACCGTGACGAACGACAGCGCGGTGTCCGACAGCTCGAACAGCGGCGACATGCGCGACACCATGAAGATGCCGGCCGTCACCATCGTCGCCGCGTGAATCAGCGCCGAGATCGGGGTCGGGCCTTCCATCGAGTCCGGCAGCCACACGTGGAGCGGGAACTGTGCCGATTTACCCATCGCGCCGATGAACAGGCAGATACAGGCGACGGTCAGCAAGCCCCAGTCGGTGCCCGGGAAGTGCAGGCTCGCGAGCTCCGCGCGCTTGGCGAACACTTCGCCGTAGTTCATCGAGCCGGCGAATGCGAGCAGCAGGCCGATGCCGAGCAGGAAGCCGAAGTCGCCCACGCGGTTCACGAGGAACGCCTTCATGTTCGCGTAGATCGCGCTCTCACGCGTGAAGTAGAAGCCGATCAGCAGGTACGACACCAGACCCACCGCTTCCCAGCCGAAGAACAGCTGCAGGAAGTTGTTGCTCATCACGAGCATCAGCATCGAGAACGTGAACAGCGAGATGTACGAGAAGAAGCGCTGGTAGCCGTCTTCTTCCGACATGTAGCCGATCGTGTAGATGTGCACCATCAGCGACACGAAGGTCACGACGACCATCATCATCGCGGTCATCGAATCGACGAGGAAGCCGACTTCGAGCTTCAGCGAGCCGACCCGCATCCATTCGTAGATGGTCGCGTTGAAGCTCGCGCCGCCCATCACGTCGACGAAGACTTTCGCCGACAGGAGGAACGCGATCATTACGCCGAGGATCGTGATCCGGTGTGCGCCCTTGCGCCCGACTGCGTTCCCGAACAGCCCCGCAATCAGCGAGCCGGCCAGCGGAGCGAGCGGAATCGCCAGCAGCAGGTTTTCATTGAGTGTCGTTGACATAACAGCGTTGCCTGAAATTAACCTTTGAGCTGATCGAGATCCTCGACATTGATCGTGTCGAGCTTACGGAACAGGGTCACCAGAATCGCGAGGCCGATCGCGGCTTCCGCTGCGGCGACCGTCAGCACGAAGAACACGAAGATCTGGCCGTGCACATCGCCGAGGTAGTGCGAGAACGCGACGAAGTTGGTATTCACCGCCAGCAGCATCAGTTCGATCGCCATCAGGATGATGATGATGTTGCGGCGGTTCAGGAAGATCCCGACGATCGCGATCGCAAAGAGGATCGCGCCGAGCACGAGGTAGTGAGCAAGAGTCAACATGGTTTTCTTTCCTCCGCTTAGCCGTTGTTGCTCGTACCGGCTTCGCTCTGCGCCGTTTCCGGCTGCGGCTTTTCCGCTTCCATCTTCACGAGGCGCACGCGATCGTTGCGGCGCACCTTGACCTGATCCGACACGCGCTGGCGCTTGCTGTCCTTGCCCTTGCGCTCGGTCAGCCCGATCGCGGCAATGATCGCGACCAGCAGCACGAGACCGGCGATTTCAAACGCGAAGATGTAATCGGTGTAGATCACCTTGCCGATCAGTCGCGTGTTCGACCAGTTGGCCATCTCGCCCGTCGCCATCGCGTGCACCGTTTGGGTGTCGCCGTAGCCGCGCCACAGGATCAGCGCGGTCTCGATCACGATGATCGCGCCGACCACGGTCGCCATCGGTACGAAGCGCTTGAAGTCGCGGCGCAGGTAATCGATGTTGATGTCCAGCATCATCACGACGAACAGGAACAGCACCATCACGGCGCCCACGTACACCAGCACCAGCAGGATCGCGAGGAACTCCGCTTCCAGCAGCATCCAGATCGCGGCGGCGTTGAAGAACGCCAGCACAAGGAAAAGCGCAGACGCCACCGGGTTGCGCGAAGTGATCACCTTCAGCCCTGATACCACCAGGAGCAGCGCGAAGATGTAGAACAGTACGGTCGTGAATTCCATGATTACCGGTTCATCGTTAGGCCATAGTCAGGCGCGGCTTGCGGGACGCCCGCACCCGTCGCGGCGGCTCGGCCCGTTCATGCCGGGCCGGCACTGCAAACACAATCAACGATACGGCGCGTCGGCAGCCTTCGCCGCGGCGATGTCCTTCTCGTAGCGATCGCCCACCGCGAGCAGCATTTCCTTCGTGAAATACAGGTCGCCGCGCTTTTCGCCGTGGTACTCGAGAATCTGCGTCTCGACGATCGAATCGACCGGGCAGCTCTCTTCGCAGAAACCGCAGAAGATGCACTTCGTCAGGTCGATGTCGTAGCGCGTCGTGCGGCGCGTGTTGTCCGCACGCGTTTCCGATTCGATCGTGATCGCCATTGCGGGGCACACGGCCTCGCACAGCTTGCACGCGATGCAGCGCTCTTCGCCGTTCTCGTAGCGGCGCAGCGCATGCAGCCCGCGGAAACGCGGCGAAATCGGGGTCTTCTCTTCCGGGAACTGCACGGTGAACTTGCGCTTGAACGTGTAACGACCGGTCAGCGCGAGCCCTTTCAGCAGCTCGGTCAGGAAGAAGGTCTTAAAGAAGTGTTGGATTGCCGTCATGATTTCGTCCGATTACTTCACCCAGATGTTGAGCGGCGACATCATCCAGAAGCCGACCACGACCACCCAGATCACCGTGACGGGCAGGAACACTTTCCAGCCCAGACGCATGATCTGGTCGTAACGGTAGCGCGGGAACGTCGCGCGAACCCAGATGAACACCGACAGCAGTGCGAAGACCTTCAGCACCAGCCAGAAGATGCCCGGAATGAACGACAGGAACTCGAACGGTGCATCCCAGCCGCCGAGGAACAGCGTCGCAGCCAGCGCCGAGATCACGATCATGTTGATGTACTCGGCGAGGAAGAACAGCGCGAACGCCATGCCCGAGTAATCGATCATGTGACCCGCGACGATCTCCGACTCCCCTTCCACCACGTCGAACGGGTGACGGTTCGTTTCGGCGATGCCCGAGATGAAGTAGACGACGAACGCCGGCAGGAGCGGCAGCCAGTTCCACGACAGGAAGTTCACGCCGTGGCCCGCGAAGAAGCCATGCTGCTGCGAGTTGACGATTTCCGACATGTTCAGGCTGCCGGCCGTCATCAACACGAGCACCAGCGCGAAGCCCATCGAGATTTCGTACGAGACCATCTGCGCCGCGGCGCGCATCGCGCCGAGGAACGCGTACTTGGAGTTCGACGCCCAGCCCGCGAGAATCACCGCGTACACGCCGATCGACGAGATCGCCATTGCGTACAGCAGGCCCGCGTTGATGTTCGCGAGCACGGCCTTGGCCTGGAACGGGATCACGGCCCACACCGCGAACGCCGGCACGACGGTCATGACCGGCGCGATCAGGTACAGCCAGCGGCTGGCGGCGCTCGGCTGAATGACTTCCTTCAGCAGCAGCTTCAGCACGTCGGCGATCGGCTGCAGCAAGCCGCCGGGGCCGACGCGGTTCGGACCGAGACGCACGTGCATCCACCCGATCAGCTTGCGTTCCCACAGAATCAGGTACGCGACGCACAGCAGGATGACGACGGAGACGACGAGGATGCGCACGATTGCCCACACCGTCGGCCACGCAAAGCCGAGAAGCTGGGCTCCGCCCGCGTTGATCGTATCGAACAAGCTCATTTACGCCTTCTCCACCACCAGTTCACCGGACAGGCTGCCGAGCGCTGCGCCGGCAGGCGTCGCCGCCGACACGCGAACGACCGTCTCCGCAAGATTCGCGTCGCGCACGGCCGGCAACTGCACCGCACGCTCGCCCTGGCGCACGCGCACGGCGTCGCCTTCCTTCAAGCCCAGCTTGTCGAACAGCGCGGCCGGCAGGGCTGCGGCATTCGCCGCCTTCGCGGCGGCCGTCAGGTGCAGCGCACCTGCGCGGCGCACGAGCGCGTCGGCGTGATAGATCGGCACATCGGCCAGGCGCTCGAAGCCGCCGTTCGCGGCATTCGCCGCGACGCGTGCCGGCGCGACCGACGTCTGGTTCGACAGACGGCCCGCGACGCCTGCGTCGCCAAGCGCGGCGACACGCACTTCTTCCGCCGTCTCGTATTCGAAGTTCGGCAGGCCGAGCAGGCTGCCGAGCACGCGCAGCACCTTCCAGGCCGGACGCGTGTCGCCGAGCGGGCGCACGACGCCGTTGAAGCTCTGCACGGTGCCTTCCGCGTTGACGAACGTGCCGGCCGTTTCCGTGAACGGCGCAACCGGCAGCAGCACGTCGGCGTAGTCGAGGCCGTGCTTGAACGGCGACATCACGACGACCATCTCCGCCTGGTTCAGCGCGGCAAGCGCCTGTGCCGGATCGGCGGTGTCGAATTCCGGTTCGACGTTCAGCAGCACGTAGCCCTTGCGCGGTTGCGCGAACGCTTCGCGTGCATTCAGGCCGCCTTCGCCCGGCAGCGCGCCGACGACGTGCGCACCGACCGTGTTCGCCGCTTCCGTCAGGAAGCCGAACGTGGCGCCGGAGTTGTCGGCGATCCACTGGGCGACTGCGTGCAGCTTCGCGAATTCCGGATGGCGGACCGCGACGTTGCCGAGCAGCACCGCGCGGCGTTCGCCGTTCGCGAGCGACTGCGCGACCGCCTGTGCGGCCGGCGATGCGGTGACGCCCGCAAGCGTGTCGGGCAGCGCGACGCCGCGCAGTTGCGCGACGGCCGCGGCGATGCCGGCCAGTTCGTCGAGCCATGCCGACGGCGCGGCGACGATGCGCTGCGCGGTCGGGATCAGTGCGTCGTCACCGGTTGCGTGCAGGAAGTGCAGCTTCGCACCGTTCTTCGCGGCCTGGCGCAGGCGGGCGGCGAACAGCGGGTGGTCGCGGCGCAGGAACGAACCGACGATGAACGCGGCGTCCACATTCGACAGGTCGGCGATCGGCATGCCGAGCCACGGCGCGCCCTGGACCGGCGCCGAGAAATCCTGCTGACGCAGACGGAAATCGACGTTCGGCGTCTTCAGTTCCTGTGCGAGCTGCTTCACGAGGAACAGCTCTTCAGCGGTGCTGTGCGCGCTCGCGAGCATCGCCAGCGCGTTCGCGCCGTGATCCGCGGCGATGCCCTTCAGGCCCTTCGCAACGTATTCGAGCGCGGTCTGCCAGTCGGTTTCGATCCACTGGCCGCCCTGCTTCAGCATCGGCTTCGTCAGGCGCTCTTCGCTGTTGAGGCCTTCATACGAGAAGCGGTCCTTGTCCGAGATCCAGCATTCGTTGATCGCTTCGTTCTCGAACGGCAACACGCGCATCACGCGGTTGTTCTTCACCTGCACGACGAGGTTCGCGCCGACGGAATCGTGCGGGCTCACCGACTTGCGGCGCGACAGTTCCCACGTACGGGCGCTGTAGCGGAACGGCTTGCTGGTCAGCGCACCGACCGGGCACAGGTCGATCATGTTGCCCGACATCTCGGAGTCGACCGTCTTGCCGACGAACGTCGTGATTTCCGAGTGCTCGCCGCGGCCCAGCATGCCGAACTCCATCACGCCGGCGATTTCCTGGCCGAAGCGGACGCAGCGCGTGCAGTGGATGCAACGCGACATTTCTTCCATCGAGATCAGCGGGCCCACGTTCTTGTGGAACACCACGCGCTTTTCTTCCGAGTAGCGCGACGACGACTTGCCGTAGCCGACCGCCAGATCCTGCAGCTGGCATTCGCCGCCCTGATCGCAGATCGGGCAATCGAGCGGGTGATTGATGAGGAGGAATTCCATCACCGACTGCTGCGCCTTCACAGCCTTGTCGGACTGCGTGTGGACGATCATGCCGGCCGACACGGGAGTCGCGCAGGCAGGCACGGCCTTCGGCATCTTCTCGACTTCGACGAGACACATCCGGCAGTTGGCCGCAACCGACAGTTTCTTGTGATAGCAGAAGTGAGGAATGTACGTATCCGCCTTGTGCGCAGCCTGGATCACCATGCTGCCTTCGGGCACCTCGACCTTCTTGCCGTCTATTTCAAGTTCAACCATGATGGTGAATGGTCCTTAACCTATTTCCGCCCGTTCGCGCCTTCGCCCGACCGTGCGCTCAAATTCCGCAACCGGGTTCGCTTCAGGCCGCAGCCGCGTGCGCGTGGCCGCCGACCATGCAGTGCTTGTGCTCGACGTGGTACGCGAATTCGTCCCAGTAGTGCTTGAGCATCCCGCGTACCGGCATCGCCGCCGCATCGCCGAGCGCACAGATCGTGCGGCCCATGATGTTCTCGGCAACCGAGTTCAGCAGGTCCAGATCTTCCTGGCGGCCTTCGCCGTGCTCGATACGGTTCACGACGCGATACAGCCAGCCGGTGCCTTCGCGGCACGGCGTGCACTGGCCGCACGATTCCTCGTAGTAGAAGTACGACAGGCGCAGCAGCGAGCGCACCATGCAGCGCGTCTCGTCCATCACGATCACCGCGCCGGAACCGAGCATCGAGCCCGCCTTCGCGATCGAATCGTAGTCGAGATCGGTCTGCATCATGATGTCGCCCGGGATCACCGGTGCCGACGAACCGCCCGGAATCACGGCCTTGATCTTCTTGCCGCCGCGCATCCCGCCGGCGAGCTCCATCAGCGTCGCGAACGGCGTGCCGAGCGGCACTTCGTAGTTGCCCGGACGCTCGACGTCGCCCGACACCGAGAAAATCTTCGTGCCGCCGTTGTTCGGCTTGCCGATCTCGAGGTAATTCTGCGGCCCGATGGACAGCAGGAACGGCACCGCGGCGAACGTCTCGGTGTTGTTGATCGTGGTCGGCTTGCCGTACACGCCGAAGCTCGCCGGGAACGGCGGCTTGAAGCGCGGCTGGCCCTTCTTGCCTTCGAGCGACTCGAGCAGCGCCGTTTCCTCGCCGCAGATGTACGCGCCGTAACCGTGGTGCGCGTGCAGCTGGAACGAGAATTCGGAGCCCATGATGTGGTCGCCGAGGAAGCCTGCGGCGCGCGCCTCATCGAGCGCGGCCTCGAAGCGTCGATACACTTCGAAGATTTCGCCGTGGATGTAGTTGTAGCCGACGGTGATGCCCATCGCGTACGCGCCGATGGCCATGCCTTCGATCAGCGCGTGCGGGTTCCAGCGCAGGATGTCGCGATCCTTGAACGTGCCCGGCTCGCCTTCGTCCGAGTTGCAGACGAGGTACTTCTGCCCCGGGAACTGGCGCGGCATGAAGCTCCACTTCAGGCCGGTCGGGAAGCCCGCACCGCCACGGCCGCGCAGGCCCGACGCCTTGACGTCGGCGATCACCTGCTCGGGCGGAATCTTTTCTTCGAGAATGCGGCGCAGCTGCTTGTAGCCGCCGCGCGCGACGTAGTCTTCGAGATGCCAGTTCTCGCCGTTCAGACCAGCGAGGATCAGCGGTTTGATGTGACGGTCGTGGAGGGACGTCATTTCGAGAGCTCCTCAAGCAGCTGGTCGATCTTCTCGCGGCTCATGAAGCTGCACATTCTGTGATTGTTCACCAGCAGCACCGGCGCATCGCCGCACGAGCCCATGCATTCGCCTTCCTTCAGCGTGAACTTGCCGTCGGGCGTGGTCTCGCCGAAGCCGATGCCGAGCTTCTGTTTCAGGTAGTCGGCAGTCGCTTCCGCGCCGCCATGCGGGCCAAGCTGGCACGGCAGGTTCGTGCAGAGCGTGATCTTGTGCTTGCCGACCGGGTTGAGCTCGTACATCGTGTAGAACGTCGCGACTTCCTGCACGGCGACTGCCGGCATGCCGAGATAGTCCGCAACGAACTGCATCAGTTCGGGCGACAGCCAGCCGTGCTCTTCCTGAGCAACGGCCAACGCCGACATCACGGCGGACTGTTTCTGATCGGCGGGATACTTCGTCAACGCTCGATCGATTTCCTTCAGGCCTTCAGCTGAGATCATTTTCAGACACGACTCTTTCAATTCCTACCGAACGAACAACCTGCCGCACACTGGGGGTGCATGTACGGCAGACCTGGCGCTCACTCTGTTGACAGCTTGCGACGCCGCGCCGGTTCAGCGCGCATCGCGTGCGACTTACTGCTCGCCGCCCGCTCGCGCGGGCCGCGCAACCATTAACGATCGATCTCGCCGAACACGATGTCCTGCGTACCGATGATCGTGACGGCGTCGGCGATCATGTGACCGCGCGCCATTTCGTCGAGCGACGCCAGGTGCGCGAAACCCGGTGCGCGAATCTTGAGGCGATACGGCTTGTTGGCGCCGTCCGACACGAGGTAGATGCCGAACTCGCCCTTCGGATGCTCGACCGCCGCGTACGCTTCGCCTTCCGGCACATGGAAACCTTCGGTGAAGAGCTTGAAGTGGTGAATCAAGTCTTCCATGTTGGTCTTCATGCCGACGCGCGACGGCGGTGCAACCTTGTGATTGTCCGTCATCACCGGGCCCGGATTCTTGCGGAGCCACTCAATACACTGTTTCGCGATGCGGATCGACTGGCGCATTTCTTCGACGCGCACCAGATAGCGGTCGTAGCAATCGCCGTTCACGCCGACCGGCACGTCGAAATCCATACGATCGTACACTTCGTACGGCTGCTTCTTGCGCAGATCCCATGCGATGCCCGAGCCGCGCAGCATCGGGCCCGTCAGGCCCATCTGCAGCGCCCGTTCGGGGCTGACCACGCCGATCCCGACCAGACGCTGCTTCCAGATCCGGTTGTCGGTGAGCAGCGTTTCGTATTCGTCGACGCACTTCGGGAAGCGCGTGAAGAAATCGTCGATGAAGTCGAGCACCGAGCCGCTGCGCGCTTCGTTCATCCTCGCGAGCGCCTTCTCGTTGCGAATCTTCGACGCCTTGTATTGCGGCATTGCGTCAGGCAGATCGCGGTAGACGCCGCCCGGACGGTAGTACGCCGCGTGCATCCGGGCGCCGGACACCGCTTCGTACACGTCCATCAGGTCTTCGCGTTCGCGGAATGCGTACAGGAACACGGCCATCGCGCCGACGTCGAGTGCGTGTGCGCCGATCCACATCAGGTGGTTCAGCACGCGCGTGATCTCGTCGAACAGCACGCGAATGTACTGCGCGCGCTCCGGCACGTCGACGCCGAGCAGCTTTTCGATCGCGAGCACATAGCCGTGCTCGTTGACCATCATCGACACGTAGTCGAGACGATCCATGTACGGCACGGACTGGATGAAGGTCTTGGATTCCGCGAGCTTTTCGGTCGCGCGGTGCAGCAGGCCGATGTGCGGATCGGCGCGCTGGATGACTTCGCCGTCGAGCTCGAGCACGAGGCGCAGCACGCCGTGCGCTGCCGGGTGCTGCGGGCCGAAGTTGAGCGTGTAGTTCTTGATTTCTGCCATGACGCCCCCTTAATGTTTCAGACCGCCATAGCGATCCTCGCGGATCACGCGCGGCGTGATTTCGCGCGGCTCGATCGTCACCGGCTGGTACACGACCCGCTTCTCTTCCGGGTCGTAACGCATTTCGACATAACCCGACACCGGGAAGTCCTTGCGGAACGGGTGGCCGATGAAGCCGTAGTCGGTGAGGATACGGCGCAGGTCGGGGTGGCCTTCGAATACGATGCCGTACAGGTCGAACGCTTCGCGCTCGTACCAGTTCGCGGAGGTCCAGATGTCGACGAGCGATGCCACGATCGGCAGGTCGTCGTCAGGCGCGAACGCACGCAGGCGCAGGCGCCAGTTGTTCGTGACCGACAGCAGGTGCGACACGGCCGCGAAACGCGGGCCGTCGTAGGCGCCGTCGCCGAAGGTCTGGTAGTCGACGCCGCAGAGGTCGATCAGCTGCTCGAAACGGAGCTTCGGATCGTCGCGCAGCGTCTTTGCGACTTCGAGGTAATCGCTCGCCTTCACGACGAGCGTCAGTTCACCGATCGCTTCGGTGAGGCTCACCACGCGCGCGCCGAGCGCGGCTTCGAGGTTTGCCTTGAGGGTCTCGATTTTGCTTGCCATATTGAGGGGACGCTCGGGGCTTTATTGACGGGCGATGGTATTGGTTCGGCGGATCTTCGCCTGAAGCTGGATCACGCCGTAGACCAGCGCCTCGGCCGTGGGCGGACAGCCCGGCACGTAGACGTCGACCGGCACGATCCGGTCGCAGCCGCGGACCACCGAGTACGAGTAGTGGTAATAACCACCGCCGTTCGCGCACGACCCCATCGAGATCACCCAGCGCGGCTCGGCCATCTGGTCGTACACGCGGCGCAGTGCGGGCGCCATCTTGTTGCAGAGCGTGCCGGCCACGATCATCACGTCCGATTGACGCGGGCTCGGACGAAACACGACGCCGAACCGGTCCAGATCGTAACGGGCCGCGCCCGCATGCATCATCTCGACGGCGCAACACGCGAGCCCGAACGTCATCGGCCACAGCGAGCCGGTACGCGTCCAGTTGATCAGCTTGTCAGCCGTCGTGGTGACAAACCCTTCCTTCAAGACCCCTTCGATACTCATTTGCTTTCCACTCCAGACGAGCGACCGAGCGTGGCCGCCCATGCAAACCGGCGATTAACCCATCACTCCCAGTCGAGCCCGCCTTTCTTCCAGATATAGGCAAAGCCCAGCAGGAATTCGAGCAGAAAAATCATCATTGCGATGAAACCCGGCCAGCCGATGTCCCGGAGCGCGACGCCCCACGGAAACAGGAATGCGGTTTCGAGATCGAAGATGATGAACAGGATGGCGACGAGGTAATACCGGACGTCGAATTTCATCCGGGCGTCTTCAAAGGCTTCGAAGCCGCACTCGTACGGTGCGTTCTTCTCGACGTCCGGCTTGTTGGGACCCAGGAGCTTGCCGATGCTGACCAGCGCTATACCTAAACCAGTGCCCACGAGGAGGAACAACAAGACGGGGTAATAGGCTGCGAGGTTCAAGGCAATCCTCTATCGGTTGGTTCTGAGCGTCCGGAGAATACCACTTCCGGCGGAAGGAATCATTTCGGAGTGCAGGCGATCGCAAGACAACCGCAAGCACACCCCAGAAATGAAAAATGCCAGCCACTAGAAGCGGCTGGCATTGAGTAACTTTGGTGCCGACGGCGAGACTCGAACTCGCACAGCTTTCGCCACTACCCCCTCAAGATAGCGTGTCTACCAATTTCACCACGTCGGCACTGCATGCAACTCGGGTTGTGCTACTTGTTTCCCGCGAATCGCTTCAAGACTTAAATTCTAACCCGGCTTCCAGAATTGTTCAACGCACAAACGCAAAAAATTTAACTTTTTATTTCGGGACATCCTGGCCCGGCGCGCTTGCAGCCGAACCCGCGGCAGCGGATGCCGCGACAGCCGGTGCCGACGCTGCAGGCGCCGATGCCGGTGCGGTCGCTGCCGCGCCGAGCACGCCTGCCGACGGCGTCGACTTGTACGAACCGAGGTACGTCAGCGCGAGCGTCGCGACAAAAAAGATCGTCGCGAGAATGCCCGTCGTGCGCGACAGGAAGTTCGCCGAGCCCGTCGCACCGAACAGGCTGCCCGACGCGCCGCTGCCGAATGCAGCGCCCATGTCGGCACCCTTGCCGTGCTGCAGCAGCACGAGACCAATCACACCAAGTGCAGACAGCACCTGCACCACAATAATCAGCGTCTTGAATAACAGCATCACACCCACCCGATTGGATCGGGCGACCGGATCGACCGGCCGCCGTCATGGTTCAATTCGATCGCGGACCGCTCAACGCGCGGCCCGGCAGATCGCCAGGAAATCTTCCGCCTTCAGCGACGCGCCGCCGATCAGGCCCCCGTCGATGTCCGGCTGCGCGAACAGCTCTTCCGCGTTGTCCGGCTTCACGCTGCCGCCGTACAGCACGGACACGTCTGCCGCGCCCTTCGCCGCGAGACGCGCACGCAGGAATGCGTGCACGTCCTGCGCCTGCGCCGACGTCGCGCTCTTGCCGGTTCCGATCGCCCAGACCGGCTCGTACGCGACGACGATGCGTGCAGCCTCGTCGGCCGTCAGCACGGCCAGCACCGCGTCGAGCTGCGCGCCGACGACCTGCTCGGTCGCGCCCGACTCGCGCTCGTCGAGCGTCTCGCCGACACACACGACCGGCGTGAGGCCGGCCGCGAGCGCGCGCTGCGTCTTCGCCGCGACCGTCTCGTTGCGTTCGCCGTGATACGCGCGACGCTCGGAATGACCGACAATCGCATAGCACGCACCGAACTCCGCGACCATCGCAGCCGCCACTTCGCCGGTGAACGCGCCCTGCTCGTGCGCGGACACGTCCTGCGCGCCCCAGGCGACACGGCCGCCGTCGAGCTGCGCCTGAACCTGCGCGAGATACGGGAACGGCACGCACACGCCGACCGACGTTTCGGCCGCCACCGCGCCCGCGCCCTGCACCACTTCGTTCAGCAACGTCTGGTTGCCGGCCAGCCGGCCGTGCATCTTCCAGTTGCCGATCACCCGCTTAGTTCTCTGTTTCGACATCGTGTCTGTCTCGTCACCGCTGTGTCATTAACGCGCCGGAAACCGGCCGTCAGGTTTGATCTGGCGAAGCAAACCCGCGATTTTACTGCGCACGGCTTGAACCGGTCAAACCGCGCATGTCAAGCCCGGCCGCACGGGCCGTCAGGCGTTCGTACCCCAATCGAGCACGATCTTGCCGGTGTGCTCGCTGCTTTCCATCAGCGCATGCGCCTGTGCGGCTTCCGCGGCCGGCAGCACGCGATAGATCACCGGCTTGATGCGGCCGTCGGCGATCAGCGGCCACACACGCGCCTTCAGTTGCGCGGCGATGCGCGCCTTGAACTCGACCGGACGAGGCCGCAACGTCGAACCCGTCACCGTCAGCCGGCGCCGCAGGATCTCGCTCAGGTTGACGTCGGCCTTCGCGCCGCCGAGCAGCGCGATCAGCACGAGCCGGCCGCCGTCCGCGAGCGCGGACAGCTCGCGCGGCACGTACGAGCCCGCCACCATGTCGAGGATCACGTCGACGCCGCGATCGTGCGTCAGCGACTTCACGACCTCGACGAAGTCTTCGGTCTTGTAGTTGATTGCGCGCTCGGCGCCGAGCGCCTCGCACGCACGACACTTGTCGGCAGTGCCGGCCGTCGCGAACACACGAAAACCGAGCGCGTGCGCGATCTGGATCGCCGTCACGCCGATGCCGCTCGAGCCGCCCTGCACGAGCAGCGTTTCCTGCTCGCCACCCTCGCCCGCACCGAGCTGCGCGCGGTCGAACACGTTGCTCCACACGGTGAAGAACGTTTCGGGCAGCGACGCAGCCTCGATATCGGTGAGCCCGTCGGGCACCGGCAGGCATTGCGGCAGCGGTGCGACCGCATACTCGGCATAACCGCCGCCCGCGAGCAGCGCGCACACGCGATCGCCGAGCTTCAGGCCGAACGGGTTCAGCGCGGCATCCGACAGGTCGCCACCAACGATCTCGCCCGCGACCTCGAGGCCCGGCAGATCCGACGCGCCCGGCGGCGGCGCATAGGCGCCCTTGCGCTGGAACACGTCGGGCCGGTTCACGCCGGAAGCCGCCACCTTGATCAGCACCTCGCCGCGCTTCGGTTCGGGGCGCGGACGCTCCGCGAGCTTCAGCACGTCGGGGGCGCCGAATTCGGTGATTTCGATGGCTTTCATGGTGAGGGTGGCTCCAGGATCGGAATCGGATGGCACACCCGTGCGCGCGGCACGGGCGCCTCGCCGGCGCTGCTGCGCCGCACAACGATGCTACAGAAAAAACGGCCGGCGCGCTTTCGCACTGCCGGCCGTTGGTCCGCCTGCCCGCTTACTGCTGCGGCGGCGTGTCCGACTGCGACGCCGCCGCTGCTTCATTCAGCAGCGCCTTTGCCGACAGACGCACGCGACCCTTCTCGTCCGTCTGGATCACCTTGACCTTGACCTGCTGGCCTTCCTTCAGGTAGTCGTTGATGTCCTTCACACGCTCGTTGACGATTTCCGAGATGTGCAGCAGGCCGTCCTTGCCCGGCAGCAGGTTCACGATCGCGCCGAAATCGAGCAGCTTCAGCACCGTGCCTTCGTACACCTGGCCGACTTCGATCTCGGCCGTGATGTTCTCGATGCGCTTCTTCGCTTCGGCCATGCCGTCGCTGTTCGTGCTGGCGATCGTCACGACGCCGTCGTCCGAGATGTCGATGGTCGTGCCCGTTTCTTCCGTCAGCGCGCGGATCACCGAACCGCCCTTGCCGATCACGTCGCGGATCTTTTCCGGGTTGATCTTGATCGTGATCATGCGCGGCGCGAATTCCGACAGTTGCGTGTTCGCACCCGAAACCGCCGACGTCATCTTGCCGAGGATATGCATGCGGCCTTCCTTCGCCTGCGCGAGCGCGACCTGCATGATTTCCTTCGTGATGCCCTGGATCTTGATGTCCATCTGCAGCGCGGTCACGCCTTGCTCGGTGCCCGCGACCTTGAAGTCCATGTCGCCGAGGTGATCTTCGTCGCCGAGGATGTCGGTCAGCACCGCGAACTTGTTGCCTTCGAGGATCAGGCCCATCGCGATACCCGCGACGTGCGCCTTCATCGGCACGCCGGCGTCCATCAGCGCGAGGCAGCCGCCGCACACCGATGCCATCGACGACGAACCGTTCGACTCGGTGATTTCCGACACGACGCGGATCGAGTAGCCGAATTCGTCGGCGCTCGGCAGGCACTTGACCAGCGCGCGCTTCGCGAGGCGGCCGTGGCCGATTTCGCGGCGCTTCGGCGAGCCGACGCGGCCCGTTTCGCCGGTCGCGAACGGGGGCATGTTGTAATGGAGCATGAAGCGCTCGCGGTACTCGCCTTCGAGCGCGTCGATGATCTGCTCGTCACCCTTCGTGCCGAGCGTCGCGACGACCAGCGCCTGCGTTTCGCCACGCGTGAACAGCGCCGAGCCGTGGGTGCGCGGCAGCACGCCGGTGCGGATCTCGATCGGGCGCACGGTGCGCGTGTCGCGGCCGTCGATGCGCGGCTCGCCGTTCAGGATCTGCGAACGGACGATCTTTGCCTCGATGTCGAACAGGACGTTGCCGACGGTGGCCTTGTCGGCCGCAGCCGTACCGGCTGCCTGCGCGTCTTCCTCGAGCTTCGCCGAAGTCGCCGAGTAGACTTCCTTCAGCTTCGTCGAGCGAGCCTGCTTGTCGCGGAGCTGGTAAGCGGCGAGCAGGTCGTTCTGTGCCAGCTCGGTCACGCGCGCGATCAGCGCCTCGTTCTTCGGCGCCGGCTGCCAGTCCCACTCGGGCTTGCCGCCTTCGCGCACCAGTTCGTGGATTGCGTCGATCGCCACTTGCATCTGCTCGTGGCCGAACACCACGGCGCCCAGCATCACGTCTTCCGACAGCTGGTCGGCTTCCGATTCGACCATCAGCACAGCGCGCTCCGTACCCGCGACGACGAGGTCGAGGCTCGACGCCTTGATCTGGTCACGCGTCGGGTTCAGCACGTAGGCGTTGTCGATGTACGCGACGCGCGCGGCACCGACCGGGCCGTTGAACGGCAGGCCCGACACGGCGAGCGCAGCCGATGCGCCGATCAGCGCGGGGATGTCCGCCGGGATTTCCGGGTTCACGGACAGCACGTGGATCACGACCTGGACTTCGTTGTAGAAGCCTTCCGGGAACAGCGGGCGCAGCGGACGGTCGATCAGGCGCGACGTCAGCGTCTCGTGCTCCGACGGACGGCCTTCGCGGCGGAAGAAGCCGCCCGGGATCTTGCCGGCCGAGTAGGTCTTTTCGAGGTAGTCGACGGTCAGCGGGAAGAAGTCCTGACCCGGCTTCGCCGACTTCGCGCCGACGACGGTTGCCAGCACGACGGTGTCTTCGACGTCGACGATCACGGCGCCGCTTGCCTGGCGAGCGACTTCACCGGTTTCGAGGCGCACCTTGTGCTGGCCCCACTGGAATTCCTTCACGACCTTGTTGAACATGGACATGGTTGCTCCTTTGAATGCATGCATTTCATTCGCCGCGCCGGCCATCCCGCGCGGCGGCGTCGCGACCGAATCACCCGGAGCAAGGTGTGTTTTTTATGCCATTCCAGCGCGGCGCTCGTGCAGCGACGCGCTGGAATGACACAAATCCCGACTCCGGCATCAGCCGTTCCGGCCATCCGGCGCCAACGTGCCGGACAGCCTGCGATGCGTGTGACGCTACGCACCGCGCAAAAACAAAATGCCTGCATCAGCGGACTGACACAGGCATCTTGCTGGCGGCAATCGCCTCGATTACTTACGCAGACCCAGCTTCTCGATCAGTGCGCGGTAACGGTCGGCATCCTTGCCCTTGAGGTAGTCGAGCAGCTTGCGGCGGCGGCTAACCATGCGCAGCAGGCCGCGGCGGCTGTGGTGATCCTTCGCGTGGGTCTTGAAGTGACCCGTCAGTTCGACGATACGTGCGGTCAGCAGTGCGACCTGGACTTCGGGCGACCCCGTGTCGTTGGTACCGCGGGCGAACTGAGCAACGACTTCCGACTTCTTGATATCTGCAACAGACATGTGATTTCCTTTCTAACTGAACAGGCGGACACGGAAGAATGGCCGTGCCGTGACTTACAACCGGCGGGCATTGTAACACAACTCCCCACCGTTCCTACCGCCCCTGTCACGGGCGCGTCATCGAACAGGTCGACGGCATTTCCGTGCGCTGCGCCGGCACCGCGAGCACCGTCCGGAAACCGTAGCCCGAACCCTCGTTGTCGAAGCGCACGCCCGGCGTGCCGGCCTTGTCCATCTCCATCACATAAAGGGGCTGGATCAACTGATGATCCTGTGCGCGCATCCGCGACGCATGGAAGCCGTCGTCGAACGACAGGCCCTCGAGCGCACGCGCGACCGCGGCAGGGTCGGCCGCCCCCGCGCGGTTCATCGCGGCGGCCAGCATCTCGATCATCAGGCTCATCCGCCGCACCGGATAGTCGTCCCGCGCGGTCGGAAAACGGGTTCGGAATGCGCGGTAGAACGCGTCCGATTTCGCGCCGCCCGCGTTCGGGTGCCAGTCGGCCACGGCCACGACCCGCCCGACCCCGGCATCGCCGAGCGCGGCCGGCGCGCCGAGGCTGTTGCCGTAGAACGTATAGAACGTCGCATTCAGCCCCTGCTCGCGCGCCGCCTTCACGAGCAGCGTGAGGTCGTTGCCCCAGTTGCCGGTCACGACGGCGTCCGCGCCGCTCGCGCGGATCTTCGCGATATACGGCGAGAAATCCTTGATCCGGCCGATCGGGTGGAATTCGTCGCCGGCGATCGTCACGTCCGGGCGCCGCGCGGCCAGCGCCTGCCGCGCGAGCGTGCTGACGTCATGGCCGAAGCTGTAGTCCTGGTTCAGCAGATAGACCTTGCGCAGCGCGCGGTCGCGCGCCATCACGTCCGCGAGCGCGGCCATCCGCATCCCCGCGTGCGCATCGAAGCGGAAATGCCAGAAACTGCAGCGCGCGCCGGTCAGCGCCGGATCGTCGGCCGAATAGTTGAGGAACAGCATCCGGTTGTCCGGGTCGCGTGCGTTCAGCTTGTCGAGCGCCGCGACGAGCGCGGCCGCGACGGCCGAACTGTTGCCCTGCGCGACGAAACCGATATGCCGGTCCGCGGCCGCGCGCAACTGCACGAGCGCCTCTTCCGGGCTGCCCTTGCTGTCGAGCACGACGAGCTCGAGCGGATGTGCGCCGTCGCGCAGCTTCACGCCGCCTGCCGCGTTGACCTGCTCGACGCCGAAGCGCAGATTGCGCTCGACTGCCGCGCCCGCGTTCGCGAACGGGCCCGACATCCCTTCGATCAGCGCGATCCGCACCGGCTCGCCGCCGGCAAACGCGGACGACACCAGCATCCACCCCGCGCTCAATGCGAGCGCGCACCGCTTCCATCCCTGCATCGGCTACCTACCCTTCAATCTGCCCGAGAAGCGCGGATCATAGGCCGGCGCCCCTGCCGGCCGCAAGCGCGGCAGCGCCGGCGATCCGGACCGATTTTTTCTGCACGATGTGCCGTCGCTCGCCGTCCGTGATACAACGGGACTTGTTTCCGTATTCTGGAGAATCCCCATGCGCATACGCATTCCCGCGCGCCTGCCGGTGCTGTTCGCCTGTGCCGCCGCGCTGCTGGCCGGTTGCGCACAACCGTGGCAGCAATACCAGGCCGGCCAGGACGAGTCGGCGATCGTCGCGCGCATGGGCCCGCCGCGCGAGATCTACGACCTGCCCGGCGGCGGCAAACGCCTGATGTGGCCGACCCAGCCGATGGGCGAGGTCACGGTCGCGGCCGACGTCGACGCGGCCCACAAGATCGTCAACGTGCGCCAGGTGCTGCAGCCGAGCGAGTTCTATCGTGCGGAGATCGGCAAGTGGACGAAGACCGATGTCCTCGTCAATTTCGGACGCCCCGTCGAGACGTCCTACTTCCCGCTGATGAAGCGCGAGGTGTGGACGTACCGGTATCTCGAGGACAACGTCTGGTACATGATGTACAGCTTCTACTTCGATCCGCAGGGCATCCTTCGCATCACGCAGAAAACGCCGGACCCGCTGCACGATCCCGATCGCCGCAACCTGTTCTGACCGATTACGCATTTACGCGCAACTTTCACAATGGCCATTCACGAATTATTGCGTGAATGGCCATTTCCTTTTTTCCGCCACCCGATTAATTCAGAAAATATGACGGAAATCTTTTCCGATCGATGACATTCCGATGGCAGCACGCTGAAATCCCCGTCATGCGGGCCTTTGCGTGGAAACAGGCAGGCGCAATGCATGTCATGCGTTGGGTTGGTGCACGCAATGCACTACGCCAAATCAATTTGAAACAATTTGTTTCAACGCCCCCGGAATGCTAGGGCATACCCCTAATATCAGTCCAAATTCAACCTTTCAGTTTAGAAAGACTCCTGTTGCGCCATTTCCGTCGATATTTATTTGCCTTTATCATAAAGGAGTCCTCATGAATCGCCCCAAGAGCATGCTGGTTGCCAACATCGCGTGGGCCCGCGAGACGCGCGAACACATGCCCGGCTTTTTCGACGCGCTCGCGCGCGGCCAGAATCCGCGCGTGCTGTGGATCGGCTGCTCGGACAGCCGCGTGCCGGCCGAAACCATCACGCACTGCGCACCCGGCGAGCTGTTCGTTCATCGCAACATCGCGAACCTGTTCCATCCCGACGACGACAATTCCGCCAGCGTGCTCGAGTACGCGGTGCGCGTGCTGCAGGTCGACCACGTGATCGTGTGCGGGCACTACGGGTGCGGCGGCGTGCGCGCGTCGCTGCTGCCGCCACCGTCCGACCTGCCGCACGTCGCGCGCCGCATCGCGCCGCTCTGCGCGCTCGCGCGGCGCAATCGCGACACGCTCGACGGTCTCGACGACACGGCCGCCGCCGACCGCCTCGCCGAGCTGAACGTGCTCGAACAGGTACGGCTGCTGCGCGCATCGCCGATCGTGCGCGGCCGGGAACGGCCGCCGCTCGTGCACGGCTGGATCTTTTCGCTCGCCGACGGCCGCCTGCTGGAACTCGATTCCGGCTACACGACACCGCCCGCCGACGTCGAACCCGTGCAGGCCGCAACGGCCGCCGCGCTCGGCTGATTCCCCCCTTACGCCAATGAAATCGCCCCAACCATGAAACTGAACGAGCGCCTGTCCACCCTGCCGCGCGACATCGTCGCCGGCATCGTCGTTTTCCTCGTCGCGCTGCCGCTCTGCCTCGGCATCGCCAATGCGTCCGGCGTCGAGCCGTTCGCCGGGCTCGTGTCCGGCATCGTCGGCGGCATCGTCGTCGCGCTGCTAAGCGGCTCGTCGCTGTCCGTCAGCGGGCCGGCCGCCGGCCTCGTCGTGATCGTCGTCGAAGGAATCGCGCAACTCGGCAGCTTCTCCGCGTTCCTGCTCGCGGTGCTGCTGTCCGGCGTGCTGCAGTTCGGGTTCGGCATGCTGCGCGCCGGCCGCTTCGCCGCGTACGTGCCGTCGCCCGTCATCAAGGGCATGCTCGCCGCGATCGGCCTGCTGCTGATCGTGAAGCAGATTCCGTTCGCGTTCGGCATCGGCGGCTCGGCAGCGCAATCGTTTGCGAATTGGCCGGGGCTGCCGGTCGCGTGGGCCGCCACGGCCATCGCGCTCGCCTCGCTCGCGCTGCTGATCGCATGGGACACGCCCGCGCTGCGCCGCTTCACGCTGGTGCGCTCGGTACCCGCGCCGCTTGCGGTCGTCGTGCTGGGCATCGGCGCGACGCTCGTGCTGGGCTTCGTCGCGCCGTCGGTCGCGCCGGGCGCCGCCCATCGCGTGACGCTGCCTGAGCTCGGATCGTTCGCGGCCTTCGCGGCATCGCTCAAGCACGCGGAGCTCGGGCCGAACTTCGCGCAGCTCGTCAATCCGGACGTGTGGCGCGTCGCGATCACGCTCGCGGTCGTCGCGAGCCTCGAGACGCTGCTGAGCCTCGAAGCGGTCGAGCAGATCGATCCGAAGCGCCGGCCGACCCAGCCCGACCGCGAGCTGAAAGCCCAGGGCGTCGGCAATCTCGTCGCGGGCGCGTTCGGCGGCCTGCCGATCACGTCGGTGATCGTGCGCAGCTCGGTCAACGTCAATGCGGGCGCGCAGAGCCGGATGTCGGCAATCGTCCACGGGATGCTGCTGCTCGCGAGCGTGTTCGCGCTCACCGGCCTGATCAACCTGATCCCGCTCGCGAGCCTGGCCGCGATCCTGATCCACACCGGCTTCAAGCTCGCGAAACCGGCGCTGTTCCGCTCCGTGATGAAGCAAGGGCCGGCCGCGTTCGTGCCGTTCGCCGCGACGATCGGCGGCGTGCTGGCGGTCGACCTGCTGTTCGGCATCGCGCTCGGCCTCGCATGCAGCGTGCTGGCGGTCGCCGTCGCGAACCTGAAGAGCCCGGTCACGCTTGCGCAGCACGACGACCACTTCCTGCTGTCGTTCCGCAAGGACGTGTCGTTTCTCGGCAAGGTCCAGGTCAAGCACCACCTGCGACACATTCCGGACCGCGCAGCGGTCATCATCGACGCGACGCGCGCCGACTACATCGATCACGACGTGCTCGAACTGCTCGACGCGTTCGTCGCCGATGCGCCGCAGCGCGGGATCGCGGTCGAGTTCCGCCGACGCAGCCCGGTGCCCCGCGCGGCTACGCGCCGCTGGCTGTTCCGCGCGCCGGCCGCCGAATGAGCGGCAGATGAAACAACGCCCCGGCGGCGCAGGGCCGCACGGGGCGTTTCGTGATGCGCTGCGCGCGGCGCTTACGAGCGCTGCGGGTTGAGCTTGTCGTCCTTCGAATGCAGCTTGTTCAGCGCGGAGATGTACGCCTTCGCGGACGCGGCGACGATGTCCGGATCGGTACCGACGCCGTTGACGATCCGCCCGCTCTTCGACAGCCGGACGGTCACTTCGCCCTGCGCCTGCGTGCCGGTCGTGATTGCGTTCACCGAGTACAGCAGCAGTTCGGAACCGCTGCCGACTTCGCCTTCGATCGCGTTGAACGTCGCGTCGACCGGACCGTTGCCGCGCGCCTCGCCGGTCACTTCCTTGCCTTCGACCGCGAACACGATTTTCGCCTGCGGCTGCTCGCCCGTCTCCGAACGCTGCGACAGCGACACGAACTTGAAGTGTTCCTGCTCGTGCGCGAATGCCGATTCCTCGGACACGATCGCGATGATGTCCTCGTCGAAGATCTCGGCCTTGCGGTCGGCGAGATCCTTGAAGCGCATGAACGCGGCGTTCAGTTCCGCTTCGCTGTCGAGCGACACGCCGAGTTCCTGCAGGCGCTGCTTGAACGCATTGCGGCCCGACAGCTTGCCGAGCACGATCTTGTTCGCGGACCAGCCCACGTCTTCCGCACGCATGATCTCGTAGGTGTCGCGCGCCTTCAGCACGCCGTCCTGATGGATGCCCGACGCGTGCGCGAACGCGTTCGCGCCGACCACCGCCTTGTTCGGCTGCACGACGAAACCGGTGATCTGCGACACGAGCTTCGACGTCGGCACGATCTGCGTCGTGTCGATGCCGACGTCGAGGCCGAAGTAGTCCTTGCGGGTCTTCACCGCCATCACGATTTCCTCGAGCGACGTGTTGCCCGCGCGCTCGCCGAGACCGTTGATCGTGCACTCGACCTGACGCGCGCCGCCGATCTTCACGCCGGCGAGGGAGTTCGCGACGGCCATCCCGAGGTCGTTATGGCAGTGCACGGAGAAGATCGCCTTGTCCGAGTTCGGAATGCGCTCGCGCAGCGTCTTCACGAGGTTGCCGTAGAGCTCGGGCACGCCGTAGCCGACCGTGTCGGCGATGTTGATCGTCGTCGCGCCTTCGGCGATCACGGCTTCCAGCACGCGGCACAGGAAATCAAGGTCGGAACGGCTGCCGTCTTCCGGCGAAAACTCGACGTTGTCGGTGAACTTGCGCGCGAAACGCACCGCGAGGCGCGCCTGCTCGAACACCTGGTCGGGCGTCATCCGCAGCTTCTTTTCCATGTGCAGCGGCGACGTCGCGATGAACGTGTGGATCCGGAAGCTGTTGGCCGGCTTCAGTGCGTCGGCCGCACGCTGGATGTCCTTGTCGTTGGCCCGGGCCAGCGAGCAGATCGTGCTGTCCTTCACGAGACCGGCGATCGTGTGGATCGCATCGAAATCGCCGTTCGAGCTGGCCGCGAAACCGGCCTCGATCACGTCGACCTTCATCCGCTCGAGATGCTTCGCGATGCGGATTTTCTCTTCCTTCGTCATCGACGCGCCGGGCGATTGCTCGCCGTCACGCAACGTCGTATCGAAAATGATCAGCTTGTCTGTCATGGGGGGGCTCCAGGGCTCTTTATACGGAAGTCAAACGTAATGAGATCGCGCCACCGCTGGCGACGCTCAACAACAGACGAAGCTTGACGGAGGGCGAGAACGGTCAGCGCGGCAGGCGCGCCAACGCTAGCGCGCGTAGCGGCGCACCGGCTAGAAGGAGGGAGAGGCGGGAAAATGCAGTCATGCCGAAGACTATAGCGGCATTCCGTTGGGCGCGCAATCGGACGGCACCCCGGGTTCCGGCTGCCCCCGTTCGAAAAAGGGGCAAATGAAAACGGCGGCCCCGAGGCCGCCGTTTCCGGGCAGATCGCGCGTCAGGTCAGTGATCGCGCTGCGACGAGCGTGCCGGATTCGCGCGCCCGCGGATCGCCATGTAGGCCCAGAACACATAACCGGACAGCCCGTACAGCACGAACAGGCAGAACAGCATCAGCGGCGGGTCGGACGACACGAGCACGAACGCGACGACGACGAGCAGGATCGCCGCGAACGGCACGCGGTGCCGCACGTCGAGCGCCTTGCCGCTGTAGAACGGCGCGTTCGACACCATCGTCACGCCCGCGTAGATCGTCAGCACGAACGCAACCCACGGCAGCCAGCCGAGCTTCATCGGCACGCGGTTGTCGGTCGCGAGCCACACGAAGCCTGCGATCAGCGCCGCGGCGGCCGGGCTCGGCAACCCCTGGAAGAAGCGCTTGTCGACGACGCCGATGTTCGTATTGAAGCGCGCGAGGCGCAGCGCGGCGCCCGAGCAGTAGACGAACGCGGCAAGCCAGCCCCAGCGGCCGAGATCCTTCAGCACCCACTCGTACATCACGAGCGCGGGCGCGACGCCGA
Source organism: Burkholderia pyrrocinia (assembly GCF_001028665.1). Taxonomy (NCBI): domain Bacteria; kingdom Pseudomonadati; phylum Pseudomonadota; class Betaproteobacteria; order Burkholderiales; family Burkholderiaceae; genus Burkholderia; species Burkholderia pyrrocinia. The sequence continues at coordinate 287,482 of NZ_CP011503.1, forward strand.
ACGACACCATGTCCGACAGGCTGTCGAACTGCTCGCCGAACGCGCTCTGCGTATGCGTCATGCGCGCGACGCGCCCGTCCATCCCGTCGAGCACCATCGCGACGAAAATCGCGATCGCGGCGATCTCGAAACGCACGTTCATCGCCTGCACGACCGCGAAGAAGCCGCAGAACAGCGCGGCGGTCGTGAACGCGTTCGGCAGCAGGTAGATGCCGCGCGTCCTCAGGAACCGCTGGCGCGTGGCACGGCGGCTCTCGATGGGTACCGGATCGGCGGCCATCCCCTTGTTGCGGCGGAACGGGCGTGGCGTCTGGCCGGAGCCGTTGCGCGGCCGGCGTGGTTTGAATGCGGCCATCGTGCGCCCCGCCGCTTACTGTTCGAGCTCGGCGAGGATCGTCGACGACGCGTAGACCTTCTCGCCGATCGACACCTTCGCGCGGCTGCCGATCGGCAGGTACACGTCGACGCGCGAACCGAAGCGGATGAACCCGTAGCGCTGGCCGCGCGACAGCGGCTCGCCGGCGCGTACGTAGCAGAGAATCCGGCGGGCGACGAGGCCTGCGATCTGCACGGCGGTGACGGTCTTGCCGCTCGCCGTCTGGATCACGACCGCATTGCGCTCGTTCTCGGTCGACGCCTTGTCGATCGCCGCGTTCAGGAACGCGCCCGGGAAGTACTCGACCTTCGAGATCGCGCCATCGACAGGCGAACGCTGCGAATGGACGTTGAAGACATTCATGAACACGCTGATCTTCAGCGCTTCGCGGTTCGCGTACGGATCCTGGGTGGTCTCGACCGCGACGATGCGGCCGTCCGCCGGGCACAGCACCGCGTTCGGCTGCGCCGGGATCGGGCGCTGCGGATCGCGGAAGAACTGGACGACGAAAGCGAGCAGCAGCCAGAACGGCCACGCGAAGCCGAAGCCCCCGACGGCGTGGATCAACAGCGCGATGACGGCAGCAATCGCGATGAACGGCCAGCCTTCGCGCGCGATGATCGGATGAGGATAGTTCATGGATTCGTTCTGTGTTCGGTGAATTGCAAAGCCCGTAGCATAACAAAAGCCGCCCGGGGCACTGCTGCCTTCGGACGGCTTTTTGATGCCGACCCTCCACTCGAAGGGCCGGAACAGCACGCGGTGCTTAGTTCTTCGTCTGGTCGACGAGCTTGTTCTTCGCGATCCACGGCATCATCGCGCGCAGCTTCGCGCCGACCTGCTCGATCTGGTGCTCGGCCGTCAGGCGGCGGCGCGATTGCAGCGTCGGAGCGCCTGCCTTGTTCTCGAGAATGAAGCTCTTCGCGTACTCGCCCGTCTGGATGTCGGTCAGGCACTGCTTCATCGCCTTCTTCGTCTCTTCCGTGACGACGCGCGGGCCCGTCACGTACTCGCCGTACTCGGCGTTGTTCGAGATCGAGTAGTTCATGTTCGCGATGCCGCCTTCGTAGATCAGGTCGACGATCAGCTTCAGTTCGTGCAGGCACTCGAAGTACGCCATTTCCGGCGCGTAACCTGCTTCGACCAGCGTCTCGAAGCCGGCCTTGATCAGCTCGACGGTACCGCCGCACAGCACGGCCTGCTCGCCGAACAGGTCGGTTTCGGTCTCTTCACGGAAGTTCGTCTCGATGATGCCCGCACGGCCGCCGCCGTTCGCTGCCGCGTACGACAGCGCGATGTCGCGGGCCGCGCCCGACTTGTTCTGCGCAACCGCGATCAGGTGCGGCACGCCGCCACCTTGCGAGTACGTGCCGCGCACGGTGTGGCCCGGTGCCTTCGGCGCGATCATGATCACGTCGAGGTCGGCGCGCGGGATCACCTGGCCGTAGTGGACGTTGAAGCCGTGCGCGAATGCCAGCGCCGCGCCCTGCTTGATGTTCGCGTGCACTTCCTTCGCGTACACGTCGGCGATCTGCTCGTCCGGCAGCAGCATCATGACGACGTCCGCGCCCTTCACCGCTTCCGCGACTTCCTTGACCGACAGGCCGGCGTTTTCGGCCTTGCTCCACGACGCGCCGCCCTTGCGCAGGCCGACCGTCACGTTCACGCCGCTTTCCTTCAGGTTCAGCGCGTGTGCATGGCCTTGCGAGCCGTAGCCGATGATCGTGACTTGCTTGCCCTTGATGAGGGAGAGGTCAGCGTCTTTGTCGTAGAAAACGTTCATGATGGGTTCCTTCGCTAATTCAAAAATTCAACAATTCGTTCGGATGGAGTACTGCGGGCCGGGACATGACGGCGCACCCGGCGTGCCTGTTTGGCATTTCGGCATCACACCTTCAGGATGCGCTCGCCGCGTCCGATGCCGGAGCTGCCGGTACGCACGGTCTCGAGGATCGCGCTCGCGTCCAGCCCCTGGATGAATGCGTCGAGCTTGTCGCTCGCGCCCGTCAATTCGATCGTGTAGGTCTTTTCGGTCACGTCGATGATGCGGCCGCGGAAAATGTCCGACATCCGCTTCATTTCTTCGCGCTCCTTGCCCACTGCACGTACCTTGATCAGCATCAGCTCGCGTTCGATGTGTGCACCGTCGGTCAGGTCCACCACTTTCACCACCTCGATCAGGCGGTTCAGATGCTTCGTGATCTGTTCGATCACGTCGTCGGAGCCAATGGAAACGATGGTGAGCCGCGACAGCGATTGGTCTTCGGTCGGCGCCACCGTCAAGGTTTCGATGTTGTAGCCGCGTGCGGAAAACAGACCGACCACACGCGACAGCGCGCCCGGTTCGTTCTCCAGCAGGACGGAAATGATGTGTCTCATGTTCGCTTCTTCCAGAATGTGTCCGTGTCGATTCACTCGCGCCGCGCGCCGCCGCGTGCCGCACCGCCCTTCGTGAAGGCGGCCGCATCCGGCCTGAGCGCGCGTCGCGCCGTTACAGATCTTCCGATCCGAGCAGCATCTCGGTGATGCCCTTGCCGGCCTGTACCATCGGCCAGACGTTTTCGGTCGGATCGGTCTGGAAGTCGAGAAACACGGTGCGATCCTTCAGGCGCAGCGCTTCCTTCAGCGCCGGCTCCACATCCGAGGTCTTTTCGATCCGCATGCCGACATGGCCGTACGCTTCGGCGAGCTTCACGAAATCGGGCAGCGCATCCATGTACGAATGCGAATAGCGCTTGCTGTATTCGATCTGCTGCCACTGGCGAACCATGCCGAGGTAGCGGTTGTTCAGCGAAATGATCTTCACGGGCGTGTCGTACTGCAGGCAGGTCGACAGTTCCTGGATGCACATCTGGATCGAGCCTTCGCCCGTGATGCACAGCACGTCGTCGTCCGGGTGCGCCATCTTGACGCCCATCGCTGCCGGCAGGCCGAAGCCCATCGTGCCGAGGCCGCCGGAATTGATCCAGCGACGCGGCTTGTTGAAACGGTAGAACTGCGCGGCCCACATCTGGTGCTGGCCGACGTCCGAGCACACGAACGCATTGCCGTCCGTCAGCTCCCACGCCTTCTCGACCACGTACTGCGGCTTGATGATCTCGCTTTCGCGGTCGAACTTCAGGCAGTCCTTCGAGCGCCAGCCCTCGATGTCCTTCCACCATTGCGCGAGCGCGTCGGTGTCGGGGCCGTGCTCGGCTGTCTGCAGCTGCTCGATCAGCTCCTTCAGCACTTCCTTCACGTCGCCGACGATCGGGATGTCGACCTTCACGCGCTTCGAGATCGACGACGGGTCGATGTCGATGTGGATGATCTTGCGCGGACGCGACGCGAAGTGCGCCGGATCGCCGATCACGCGGTCGTCGAAGCGGGCACCGATCGCGATCAGCACGTCGCAGTGCTGCATCGCCATGTTCGCTTCGTAGGTGCCGTGCATGCCGAGCATGCCGAGGAATTTCTTGTCCGACGCGCGATAGCCGCCGAGGCCCATCAGCGTGTTCGTGACCGGGTAGCCGAGCAGGTCCGCGAACTGGTTCAGTTCGCGCGACGCGTCGGCGAGGATGATGCCGCCACCCGTGTAGATGTAGGGACGCTTCGCCGTCAGCAGCAGCGACACGGCCTTGCGGATCTGGCCCGAATGGCCTTTCGTGACGGGATTGTACGAACGCAGCGACACGCTCTTGACGGGCTCGTACTGGCACGGCGTCTTCGAGATGTCCTTCGGGATGTCGATCAGCACCGGGCCCGGACGGCCGGTGCGGGCGATATAGAACGCCTTCTTGACGGTTTCCGCGAGGTCGCGCACGTCCTTCACGAGGAAGTTGTGCTTCACGCACGGGCGCGTGATGCCGACCGTGTCGCATTCCTGGAATGCGTCCTGGCCGATCGCGGCAGTCGGCACCTGGCCGCTGATCACGACCATCGGGATCGAATCCATGTACGCCGTCGCGATGCCGGTCACCGCGTTGGTGACGCCGGGGCCCGACGTCACGAGGCAGACGCCGACATTGCCGGTGGAACGTGCATACGCATCGGCTGCGTGCACGGCCGCCTGTTCGTGGCGCACCAGCACGTGCTGAATCTTGTCCTGCTTGTAAAGCTCGTCGTAGATATAGAGAACCGAGCCGCCGGGGTAGCCCCAGATGAATTCGACGTTCTCGTCGGCCAGTGCCTTCATGAGCACGGTGGCGCCGATGGAGTCGCTATCGGGAGGGGAAAGGGGTTCCGACGTGGAGAATTCCGCGCTGGGCATGTTCATCTTTGACCTTTCGAATTTTCGGCAAAAAATTGATCGGGTGCTCTCTGCCGGGCTTGTGGCTCGGGTTCAAGCGGCGCGTCCAGTTTGAAGGGCGGGCTTCTTGGGCCAGCCTCAAATGAGACCATCACTTCATGTTGCGAATCGTTGACGATAGCGGGTCGTGATTGGGTCGTCAAGCAAAATATCCCGCAGCGCATCATGCGCGCCGCCCGGCACCCCGCCGCCGCGGCTCGCGCGCAACGCGCGGCGCCCAACCCGGTGCCAAGCAGCGTGAAAATTTGTTAGCATCCGCGGGTTTTACGAAATTTTTCGACCTTTTACACCACGCAGCGGTCCGCAGCGCATACCTTCACGGAATGGCATCAGACAAGGAACTCGCCGACTTTCTGGCGGGCGTCGAAAGGCGCGCGTTCAAGCAGGCTGCGTACGCGGTGCGTGACGACGATGCGTCGCTCGACATCGTGCAGGACGCGATGATCAAGCTGGCCGAGAAATACGGCGACCGGCCGGCGGCCGAGTTGCCGCTGCTTTTTCAGCGGATCCTGCAGAACACGATCCACGACTGGTTCCGCCGGCAGAAGGTCCGCAACACCTGGGTCACGCTCTTCTCGTCGCTGAACAACACCGACGACGAAGACTTCGACCCGCTCGAAACGCTCGAATCCGCGGACGACAACGCGGGCGTCGAGAGCAGCGAGCACCGCCTCGAAAGAGAGCAGGTTCTGGCCCTGATCGACGAAGAAATCCAGAAACTTCCGGCGCGTCAACGGGAAGCGTTCCTGATGCGTTATTGGGAAGATATGGATGTCGCCGAGACTGCCGCCGCAATGGGGTGCTCCGAAGGCAGCGTCAAGACGCACTGCTCACGAGCCACCCACACCCTGGCGCAAGCGCTCAAGGCCAAAGGAATCACGCTATGAGCTCCACTCCCGCAAACCGAGAACACGAATTCGCGCTGAAGGTGCGCCGCGCGCTGGATGAACGCGCGGCCGAACTGCCAGCCGCGACCACCGATCGGCTGGCCGTCGCCCGCCGGGCTGCGCTCGCGCGCAAGAAGCCCGAGCCCGCGACCGCGCCGGTGTTCGTGCCGGCCTTCGCCGGCGCGGCCGGCGCCTACGGCCCGGCGCCCACGAGCCGCCCGCAGGCGTCGTTCGCGCGCCGTTTGCTGCGCGCGTGGCCGCTCGCGCTGCTGCTCGCGGGGCTCATCGGCATCGCCTACTGGGAAGACATGCAGCGCACCGCCGAGCTCGCCGACATCGACGCGGCGATGCTCAGCGACGACTTGCCGCTCAACGCGTATCTCGATCACGGGTTCAACGCGTATCTTTCGCGCGCTCACTAACAGACAATAACGAGGGGATCGCACGGGTGAGTCAGAAGCGCGGCCTGGCCGTATTTTTCGGATGCGTGATCGCGATCGCCGTTTCCTACGTCGCCACCTATTCGCGATTCCACCCGTCCCCCGCGACGACTTCCGTCACGGCCAGCAGCCCTGCCGCGCCCGCATCGGCCGCGACCGGGCTGACCACCGACCTCCCGCCGCTGCCCCTGCCGGCCGCCACCGGCCCGCTGTCGTGGGCACGCCTCACGCCGGCGCAGCACGCGGCACTCGCGCCGTTCGCCGACCAGTGGGACGGCTTCAGCGACGCCCGCAAGCGCAAATGGCTGAAGATCGCATCGCGTTTCGCGAAGTTGACGCCGGATGACCAAAAGCGCCTGCAGGACCGGATGTCCGAATGGGCGCGGATGACGCCCGAGCAGCGCCGCGTCGCGCGAGAGAACTACCAGAGCGCGAAGGAGCTTTCCGCGCAGGCGCGCGAGCGCGCGTGGAAGGCCTACCAGCAGCTCCCCGAGGAGCAGAAGGAGCGTCTCGCCGCGGCCGAGCGGCGCCGCCGGCCGAGCGTCGTCAGCGCGCCGCCGACCGTCGCCGACCGTGACGTCCGCCGCCTCGTCAATTCGCACGATCACCCGGCAAGCGGTGCGGCCACCGCACCGGCGCTCGCCTCGGCCGGCGCCGCCGCGCCGCCGGTGCCCGCGTCGTCGACGGCCGGCGCCGCGTCCGCGCCCGCTCCAGTGGCGCCGGTGTCGCCCGCCGACGCGCCTTCGCTGTTCAAAGGCTCCTGAGCGGCCGTGGCGAACGCCCGCGCACCCGAGACTCCGGCCACCGCGCCGTCCGTGCGGCGGCGTCTCGCCGCGCTGCTCTACGAAGGCGTGCTGCTGTTCGGCGTCGTGTTCTTCGCGGGGCTCGCGTTCAGCCTCGCGACGCAGCAGCGCAACGGCCTCGTCCATCACAACCTGCTCGCCGCGTGGATCGCGCTCGTCGTCGGCGCGTACTTCATCTGGTTCTGGACCCATGGCGGCCAGACGCTGCCGATGAAGACCTGGCGGCTGCGGCTCGAATCGTCGAGCGGCCGGCCGCTGCGCGCCGGCCACGCGCTCGTCCGCTATGCGCTCGGCTGGCTGTGGTTCCTGCCGCCGCTCGCACTGCATCCGCTGCTCGGCCTGTCGGTGCCGGTCACGCTGGCGCTCACCGCCGCATGGATCGTCGCATGGGCCGGCGCCGCGCGGCTGCATGCCGGCGGCCAGTTTCCGCACGACCGGATCGCGCGCACGCGCGTCGTCGCCATGCCGCGCTGACGCGCCGCATTCGCCAGACGAAATCAGCTCGCCCAAGCCTCCGCCACCTCGCCTGACGGCCTGCCAGGCAACCGCCGACCGTTCGGTGCGGCAGATTGCACAACCCCGTTCATTCACTGCTAAACACCCTGCATAGGTCGTAATAAGAACGTCTCGTGACTGTCACGGCACAGTCACGCCCGCATGGCGGAATGCCGGTAATGTCAACCGGCGCGAGTCATGCATGGGCCAGAAAACGTCCGCGACCTCTCTTTTCCGTCACCCGATCGGCGCCCGCGCCGTCACCGCCTTCCTGTCCGGCTCGGCCGCAGCCGATGACCTGGCGTCGCAAGAACCGCCTGCCGAGCACGCCACGCAGCACGACGATCCCGACCCGTCCGCGCATCGCTACCGCACCATCTGGCTGTCCGACATCCACCTCGGCTCGAGCGGATGCCAGGCGCCGTACCTGCTCGACTTCCTGCGTCACAACGATTCGGAATACCTGTACCTCGTCGGCGACATCATCGACGGCTGGCAGTTGAAAAAAGGCTGGTACTGGCCGCAGGCGCACAACGACGTCGTGCAGAAGATCCTGCGCAAGGCGCGCAAGGGCACGCAGGTCGTCTACATCCCCGGCAACCACGACGAAGGCGCGCGACAGTTCTGCGACCTCGCGTTCGGCGACATCCAGGTGCGCGGCGAGGCGTTCCACACGACGCTCGCGGGCAAACGTTTGTGGATCGTGCACGGCGACCTGTTCGACGGCGTGATCCAGCACGCGAAATGGCTCGCGTACCTCGGCGACACGCTGTACACGCTGATCCTCGTGCTGAACCGCTGGTTCAACCGGATCCGCAGCCGGCTCGGCTTCCAGTACTGGTCGCTGTCGCAGTACCTGAAGCACCAGGTCAAGAACGCGGTCAACTTCATCTCGCAGTTCGAGACCGTGATGACCGACGAGGCGCGCCGCCGCGGCTGCGACGGCGTCGTGTGCGGCCACATCCACAAGGCCGAGATCCGCGATATCGACGGCGTGCTGTACTGCAACGACGGCGACTGGGTCGAAAGCCTGTCCGCGCTCGTCGAAACGATGGAAGGCGAACTGAAGATCGTCTACTGGACGGTGATGCGCACCGCGCCGTCGGAGACCACGTCGCGCAAGGCCAAGGCCACTGCCTGACACAACCCTACTTACAGGACAATGCCGCGATGAAGATCATGATCGTCACCGACGCGTGGGAACCGCAGGTCAACGGCGTCGTGCGCACGCTGAAGAGCACGTCGCGTGAACTCACGGCGCTCGGCCACCGCGTCGAACTGCTGACGCCGCTCGAGTTCCGCACGGTGCCCTGCCCGACCTACCCCGAGATCCGCCTGTCGATCCTGCCGTACCGCAAGCTGCGCGCGCGAATCGATGCGTTCGCGCCCGACGCGCTGCACATCGCGACCGAAGGCCCGCTCGGCCTCGCCGCGCGACGCTATGCGCGCACCCACAAGCTGCCGTTCACGACCGCATACCACACGCGCTTTCCGGAATACGTGCAGGCGCGCTTCGGCATCCCGCTGGCCGCAACCTACCGCTTCCTGCACTGGTTCCACGGCCCGTCGCTCGCGGTGATGGCGCCGACGCCGGTCGTCAAGCAGGATCTCGAGAAGTTCGGCTTCACGAACGTCGTGCTGTGGACGCGCGGCGTCGATCTCGACATCTTCCGCCCGATGGAGTCGAAGGTGCTCAACACCGCGCGGCCGATCTTCCTGTACGTGGGCCGCGTCGCGATCGAGAAGAACGTCGAGGCGTTCCTGCGCCTCGACCTGCCCGGCTCGAAGTGGGTCGCGGGCGAAGGCCCCGCGCTCGCGGAACTGAAGTCGCGCTACCCGGAAGCGAACTATCTCGGCGTGCTGTCACAGGCCGAGCTCGCGAAGGTGTATGCTGCGGCCGACGTGTTCGTGTTCCCGAGTCGCACCGACACGTTCGGCCTCGTGCTGCTCGAGGCGCTCGCCTGCGGCACGCCGGTCGCCGCGTATCCCGTCACGGGCCCGATCGACGTGCTCAGCGGCGGCGACGCGGGTACGATGCACGAGGACCTGCAGGAAGCCTGCCTCGAAGCGCTGAAGATCGAACGCACGACTGCGCGCGCGTGGGCAGAACGCTTCTCGTGGCGCGCGGCGTCCGAGCAGTTCGCATCGCATCTGAAGCCGCTGCCGAAGACCGCGTACTCGCCAGCCGAAGGTGCCGCCGTTTGAAACGAGACCTGAACGACAAGACCCCGCCCCCCGCCGCGACGCCGCAACGGCACCGCCCGTTCGACGAGGAAGAGCCGCATGGCGACACGGACGCGCACGCGTCCGAGCCGCTCGGCCCCGACGATCAACTGACGCCGCTGCCGCCGAACCCGTACAAGCGCCATCGCGGCATCACGCGCGCATGGTACGCACTCAAGCATTCGTTGAACGGCTTCCGTGTCGCGATCCGCGAGGAGAGCGCGTTTCGCCAGGAGCTCACGCTCGCCGCGCTGATGCTCCCGATCGGCGCGTTCGCGCCGGTGCCGGCTGCGTCACGCGCGCTGCTGATCGGCTCGGTGCTGCTGGTGCTGATCGTCGAACTGCTGAACTCGAGCGTCGAGGCCGCGATCGACCGCATCTCGCTCGAGCGCCACGAACTCTCCAAGCGCGCGAAGGACCTCGGCAGCGCGGCCGTGACGGTCGCGCTGTTCGCGTGCGTGACGACCTGGGGCTTCGTGCTCGGCCCGCTCGTCGCGCACTGGCTCGGCTTCTAGGCTTCCGGACGGCTGCCTGCGGGCGCGTTGCACACCGCCCGCGTGCGGCGCTGCACCATCCGTCGCGCGGGGCCGCGATCACGAAATGCGCCCGATGTGGCGAAACCCCGGTTTATAATCGTCCGCTAGACATAGAACAGCAACCCGCGCCGGACGAATCACGCAGCATCGATTGCAGCGCCCGCCAGTCCGGCACACACAGGGCCGGACGACATGGAAGCGAAACCTCCCCGCCGCACCCGCGAACGGATTCTCGAGTTGTCGTTGAAACTCTTCAACGAGATCGGCGAGCCGAACGTCACGACCACGACGATCGCCGAGGAAATGGAAATCAGTCCAGGCAACCTGTACTACCATTTCCGCAACAAGGACGACATCATCAACAGCATCTTCGCGCAGTTCGAGCAGCAGATCGAACGGCGGCTGCGCTTTCCCGAAGATCACCGTCCGACGATCGACGAAACCTGGTCGTACCTGCAGTACATGGCCGATTTCATGTGGACCTACCGGTTCCTGTATCGCGACCTCAACGACCTGCTCGCCCGCAACCGCACGCTCGAGACGCACTTCAAGCAGATCATCAGCCACAAGGTGCGCTTCGCGCGCGAGATGTGCGAGCTGCTCGTGTCCGACGCCGAGATGGTCGCGACGCCCGCCGAGATCGAGGTCATCGCCACCAACATGGCCGTTATTTCGACGTACTGGCTGTCGTATCAGTACGTGATGCATCCGCGCAAGTACAACGACCAGGACGCGATCCGCGAGGAACTGCACCAGGTCAGCATGCACGTGATCTCCGTGATGGCGCCGTACCTGCGCGGCCGTTCGCGCCAGCTGTTCGACGACCTGGTCTCCGGCAAGCTGCCGAAGCGCCAGTTCACCGACTACCTGCCGCCGCGCGACGGTTCGCCCCGCCCCGCCGACAGCCCGGTCACCGTTGGGCAGGCTCCCATCAAGGATTCCAAGCAATGAAGGCGGTCTGCGTTTACTGCGGCTCGTCGCCCGGCGTGCGACCCGTCTATGCCGACGCCGCGCGCGCATTCGGCCGAGCGCTCGTCGATGCAGACATCACGCTCGTGTACGGCGGCGGCCGTGTCGGCCTGATGGGCGTGATCGCCGACGAAGTGATGGCGGCCGGCGGCCGTGCGGTCGGCGTGATCCCCGAACTGCTCGTCGACAAGGAAGTCGGCCATACGGGGCTGTCGGAACTGCACGTCGTGCCCGACATGCACCACCGCAAGAAAATGATGGCCGACCTCGCCGACGCGTTCGTTGCGATGCCCGGCGGCGCCGGCACGCTCGAGGAGCTCTTCGAGGTCTACACGTGGGCGCAGCTCGGTTATCACCGCAAGCCCGTCGCGCTCTACAACATCGATTCGTTCTACGATCCGCTGATCGCGCTGCTGCGCCATACGGTCGACGAGGGTTTCATGCGTCCGGCCTATTTCGACGCGCTGTGCGTCGATTCGGAACCGATCGAACTGATCGAGCGGCTGCGCCGCTACCAGCCGCCCGCCAACGACAAGTGGGCGCCCGACGCAGCGAAGTAACCCTTCCCGGGAACCGCACACGATGACCGCACCGTCCGACCGCAAGGCCGTTCTCATCACCGGCGCGAGCCGCGGCATCGGCCGCGCGACCGCCGTGCTCGCGGCCGAACGCGGCTGGGACGTCGGCATCAACTACGCGCGCGACGCGGCGGCGGCCGAACTCACCGCGCAGGCCGTCCGCGACGCGGGCGGCCGTGCATGCGTGGTCGCGGGCGACGTCGCGAACGAAGCCGACGTCGTCGCGATGTTCGACACCGTCGCGGCCGCGTTCGGACGCCTCGACGCGCTCGTCAACAACGCGGGCATCGTCGCGCCGTCGATGCCGCTCGCCGACATGCCGGCCGACCGGCTGCGGCGGATGTTCGACACCAACGTGCTCGGCGCGTACCTGTGCGCGCGCGAAGCCGCGCGCCGGCTGTCCACCGACCGCGGCGGCCAGGGCGGCGCGATCGTCAACGTATCGTCGATCGCATCCCGGCTCGGCTCGCCGAACGAATACGTTGACTACGCGGGCTCGAAAGGCGCGGTCGACTCGCTGACGATCGGCCTTGCGAAGGAACTCGGCCCGCACGGCGTGCGCGTCAACGCGGTGCGACCCGGCCTGATCGAGACCGAAATACACGCGAGTGGCGGCCAGCCGGGCCGTGCGGCCCGCCTCGGCGCGCAAACGCCGCTCGGCCGCGCGGGCGAAGCGCAGGAAATCGCCGAAGCGATCGTCTGGCTGCTCGGCGACGCGGCGTCCTACACGACGGGCGCCCTGCTCGACGTCGGCGGCGGCCGGTAACCGCGCGCGGCAAATCAAAACCGCCGCCTCAAGCTATCTGTCGTCACAGCGCCACAAATCTTCACAATTTCGTGACGGTTTCAGTAAACATCCGTAATAGTTCCGTGATCTACTAGCGTACATTCAGACAGGTGTCATAAACGCCTGTTCCTTGCCGCCCTGATGTGGCCCTTATCGGTCCGGCCCATGTCGCCGAACCGGCTCGACTCGACCCGAGATCTTTTCCATGCCTGGAACCGCAGCGCCCAGCCGGCGACGCACGTCCGTGCCCGCTCCGGCCCCGCACGCACACCCGACCGCCGACGCGAACCTCACCGCGACGCTTGACACCGCCGGCACGCCCGTCGTCGCCGCGACCGCCGCAACCAGCACCGCGCGCGACCGCTCGCTCCTGCTCGGCTGGCGCGCGTGGCTGCTCGTCGTCGCCCTGGTCTGCGCGTATGTGCTGCCCGGCGTGCTCGGCCACGACCCGTGGAAACAGGACGAAACCTACACGTTCGGCATCATCCAGCACATGCTCGAGACGGGCGACTTCGTCGTGCCGACCAATGCCGGCCTGCCGTTCATGGAAAAGCCGCCGCTTTACGCGTGGGTCGCGACCAGCCTTGCATGGCTGCTGCAGCGCGTGATGCCGCTGCACGACGCGGCACGGCTCGCGAGCGCGTTGTTCGCGGCACTCGCGTTCGGCTTCATCGCACGCGCGGCGCGCGTCGCCAGCCGCGCGGACAGCTGGTTCGACCTGCGCGTGATCGGTCCCGTCGTGCTGAGCGCGGGCACGCTCGTCGTCATCAAGCACATGCACGACATGATGACGGACGTCGCGCTGTTCGCCGGTACGGCAATGGGCTTCTGCGGGCTGCTCGAACTCGTGATGCAGCACGTCGCGCGCGCGCAGCAGATGCGGCACGGGCTGCCGGTCCGGCCGTCGGGCCGCTGGGCCGCGCCGATCTTCGGCGCGGGCGTCGGCATCGCGCTGATGACGAAGGGGCTGTTCGTGCCGCTCGTATTCGCGGCCACGCTCGTCGGCGCGCTGGTGCTCTACCCGGCCTGCCGTACCCGCTCGTTCGCGCGCGCGCTCGGCGTCGCCGCGCTCGTGTTCGCGCCGTTCGCGCTGATCTGGCCGACCGCGCTGTTCCTGCGCTCCGAGACGCTGTTCATGACGTGGTTCTGGGACAACAACGTCGGCCGTTTCTTCGGTTTCTCCGTCCCCGAACTCGGTGCGGAAAACGACAAGCCGTTCTTCATCCTGCGCGCGTTCCTGCTCGTCGGCTTCCCGGTCGCGCCGCTCGCGATCGTTGCGCTCGCGCGCGGTGCGTGGCGCGACTGGCGCACGCCGCGCATCGCGCTGCCCGTGCTGTTCGCCGGCATCGGGCTGGCGGTGCTGCAAGTGTCCGCAACGTCGCGCCAGCTCTACATCCTGCCGTTCTTCGCACCGCTCGCGCTGGTCGCCGCGCAGGCGATCGAACGCATTCCGCGCACGCTGCATCTCGCGTGGGATTACTTCAGCCGCGTGCTGTTCGGCACCACCGCCGCGCTCGCCTGGGCAATCTGGGCAGTGATGGCCGACCCGACCGCGTCGCGCGCGGATCTCGCGCCGCTCGGCCGCTGGCTGCCGCTCGACTGGACAATGCCGATCGAGCCCGCGCTCGTGGTCGGTGCGCTCGCGCTGACGGTCGGCTGGCTGACGCTGCTGCCGAAGCTGCGCACGACGGGACTCTGGCGCGGCGCGCTGTCGTGGGGCGCCGGCGCGCTCGTCGCGTGGGGGCTCGTCTATACGCTGCTGCTGCCGTGGCTCGACGTCGCGAAGAGCTACCGCTCGGTGTTCGACGACCTGAACGCGCATCTCGCGCTCGAATGGAACGACGGCGACTGCATGGCGAGCCTGCACGGGCTCGGCGAATCGGAAGCGCCGATGCTGTACTACTTCTCCGGCATCCAGCACACGCCGATCGACGACGCGAAGACGACGCGCTGCACGTGGATGATCGTCCAGGGTGTGCGGGCCGTCGATCCGGCGCCCGGCAGCGAATGGAAACTGTTCTGGACGGGCGCGCGCCCAGGCGACAACGAGGAACTGCTGCGCGTCTACGTGCGCACGCCCGAACAGCACCTGCAGTGACGCAAGACGGCGCGCGCCGTCTTGCCTGCCTTCATCTCCGGCAAAGGTTGAAACCGGCCGTCTGAGCAGTGCGCAACCGCCGGGCGATGCGCGCCGCCAGCCGGTTTCCCCGACCGCCAACGCACCCGCGCGAATCCGCGGGCTCGCCCCTCCCCGCTTCAGTCACGCAACCGCCCGGATCGTCAGAACGACGAACCGGGTTCGCGAAGAAACGCCGTCTCCTCATCGGTCGACGTCCGGCCGAGAATCGCGTTCCGGTGCGGAAAGCGGCCGAAGCGCTCGACCACGGCCGCATGCCGCAACGCGAAGCGGTGATAGCCCTCGCATCCTGCCTCGCCGCGAATGCCCGCGCACAGGCGCACCGCTTCGCGCTGGCTGTCGGTCGATTCGTCGTGTTCGAACGGCAGATACGCGAACGCACGGTGATGGCCGCTCGGCAGCTGCGCATCCCAGCCGGCCGCGACGACACGGCGGGCGAGCGCGAGCGCCTTCGGATCGGCGGCAAACGCGCGCGGCGTGCCGCGATGGATGTTGCGCGAGAACTGGTCGAGCACGACGATCAACGCAAGCGCACCCGACGGCGAGCCGGCCCAGTGATCGCATGCGCCGTCGCACGCGGCGTCGAGCAGCGCGCCGTAGCGCGTGCGCAGCACGTCGTCGAACGCCGCGCCGCCGTTGAACCAGATCTTGCGTTCCTGCCCGAATTCGGCCGAGCCCGGCTCGCCGAACCAGAAATCCAGAATCTCCCGCGCTTGCGGATCCAGCGCCGCCGCGCCCGCCACCCCGATGTCGATCGTCATGCAAACTCCAGTACGAGGCGCCGCGTGCGCGCGCTCTTCTTTTCAAGTTTCGCGACGCGCAGGTCGCCGATTTCCGACGTGTTGCGCACATGCGTGCCGCCGCACGGCTGCAGGTCGACCTGCTCGATGCGCAGCAGCCGCACGCGGCCGAGACCCATCGGCGGCTTTACGCTCATCGTGCGCACGAGTTCGGGCCGCTCGGCCATCTCGTCGTCGGTGATCCATTCGGTCGTGACCGGATGCGCGCCGACGACCAGGCCGGCGAGGCGCCGCTCGACGTCGTCGCGGTCGATCGCGTCGGACGTCGCGAAATCGAGCCGCACGTAGTCGGCCGTCACGCTGCAGCCGTCGACCGCGTACGGGAGCACCGCGCACATCAGGTGCGCGGCCGTATGCAGGCGCATGTGCCGGTAACGGCGCAGCCAGTCGATCTCAGCCACCACGCGCGTGCCGGGCACGAGCGCCGCGACGCGCGCCTCCTGCCCCGGTGCCGGCACGTGCACGGCGTCGTCGGGCGTCGCGCCGTCGAACTTTGCCTTGCGCGTATCGGCGATCGCGATCGTGCTGCCGTCGGGCAGGGTCAGCGTGCCGGTGTCGCCGGCCTGGCCGCCGCCGAGCGGATAGAACACGGTGCGGTCGAGCCGGATGCCGTCGTCGCCGACAGCCTCGACGACCGCATCGCATTTCGTGAGGTACGCGTCTTCGCGAAACAGCGCTTGTGTCGTCATCGGGCGAGCCTCGTATCGATTGGGGGAAACGGCCAGTGTCGCGCCGCGCGGCGTGCGCGCCCAGACGCAGATCGTCCCGCGCGCGGGCAGCGGCGTACCGGTCGATCAACCGGGCCGGTTGCGCATCCAGTCGGCCGTGTCGTAGAACGAATGCATGAGCCGCTCGCGCAGCGGCTCCGGCAGCCCAATATCCTCCATCGCCCACGCCATGCAGCGCAGCCACTGGTCGCGCTCGACCGACGCGATCGGGAACGGCAGATGCCGCGCGCGCAGCCGCGGATGGCCGAACCGGCTGATGTAGTGGTCAGGGCCGCCAAGCCAGCCGCACAGGAACCAGAACAGCTTGTCGCGCGAGCCGTCGAGCGATGCCGGGTGCACCGCGCGAATCTGCGCGAACTCGGGCTCGAGGTCCATCAGGTCGTAGAAGCGGTCCACCATTTCGCGCACGCGGGCTTCGCCGCCCACGAGCTCGAACGCCGTCGGTTGCGACGGCGCATCGTCATTCACATCGGTCATACGGATAGTCGGAAAACGGGATCTTCGGGGCTGCCTGCGACGCTCAAGCGTCGCGCAGCGACTGCAGCGCGGGGCGCCGCAACACATTATGCAGGCTCAGCCAGCCGGCCGCACCGGCGCACACGATGCCGGCCGCGATGCCGGCCGGCACGAGCCACGGATCGACGGCGAGCCGGAATTCGAACACGCGCGACGCGAGCACCCAGCCGACCGCGATCGCGCCCGCCGACGCGAGCGCGCCGGCCAGTGCGCCGACCACGACGAATTCCGCGCGCTGCACCGCGTTGACTTGCGCACGCGATGCGCCGAGCGCGCGCAGCAGCGCGGCCTCGCGCACCCGCTCGTCGCGCGAGCCGGCGAGCGCCGTGTACAGCACGAGCACGCCGGCCGCGAGCGTGAACGCGAACAGGAACTGCACCGCGCCGACCACCTGCAGCATCATCCGCTGCAACTGCGCGAGGATCGGCGCGACATCGATCGCGGTCAGGTTCGGGTAGCGCGCGATCAGCGGATCGAGCAGCGCGGCGTTCGATGCGGGCAGATGGAAGCTCGTGAGGTAGACGGCCGGGAAATCCTTCAGCACCGGCGGCGGCATCAGCACGAAGAAGTTGACGCGGAACGTGCCCCAGTCGAGCTTGCGCACGCTCGTGATCGGCGCGTCGACCGTCAGCCCCGTCACGTCGAAGCGCAGCGTGTCGCCCGGCTTCACGTTCAGCATCTTCGCGAGGCCGGCCTCGATCGAGATCTGCGGCGTGGCCGCGGCGCCGAACCAGTCGCCTGCGACGATCCGGTTGTCGGACGGCAGCTCGGTCGTATAAGACAGGTTGAACTCGCGGTCGACGAGCCGGCGCGCCTCGTCGGACGGATACGCGTCCGGATTCACCGGCTTGCCGTTGATCGCGACGAGGCGGCCGCGCACCATCGGCGCGGGCACCGCATCGCGCACGCCGTGCGCGACCAGATAGGCCGCGACGTCGTCGCGCTGGTCGGGCTGGATGTCGATCAGGAACTGGTTCGGCGCATCGGGCGGCGTCGACTGCCGCCAGCCCGCGACGAGGTCGTTGCGCGTGATCGCGATCAGCAGCAGGCACATCAGGCCGAGCGCGAGCGCGGTGATCTGCAGCGCGCTGGCCGCGCCGCGCCGGTGCAGCGACGCGAGCGCGTAGCGCCAGCCGACGCCCGCGGCCACGCGCGCGTTGCGCACCGCCCGCGCGGCGGCGAACAGCACGAGCCGCGCGATCAGCGCGAACCCGACCAGCGCGCCGGCGAAGCCGCCCGCGACGATCAGGCCGAGCTTCAGGTTGCCGGCGGCCGCGATCAGCAGCCCCGCGAACAACACGACGCCGATCGCATATGCAGCCCACGCGGTGCGCGACGCATCGCCCCACTCGCGGCGCAGCACGCGCACCGGCGGCACGCGCGTGAGCGGCACGAGCGGCGGCAGCGCGAAGCCGAGCAGCAGCACCAGTGCCGCGCCCACGCCGATGAGCGCCGGCCACGGCGTGGGCGGCGGCAGCACGACCTCGATCAGGCCGCCGAGCGCGGCCAGCAATGCCCAGTGGCCGCCGTAGCCGAGCACCGCGCCCGCGGCACCCGACACGATCCCGATGCCGACGAATTCGAGCGCGAACAGCGCGCCGAGCGTGCGGCGGCTCACGCCGAGGCAGCGCATCGTCGCGCAGCCGTCGAGATGGCGCCGCATGTAGCGCTGCGCGGCCATCGCGATCGCGACCGCCGCGAGCAGCGCGGTCAGCAGCGCGACGAGCGTCAGGAAATGGCGCGCGCGATCCAGCGTCTGCCGCACCTGCGGCTGGCCCTCTTGCAGCGACTCGAGACCGACGCCGCGCAGCTTCCCGCCGTCGACGCGCTCGTGCGCATAGGTTTCGAAGCGCGTGACGGCCTGCGCGTCGCCGGCAACCAGCAGCCGGTACGTGACGCGGCTGCCGTAGCCCGTGAGCCCCGTCGCGGCGAGTTCGTCCGCGCGCATCATCAGCCGCGGCGAAAAATTGACGAACGAGAAACCGCGATCGAGCTCGCGGGAGATCGACGCGGCGACCGTGAACGTGCGCAGCCCGACGCGCACGGTATCGCCCGCCTTCAGGTGCAACGCGTCGAGCAGCGCGGGATCGGCCCACACGGTGCCGGGCGCGGGAATCGCGTCCGCCTTGTGCGCGGCAGCGGCGCCGGCCGGCATTATCTCGACCGCGCCGCGCAGCGGATACCCTGCCGACACGGCCTTCACGGCCGCGAGGCGTGCGGGCGCTGCATCGGTTGCCTGCCCGCCCGCGGCGGACGCGATCATGCTCGGGAAAATCGCGGTCGTCGCGGTACGCAGGCCGAGCGCGCGGGCCTGGCGGTCGAACGACGGATCGACGGGACGGTCGGCGCGCACGACGAAATCGGCGCCGAGCATCTGGCGCGCGTCGCGCTCGAGCCCCTGGCGCAGCCGGTCGGCGAGAAAGCCGACGCTCGTCAGTGCCGCGACCGCGAGCACCAGCGCGAGTACGAGCAGCGTCAACTCGCCCGCGCGCCAGTCGCGCGCGGTCATCCGTGCAGCCTGGCGGATCAGGTCGCGCAGGCCGAAACGGCCGGCATGCGCGGGCATGTCATGGCCGGGTTGCCCGGCCGGCGGCTGCGCCGCGTGTTGCCGCCCCTTCAATCGCGCTTCCCCCCGATCGAGTTGAGCCGCGACACCATGTGGTTCGCCATCCCGCGAAAGCCGCCCGACACGCCGCGCCACAGGCGCGGCAGCGCCCAGGCCGAAGCGGCGATGAAGGCGGCGAGCAGCACGAGGAACGCGAGCGGGACGAAGAACGCGAGCACGAGCCCGCCGACCACGAGGCCATCTTCGGTCGACGACGCGACCCAGTTCGAAATCGGTTCGGGAGACAGGTTGATCAGCGCGCGCGTACCGGCCTTCGCCACGTGCGCGGCGCCGGCAAGCGAACCGCCGGCGAGCCCGGCGACCGCCAGCACGGTCGGATCGGCATGGCCCAGGGCGCCGGCCGCGAGCACGGCGCCGGCCGGGATCCGGATGAAGGTGTGCACGGCATCCCACAGCGAGTCGAACGCGGGGATCTTGTCGGCGAGGAATTCGGTGAGGGTGAGCACGGCCGCGGCACCGATGACCCACGGCGACATCAGGACGGCCAGCGTGTCGGGCAGATGAAGCCAGCCGACCCGCGCCAGCACGCCGGCGATCAGCACCGTCAGGTACAGGCGCAGCCCGCTCGCCCACGCGAGCCCCGCGCCGAGCGAAATGGCTTCGATCATGGCCCTCTCCTTGCACTTTCCGTGCGCTTTGCCGATCGATCGGATCGGGTCGGTCAGACCGGCCGCGCGGCGCGTGGCGACCGGCGCCGCATGCCGCGAACGGCACAACGGCATTCAGGCCCGAATGCGTTCCATTATAGACAGGTTAGAACCTGCTCCCGCTAATAACGGGCTTGCGCCGGCCACCAGAAGGGCCGAGCGCAAGGGATACGACGACCAACGGAAGTCCCAGTGGGACGAAGCGAATACCCGACGTATTCGCGACGCGCATGACGCCGCGATCGGTCCGGTGGCCAGTCCCACAGTGATTTTTTCCAAACAGGGGAACGTGCCGCGCCTGCGCAATTCCGCAGTGCGGTGCCCAGCGCGTCCGGGACTCCGGCGTCACGCGGCCGACGACAGCTTGAGGCCGACCAGCCCCGCGACGATCAGCGCAGCGCTCGCGACGCGCGCGACGGTCAGCGCCTCGCCCATCATCACGATGCCGAACACGAACGCGCCGACCGCGCCGATGCCCGTCCACACCGCGTACGCGGTGCCGAGCGGCAACTGGCGCATCGCGACCGCGAGCAGCCCGAAGCTGGCCAGCGCGGTCACGATCGTAAACACCGACGGACCGAACTTCGTGAAGCCGTCCGACGATTTCATGCCGGCCGCCCAGGCCACTTCCAGCACACCGGCAATCAACAACAGTACCCACGCCATCTCGACGTACTCCGTATCGGATGGGGCCGTCCCCGTTGAAGCGAATGACCCGGGGTCGTCCCCGGGCGGCGCCGAGTATAACAAGAGGCTTACGGATATGCCGGACGCGGCGCACGGCCGGCGGCCGATCCGCGGCAGGATCGGCCGGGCCCGATCAGTTCGACATCAATTCGATACGCGCTTCGGCGCAACGCCGCCGACGCAGCGGTCGTCGCGGTACAGCGCCCACTCATCGCACGCGCGGCCATCCTTGAACATGCACATCCCGACCTGCCCGCTCGGCAGGCTGCGGATCACGTGGCGACCGCCGAGCTTCTCGCAGTTGACCGACGCGGGATTGGCGAGCGCGGCCTGCGCGGGCGGCTGTTGCCCCTGCGGCAGCGGTTGGGCATACGCGCCGGGCGCAGTCAGCGCCAGCGCACAGATGACGGCCAGACGGACGGACATTGCACGCTCCTCGATTTTGTTCGCGGAACGGTCAGCATAACGGGGATTGCGCGGCCGGTGTGGAAGGCCGGCGCCGGCCGCGCGACTGTCGCGCCGACGCAACCCCGCCGGCGCGCGGCGTCACGCCGGCCCGGGCTGCCGCCGCCGCGCGTTGCCCGTCACGCGGCGCCGACCAGCCGGTAGCCGACACCCGTCTCGGTGACGATGTACTCGGGCTGCGCCGGGTCGCGCTCGAGCTTCTGGCGCAGGTGCGCCATGTAGATGCGCAGGTAGTGATGGCTCTCGACGTGCGACGGCCCCCACACGTCCCGCAGCAACTGGCGGTGCGTGAGCACGCGCCCCGCGTGCCGCACGAGCGTTGCGAGCAGCCGGTATTCGAGCGGCGTCAGGTGCACGATCTCGCCGTCGCGCCATACCTGGCGCAGCGCGAGATCGACGGACACGGTGCCGAAGCTCACCTTCGGCGACTCGTTCGCGCCGCCCTGGTTGCGCCGGCGCAGTTGCGCGCGAATCCGTGCGCGCAGCTCGGACACGCCGAACGGCTTGGTCAGGTAGTCGTCGGCGCCCGCGTCGAGCGCGGCGACCTTCTCCTCTTCCTGCGTGCGTGCGGACAGCACGATCACCGGCACCTCGGACCAGCCGCGCAGCTCGCGGATCACGTCGAGGCCGTCGGTGTCGGGCAGGCCGAGGTCGACGATCACGAGATCGGGCTTGCGCGTCGCCGCGTCGATCAGCCCCTGCTTGCCCGTCTCGGCCTCGAACACGGCGATGTCCTCCTCTTCGAGCGCGGCACGCACGAAGCGGCGGATCTGCTTTTCGTCCTCGATCAGGACGACGGTCAGGCTGGGTTCACTCATGGTCTGGCAATGACTCGGATGGGGACGATGCGCCCGGCACGTCGGATTCGTCGTCGGGCACGGCGGGCGCGGCCGGCGGCGTCTCGACCGGCAGCGTGAACCAGAAGCGCGCGCCCGTCACGTGGCCGTCGGGCGCAGTGCGGTTGAGTGCGCCGATTTTACCGCCGTGCGCCTCGACGATCGCGCGGCAGATCGCGAGGCCGAGCCCGATGCCCGGCGTCGCCGATTCCTTCTCGCCGCGCGTGAACTTGTCGAAGATCCGCGTTTCCATGCCGGCCGGCAAGCCCGGACCGTGATCGTCGACGTGCACGCGTACGAACGGCAGGCCGTCGTCGGTCACGCGCTCCGCGCCAATGTCGATCGGCGTATCGGGCGGCGTGTACTTCGCCGCGTTCTCGAACAGGTTGGTGAACAGGCGCTCCATCAACACCGCGTCCATCTGCAGCAGCGGCAGGTCCGCCGGCAGCGACACGCGCGCGGGATGGCGCGCGAGCACGCGCTTGCACGCGGCGAGCGCGGCGCCGACGGTTTCCTCGAGCAGCGACCACTGGCGCTTGAGCTGCAGGCTGCCGGCCTGCAGCCGCGCCATGTCGAGCAGGTTCGTGACGATGCCCGTCATCCGCAGCGCCTCGTCGTGGATCGCGTCGACGAGTTCGCCCTCGCGCTGCGCAAAGCGTTCGGCCGCCGCGGCATCACCGCCCTGCGCGGCCGCCCGCCCGTTCGCGAGCATCGACGAGAAGCCGACGATCGTCGTGAGCGGCGTGCGCAGGTCGTGCGAGATCGCCGACAGCAGCGAGTTGCGCAGCCGCTCGGACTCCATGTTGACGAGCGCGTCGCGCGCGATCTCGACGTAGTGCACGCGTTCGAGCGCGAGCGCGATCTGCGCGGCGAATGCGTCGAGCATCCGCTGCTGCTCGGGCACCTCGAGTTCGCGCGGCTCGCGCGACGCGACCGCGAGCACGCCGCGCGTGCGCATCGGCGCCTTCAGCGGCAGGTACAGCGCGACCGTCGCGGGCAGCGTGTCGGTGCCGCGGCCGGCCGGCTTCTGCTGGTCGTACACCCACTGGCCGACGTCACAGTCGAGATCGGCGCCCGTCAGCGTGACGGCCGCGTCGGGTTCCTCGATCTTCTGGCGCACCTTGTCCGCGCTGTCGGGCAGCAGGAACGCGACGCGCGCGCGGAACACCTCGCCCACGTGGCGGCTGCCGATCTCGACGATCTGCTCGGTCGTCAGCGCCGCGCCCAGTTCGCGCGCCATCGCATAGATCGCGCCGGTGCGGCGCTCGCGGCGCTGCGCGACGCTCGCCTGGCGCGTCAGCGTCGACGTCAGGTGGCTGATCACGAGCGACGTCAGCAGCATCCCGAAAAAGGTCAGCAGGTATTGCGTGTCGCTGACCGAGAACGACATGCGCGGCGGCACGAAGAAGAAGTCGAACGCGGCCACCGACAGGAACGACTGCAGCACGCCCGGGCCGCGCCCGAGCCGCACGGCCGAGAACACGACGCCGAGCAGGTACAGCATCACGAGGTTCGTGAGGTCGAGCCGCTCGGACACGACGTTTGCGACGACGGTGATCGCCGCGCAGATCGCGGCCGCGTACACGTAGTGCCGCGGCGGCGAACGGTGCGTGCCGAACTGCGCGAACGCATCGCGCCAGTCGCGCGCGCGCGGATCGAGCGGCGCCGCGCGCGCCTCGTCGCTCGCGGACGCGCGGATCAGCATCAGGTCGACGTCGCCCGCGCGTTCGGCAAGCTGTTCGCCGAACGGCCGCGCGAAGCGGCGCACGAGCCCGACCTTCGGCGAGCCGCCCGCGACGATCTTCGACACGTTGCGCACCTTCGCATAACCGATCAGCGCGGCCACCGCGTCGGCGCCGGCGAGCGTCGCCGTCTCCGCGCCGAGTTCGGCCGCGAGCTTCAGCGCGTCGAGCGTGCGCTGCCGCTGCGCGTCGGGCAGCCGCTGCAGGCGCGGCGTCTCGACATACACGGCGATCCAGTCGGCCTTCAGGCTCGCGGCGAGCCGCGCGGCCGCGCGCACGAGCGTCGGCGCTTCGGCGCCGGGCCCGACGCACACGAGTAGCCGCTCGCGCGCCTGCCAGATACGCTGGATCGAACGGTCGGCACGGTATTCGCGCATCTGCGCGTCGACGCGGTCGGCCGTGCGCCGCAGCGCCAGTTCGCGCAACGCGATCAGGTTGCCCTTGCGGAAGAAGTTGCGTACCGCGCGCTCGGCCTGCTGCGCGAGATAGACCTTGCCGTCGCGCATCCGCTCGAGCAGCTCCTCGGCCGGCAGGTCGACGAGCGTGACCTCGTCGGCCGCGTCGAACACGCGGTCGGGCACCGTCTCCCACACGCGGATGCCGGTGATCGCACCGACCACGTCGTTCAGGCTTTCGAGGTGCTGGACGTTGACGGTCGTATATACGTCGATGCCAGCGTCGAGCAGTTCGTAGACGTCCTGCCAGCGCTTCAGGTGCCGTGCGCCCTGCACGTTCGAGTGCGCGAGTTCGTCGACGAGGATCAGTTGCGGCTGGCGGGCCAGCGCACCATCGAGATCGAATTCGGCGAGCGTGCGGCCGCGATAGTCGATGCGCGCGAGCGGCAGCACGTCGAGGCCGTCGAGCAGCGCGGCGGTTTCGCTGCGCCCATGGGTCTCGACGATGCCGACGACGACGTCGACGCCTTCCTGCAGGCGCTGGCGCGCAGCCTGCAGCATCGCGTAGGTCTTGCCGACGCCGGCCGATGCGCCGAAGAAGATCTTGAGCTGGCCGCGACGCTGCTTTTCTTCGTCTCGCTGCAGCTTGTCGAGGAGTTGGTCTGGATCGGGACGGTTCATGCGTCAGGAAAGCGAAGCGCACGGATGCGCGCGAGTACGAGCATTGTTGTTCCAAATCGCCGCAAAAGGCAAAGACGGCGCTTGCGCCGTCGGGAAAAAGCGCATCCGGCGCGGCTCGGGCCACGCCGGATGCCGGTTGCCGGGCCGGGCGCCCGGACGCGCGATCAGTGCGCGGCCTGCGCCGCGTCGAGCGCGAGGTTCAGCTTCAGCACGTTCACGCGCGGCTCGCCGAGCACGCCGAACTGGCGGCCCGTCGTGTTCGCGGCGACGATCTGCGCGACCGCGTCGGGCGTCAGGTTGCGCACCTTCGCGACGCGCTCGACCTGGTACGCGGCAGCGGCCGGCGTGATCTCCGGATCGAGGCCGCTCGCCGACGCCGTCACGAGGTCGACCGGCACGGGCTTCGACATGTCGGTGCCGGCGTCGCGCAGCGCGGCGATGCGCCCCTTCACCTGGTCGGCGAGCGACGGGTTCAGCGGGCCGAGGTTCGAGCCGCCGGAGCCGGTCGCGTTGTACGGCATCGGCGCCGTGGCCGACAGCCGGCCCCAGAAGTACTTCGGCGCATCGAACTGCTGGCCGATCAGCGCGGAGCCGACCGCCTTGCCGTCCTTCTCGATCAGGCTGCCGTTCGCCTGCGACGGGAACACGGCCTGGCCGAACACGGTCATCACGGCCGGGTAAGCGAGCCCCGTCACGGCGGCAAGCACGACAAAGATCACGACGAGCGGACGAATCAACGTTTTCATGATGTTTCCTTCAGGACCTCAGGCCCAGCCGAGTGCGGCGAGCGTCATGTCGATCAGCTTGATGAACGGGAACGGCAGCAGCACGCCGCCGAGACCGTAGACCAGCAGGTTGCGGCGCAGCAGCGACGCGGCGCCGAGCGGCCGGTACGTGACGCCCTTCAGCGCGAGCGGGATCAGCGCGACGATGATCAGCGCGTTGAAGATCACCGCCGACAGGATCGCGGACGCCGGCGACGTCAGGTGCATGATGTCGAGCACGCGCAGTTGCGGATACGTCGTCACGAACGCGGCCGGGATGATCGCGAAGTACTTCGCGATATCGTTCGCGATCGAGAACGTCGTCAGCGAGCCGCGCGTCATCAGCATCTGCTTGCCGATCTCGACGATCTCGATCAGCTTCGTCGGGTTCGAGTCGAGGTCGACCATGTTGCCCGCTTCCTTCGCGGCCTGCGTGCCCGTGTTCATCGCGACCGCCACGTCGGCCTGCGCGAGCGCCGGCGCGTCGTTGGTGCCGTCGCCTGTCATCGCGACGAGCCGGCCGGCCGCCTGATGCTCGCGGATCGTCGCGAGCTTGGTTTCCGGCGTCGCTTCCGCGAGGAAATCGTCGACGCCCGCTTCCGCCGCGATCGCCGCGGCCGTCAGCCGGTTGTCGCCCGTCACCATCACGGTCTTGATGCCCATCTTGCGCAGTTCCGCGAAGCGCTCCTTGATGCCGCCCTTCACGATGTCCTTCAGCTCGATCACGCCGAGTACGCGCGCCGCCCCTTCATGCAGGTCGGCCACGACGAGCGGCGTGCTGCCGCGGCGCGCGACCTCGTCGACCGCGCGGCGCACTTCTTCCGGGAAGCGGCTGCCGTGCGTCTCGACGTAGCGGCGGATCGCGTCGGCCGCGCCCTTGCGGATCTCGCGGCCGGGCAGGTCGACGCCGCTCATCCGCGTCTGCGCGGAGAAGCCGATGAACGTCGCATGAAGCTGCGCCATGTCGCGCTGGCGAATGTTGAAGCGTTCCTTCGCGAGCACCACGATGCTGCGGCCTTCCGGCGTTTCGTCGGCGAGCGACGACAGTTGCGCGGCATCGGCCAGCGCTTCCTCGGTCACGCCCGGCGCGGGCACGAACGTCGATGCCTGGCGGTTGCCGAGCGTGATCGTGCCGGTCTTGTCGAGCAGCAGCACGTCGACGTCGCCGGCCGCTTCCACCGCGCGGCCCGACGTCGCGATCACGTTCGCCTGCATCATCCGGCTCATCCCCGCCACGCCGATCGCGGACAGCAGGCCGCCGATCGTCGTCGGGATCAGGCACACGAGCAGCGCGACGAGCGCGGTGATCGTCACCACGTGACCGGCCTTCATCGCCTCGACCGAGAACATCGAGAACGGCAGCAGCGTCGCGGTCGCGAGCAGCATCACGATCGTCAGCGCGACGAGCAGGATCGTCAGCGCGATCTCGTTCGGCGTCTTCTTGCGCTTCGCGCCTTCGACCATCGCGATCATCCGGTCGAGGAACGCCTCGCCGGGGTTCGCGGTGACCTTCACGACGATCCAGTCGGACAGCACGCGCGTGCCGCCCGTCACCGACGAGAAGTCGCCGCCCGATTCGCGGATCACCGGCGCGGATTCGCCGGTGATCGCCGATTCGTCGACGGACGCGACGCCGTCGACGACCTCGCCGTCTGCCGGGATCACGTCGCCGGCCTCGACGAGCACGACGTCGCCCTTGCGCAGCTCGGTTGCGGTCGTGATGCGGATCGGCGACTTCGGATGCGGCTCGTTGAGCTTCTTCGCCATCACGTCTTTCTTCGCGCTGCGCAGCGATGCGGCCTGCGCCTTCGAGCGACCTTCGGCGAGCGCTTCGGCGAAGTTCGCGAACAGCACCGTGAACCACAGCCACAGCGCGATCGCGAGGATGAAGCCCGACGGCGCCTCGGCCTGGCCGGAGAGCGCCGCGATCCACAGGATCGTGGTCAGGATGCTGCCGACGTACACGCAGAACATCACCGGGTTGCGGAACTGCGTGCGCGGCGTGAGTTTCTTGAACGAGTCCACGATCGCCGGGCGCAGCAGCGCCGGATCGAACATGGACCGTGTTGCGGAATGTTGAGTCATTGCGATCTCTTCAATCTCTTCAGTCTTTTCAATGTGTCGCCATGCGGGCGCGCATTACGCGCCCAGCCACATCATCAGGTGCTCGACGCCAGGGCCGAGCGCAAGCGCCGGCACGTAGGTCAGCGCGCCCACCAGCAGCACGGTGCCGAGCAGCAGCACGACGAACAGCGGACCGTGCGTCGGCAGCGTGCCGCTCGTCGCCGCGATGCGCTTCTTCGCGGCGAGCGAGCCGGCGATCGCCAGCACCGGCACGATCGTGCCGAAGCGGCCGAACCACATCGCGATCGCGGTCATCCAGTTGTAGAACGGCGTGCCGACCGTCAGGCCCGCGAACGCGCTGCCGTTGTTGTTTGCGGCCGAGCTGAACGCGTACAGGATTTCCGAGAAGCCGTGCGGGCCCGGGTTCGCGATGCCGGCCTTGCCTGCATCGGCGAGCACCGCGATCGACGTGCCGACCAGCACGAGCAGCGGCGTGAGCAGGACGACGATCGACACCATCTTCATCTCGTACGACTCGATCTTCTTGCCGACGTATTCCGGCGTGCGGCCGATCATCAGGCCGGCGACGAACACCGCGAGCAGCGCGAACACGAGCATCCCGTAGAGGCCCGAGCCGACCCCGCCGTAGATCACCTCGCCGAGCTGCATCAGCAGCATCGGCACGAGGCCGCCGAGCGGCGTCAGCGAATCGTGCATCGTGTCGACCGCGCCGCACGACGCGGCCGTCGTCGCGACCGTGAAGATGCCGGTCTGCGCGATCCCGAAGCGCGTTTCCTTGCCTTCCATGTTGCCGCCCGGCTGCAGCGCGCTCGCCGACTGGTCGACGTGCAGCGCGGCGAGCGTCGGGTTGCCGCCCTGCTCGGCGCTCACCTCTGCTCCGATCGCGATCACGAACGCGACCGTCATCGCCGCGAGCACGGCGATGCCCTGCCGGCGGTCGCCGATCACGCGGCCGAACACGAGGCACAGCGCGGCCGGGATGATCAGGATCGCGAAGATCTGGATGAAGTTCGCGAACGGCGTCGGGTTTTCGTACGGATGCGCGGAGTTCGCGTTGAAGAAGCCGCCGCCGTTGGTGCCGAGCATCTTGATCGCTTCCTGCGACGCGACCGGGCCCATCGCGAGCGTCTGCTTCGTGAGCGGGGTCGGCACCGTCACCGGGTTGCCCTTGTCGTCCTTCACCGGGTTGCCCTGCGCGTCGAGCTTCGGCGCCGCATAGGTGCTTGCCTGCAGCACCGGCACGTCCTCGTACGCCTTCATGTTCTGGATCACGCCCTGGCTCATCAGCAGCGCGGCGATGATCACCGACATCGGCACGAGCACATACATCGTCACGCGCGCGAGGTCGACCCAGAAGTTGCCGATCGTCTGCGCGGTATGACGCGCGAAGCCGCGGATCAGCGCGATCACGACGACGATGCCGGTCGCCGCCGACAGGAAGTTCTGCACGGTCAGGCCAAGCATCTGCGTCAGGTAGCTGACGGTCTGCTCGGGCGTGTAGTCCTGCCAGTTCGTGTTGGTGACGAAGCTGACGGCCGTATTGAATGCGCCGTCGACCGTCATCGCGCCGAACTGCTGCGGGTTGCCGGGCAGGAAGCCCTGCAGCCGCAGCAGGCCATACAGGAACAAGGCGCCGAGCGCGTTGAACGCGATCGTCGCGATCGCGTACTGCTTCCAGTTCATCTCGCTGCCGGCGTCGACGCCGGCGATGCGGTACAGCACGCGTTCGAGCGGCCCGAACACGCGCACGACACGCGAGCTGCCGTCCATCACGGCCGTCAGGTAGCGGGCGACCGGTACGGCCGCCGCCAGCAGCACGACGATGAAGAGCAGCGCCTGCAACAGGTTGTTCGCGTTCATTCGATGTCCTCCGCGCGCAGCAGCGCAAAGACGAGATACGCGAACAGCAGGGCCGTCGATGCGCCCGCCAGCCAAAGCATCCAGGTCATGCTCGCCCCCCGCGACCGTATTGCACGAGCTTCTCGCAACCGGCGATCAAACCGAGGATCAGCGCGGTGAAAAGCATCAGGGCGCCGATAAATACCCCATCCATTTTTGTGTTCTCCGTCGTCGAAGTGAGACGACTAGAACCTTATGGGAACGCACGTAAAGGACGGGTCAAAGGTATCGGGGCGGATGTAAAAAACGTGTAAACGCGAGACGGGAGAAAAGCGGAGACAGGACGGGCGGCGCCGCAGCACCGCCCGCGAAGGCGCGTGCCGGCATCGCGCCGGCACGAGGGGAAGGTCAGGGAACGAGGATCGTCGAGCCGGTGGTCTTGCGCGCTTCGAGATCTTCATGCGCGCGGCCGACTTCCGCGAGCGGGTAGCGCTGGTTGATGCTCGTCTTCACCTTGCCCGACAGCAGCACGTCGAACAGCTCGGCGGCGGCGGCTTCGAGATCGGCGCGCTTCGCGATGTACGAGAACAGCGTCGGGCGCGTGAAGAACAGCGAGCCGCGCGACGAGAACTCCTTCGAGTCGATCGGCGGCAGCGGGCCCGACGCATTGCCGAAGCTGACGAACAGCCCGAGCGGCGCGAGGCTGTCTAGCGAGCCGATGTAGGTGTCCTTGCCGATCGAATCGTAGACGACCGGCACGCCCGCGCCGTTCGTGATCTCCTTCACGCGCTGCGTGAAGTTCTCGCGCGTATAGACGACAGGATGGTCGCAGCCGTGCGCCTTCGCCAGCTCGGCTTTCTCGTCGGAGCCGACCGTGCCGATCACGGTCGCGCCGAGCGCCTTCGCCCACTGGCACACGAGCAGGCCGACGCCGCCGGCCGCCGCGTGGATCAGGATCGTGTCGCCGGCCTTCACCCGGTACGTGCGGCGCAGCAGGTAGTGCGCGGTCAGGCCCTGCAGCATCACCGACGCCGCATCGTCGTAGCTGATGCCGTCCGGCAGCTTCACGAGCCGCTCGGCCGGCATCACGCGCTCCTGCGCATACGCGCCGGGAGGCTGCCCGACGTATGCGACGCGGTCGCCGACCTTGAGCGCCGTCACGCCGTCGCCGACGGCCGTCACCTCGCCCGCCGCCTCCATCCCGAGGCCGCCGGGCAGCGGCTGCGGATAGAGGCCCGTGCGGAAATACACGTCGATGTAGTTGAGCCCGACCGCATGCTGCCGGATGCGGACTTCGCCCGCCTTCGGCTCGCCGACCTCGACATCGACCCACTTCATCACGTCCGGGCCGCCCGGCTGGTCGTATCGGATTGCTTTCGGCATCGTTTCGCTCCTCGTCTGTCAATCGGTCAGGGAAAAATCCGGGTCGCCGATGCGCGGGCCGGCCGATTCATGCGGGAATCGGCCGGCAGGCGTGCGTCGCGACGCACGATTCTCGCGCGTCGCCGCCGTCCGTGCATGGCCCTGCCGTCAGCAGGGGCAATCGGGCGCGGCCAACGCCTAGCAAACGTCCTGCATGTTCCGCGCCAGATCGTCGAGCAGCATCCGCGCGGTCGCGACGTTGGTCGCGACCGGCACGTCGTGCACGTCGCACGCGCGCACCAGCGCGGTGATGTCGGGATCGTGCGGCTGCGAGGTCATCGGGTCGCGCAGGAACACGACGATGTCGACGCGGCCGTCGGCCAGTTCCGCGCCGATCTGCAGGTCGCCGCCGAGCGGCCCCGACAGCTTGCACTCGACCTCCAGCCCGTGCGCGGCCGCGATGCGGCCGCCCGTCGTGCCCGTCGCGACCAGCCGGCATTGCGCGAGCGTCGCGCGGAATTGACCCGCGAGTGCGACGATCTCGTCCTTCTTCGCGTCGTGCGCAATCAGTGCGATGCGGGGTTTGCTCATCTCCGGTTCCTTCGTCGTTCGGTTGTTGTCGTGATCGTGATTTGGCGGGCGCGCGTCAGAACGTGCCCGGATATGCGCCGCCGTCGAGCAGCCAGTTCTGCCCGGTGATATAGCCGGCATGGACGCTGCACAGGAACGCGCACGCCGCGCCGAATTCCTCGCGCGTGCCGAGCCGGCCGGCCGGGATGTCCTTCGTGCGCCGCGCGCGCATTTCGTCGACCGTCACGCCCTGCGCCTGCGCCGACGCGGCGAGCGTCGTCGCGATCCGGTCGGTGTCGAACAGCCCCGGCAGCAGGCTGTTGATCGTCACGCCCTGGCCGGCGACCTTGCGCGACAGCCCCGCGACGAAGCCGGTCAGCCCCGAGCGCGCGCCGTTCGACAGCGCGAGCACGTCGATCGGCGCCTTCACGGCCGAACTCGTGATGTTGACGATCCGGCCGAAGCCGCGCGCGATCATCCCGTCGATGGTCGCGCGGATCAGCTCGATCGGCGTCAGCATGTTCGACTCGAGCGCACGGATCCAGTCGTCGTGCGAGAAGTCGCGGAAGTCGCCCGGCGGCGGGCCGCCCGCATTGTTCACGAGAATGTCCGGCTGCGGGCACGCGGCGAGCGCGGCCGCGCGCCCGTCGGGTGTCGTGATGTCGCACGCGACCGCCGTGACCGACACGCCGGACGCCGCGCGGATCGCGTCGGCGGTGGCTTCGAGCGTGTCGCGCGTGCGCGCGACGATCACGAGGTTCACGCCCTCGGCGGCCAGCGCTTCCGCGCAGCCGCGCCCGAGGCCCTTGCTTGCCGCGCACACGAGCGCGGTCTTTCCTGCGATGCCGAGATCCATCGTCGATTCCCTGGTGGCGACGCGCGCCGATGCGGCCCCCGGTGCGGCCCCGTTTCGCGCCGGTGGGCGGGCGAACGGGCGGGCGCGGCGCGCGGATTGTCGTGAGACGTCGATAATATCCGGATCATGCGACGCGCCTTGGTAAAATTGCGGCCATAAGCGACGGCCGCCTTGCGCCCGCCGTCGCCCCGTTCCCCTTTTGCCGCCAAGGCGCCCCCGTCATGAAACAGGACAGCCGTTTCCCGAATCTCTTCATCCTCGATCACCCGCTGATCCAGCACAAGCTCACCCACATGCGCGACAAGGACACGTCCACGCGCACGTTCCGCGAGCTGCTGCGCGAGATCACGCTGCTGATGGGCTATGAGATCACCCGCAACCTGCCGATCACGACCCGACGGGTCGAAACCCCGCTCGTCGAGGTCGACGCGCCCGTGATCGCGGGCAAGAAGCTCGCGATCGTGCCCGTGCTGCGCGCGGGCATCGGGATGTCGGACGGCCTGCTCGACCTGGTCCCGTCCGCGCGCGTCGGCCACATCGGCGTATACCGCGCCGAGGACCACCGCCCGGTCGAATATCTCGTACGCCTGCCCGACCTCGAGGATCGCATCTTCATCCTGTGCGACCCGATGGTCGCGACCGGTTATTCGGCCGTGCACGCGGTCGACGTGCTCATGCGCCGCAACGTGCCGGCCGCGAACATCATGTTCGTCGCGCTCGTCGCCGCACCCGAGGGCGTGCAGGTGTTCCAGGACGCGCACCCGGACGTCAAGCTGTATGTGGCGTCGCTCGACTCGCACCTGAACGAGCACGCGTACATCGTGCCGGGCCTCGGCGACGCGGGCGACCGCCTGTTCGGCACCAAGAACTGACGCCCTGCGCGGCCGCGCGGCGCGCCGTCGGGTATCCCGCGGCGGCCTGCCCGGCCGTTCGGCCATGCGCGGCGGCCCCGATCCGGCGGTCGCCGCGTGATAAAATCTCGATCCACTCGACACGCGCGGCCCCGCGGCTTCATGCCCGCCGAAACGGCCGCCGATTCAACGACACATTGCACAATCGCCCGCGCAGCGCGCCCGGGCACGGAGAAAGGTATGGCTGGTCATTCGAAATGGGCCAACATCAAGCATAAGAAGGCAGCGGCCGACGCGAAGCGCGGCAAGATCTGGACCCGCCTGATCAAGGAAATCCAGGTCGCGGCCCGCCTCGGCGGCGGCGACGTCAGCTCGAACCCGCGCCTGCGTCTCGCGGTCGACAAGGCGGCCGACGCGAACATGCCGAAGGACAACGTCAAGCGCGCGATCGATCGCGGCGTCGGCGGCGCGGACGGCGCGAACTACGAGGAAATCCGTTACGAAGGCTACGGCATCAGCGGCGCGGCGATCATCGTCGACACGCTGACCGACAACCGCACCCGCACGGTCGCGGAAGTCCGCCACGCATTCTCGAAGTTCGGCGGCAACATGGGCACCGACGGCTCGGTCGCGTTCATGTTCGATCACATCGGCCAGTTCCTGTTCGCGCCCGGCACGTCGGAAGACGCGCTGATGGAAGCCGCGCTCGAAGCCGGCGCGAACGACGTGAACACGAACGACGACGGCTCGATCGAAGTGCTGTGCGACTGGCAGGAATTCTCGAAGGTGAAGGACGCGCTCGAAGCCGCGGGCTTCAAGGCCGAACTCGCCGAAGTGACGATGAAGCCGCAGAACGAAGTCGAATTCACCGGCGACGACGCGGCGAAGATGCAGAAGCTCCTGGACGCGCTCGAGAACCTCGACGACGTGCAGGACGTGTACACGAACGCCGTCATCATCGAGGAATGAGATGCCGGCCGCCGTGCTCCTGTCGCGACGGCGGCTCGACCGAATCCGCGGCCGGCGCGCCTGAGCGTGCCGGCCGCCCTGTTTTCTAGTCTGCGGGGAATCCCATGAAACTACTCGTCGTCGGTTCCGGCGGCCGCGAACATGCGCTGGCGTGGAAGCTCGCGCAGTCGCCGCGCGTCCAGATGGTCTACGTCGCACCCGGCAATGGCGGCACGGCGCAGGACGAGCGCCTGAAGAACGTCGACATCACGTCGCTCGACGAACTCGCCGATTTCGCGGAAAGCGAAGGCGTCGCGTTCACGCTCGTCGGGCCGGAAGCACCGCTCGCGGCCGGCATCGTCAACCTGTTCCGCGCGCGCGGCCTGAAAGTGTTCGGCCCGACCCGCGAAGCCGCGCAGCTCGAAAGCTCGAAGGATTTCGCGAAGGCGTTCATGAAGCGTCACGGCATCCCGACGGCCGATTACGAAACCTTCTCCGATGCGGCCGCGGCCCACGCGTACATCGACGCGAAGGGTGCGCCGATCGTCGTGAAGGCCGACGGCCTCGCGGCCGGCAAGGGCGTCGTCGTCGCGATGACGCTCGAAGAGGCACACGCTGCCGTCGACATGATGCTGTCCGGCAACAAGCTCGGCGATGCCGGCGCGCGCGTCGTGATCGAGGAATTCCTCGACGGCGAGGAAGCGAGCTTCATCGTGATGGTCGACGGCAAGCACGCGCTGGCGCTGGCTTCCAGCCAGGACCACAAGCGCCTGCTCGACGAGGACCGCGGCCCGAACACCGGCGGCATGGGCGCGTATTCGCCCGCGCCGATCGTCACGCCGCAGATGCACGCACGCGTGATGCGCGAGATCATCATGCCGACCGTGCGCGGGATGGAGAAGGACGGCATCCGCTTCACGGGCTTCCTGTATGCGGGCCTGATGATCGACAAGGAAGGCAATCCGCGCACGCTCGAGTTCAACTGCCGGATGGGCGACCCGGAAACGCAGCCGATCATGGCGCGCCTGAAGAGCGATTTCTCGAAGGTCGTCGAGCAGGCGATCGCAGGCACGCTCGATACGGTCGAGCTCGACTGGGACCGCCGCACCGCGCTCGGCGTCGTGCTGGCCGCGCACGGTTATCCGGACGCGCCGCGCAAGGGCGACCGCATCAACGGGATCCCGGCCGAGACCGAACAGGCCGTCACGTTCCATGCGGGCACGACGCTCGGCGACGGCGACAAGCTCGTGACGTCCGGCGGCCGCGTGCTGTGCGTGGTCGGCCTCGCCGATTCGGTGCGCGAAGCGCAGCAGCATGCGTACGACACGATCAACCAGATCAATTTCGAAGGCATGCAGTACCGCCGCGACATCGGTTTCCGCGCGCTCAACCGCAAGAGCGTGTGACGATCGCGTCGGGCGCGCCGCAACGCGGCGCGCCCGCTCCTCTGCCGGGGTTCGATAGAATGCCCGGCAGATGCCTTTTTTACGGCCGCCGCTTCAAGCGGGGGCACCCAGTCCAGACATGACCGATTCAACCTACGACGTGGCACGCGTGCGCACGTACCTCCAGGGCCTGCAGACACGCATCGCCGACGCGCTCGGCGCGCTCGACGGCACGCCGCTCGCGACCGACGCCTGGCAGCGCGGGCCGGCCGAACGCCTGCGCGGCGGCGGCTGCACGCGGATTCTGGAAGGCGGCCGCGTGTTCGAACGCGCGGGAATCGGCTTTTCGGACGTCGCGGGCGACGCGCTGCCGCCGTCGGCGAGCGCGGCGCGCCCGCAGCTCGCGGGCCGCGGCTTCGAGGCGCTCGGCGTGTCGCTCGTGCTGCACCCGCGCAATCCGTACTGCCCGACCGTGCACATGAACGTGCGGATGCTGATCGCGACGAAACCGGGCGAGGAGCCCGTGTTCTGGTTCGGCGGCGGCATGGATCTGACACCGGTTTACGGTTTCGAGGACGACGCGCGGCATTTCCACCAGACCTGCAAGGATGCGCTCGACCCGTTCGGCGCCGAACTCTACCCGCGCTTCAAGAAATGGTGCGACGAGTATTTCTTCCTGAAGCACCGCAACGAGATGCGCGGCGTCGGCGGGATCTTCTTCGACGATTTCTCCGAACCCGGTTTCGAACGCTCGTTTGACCTGATGCAAAGCGTCGGCGATGCGTTCCTGCAGGCCTACCTGCCGATCGTCGAGCGCCGCGCCGACCTGCCGTACGGCGAGCGCGAGCGCGATTTCCAGGCCTATCGCCGCGGCCGCTACGTCGAATTCAACCTCGTGTTCGACCGCGGCACGCTGTTCGGCCTGCAAAGCGGCGGCCGGACCGAGTCGATCCTGATGTCGATGCCGCCGGTCGCGAACTGGCGCTACAACTGGCAGCCCGAACCGGGAACGCCCGAAGCGCGCCTGTACAGCGACTTCATCGTGCCGCGCGACTGGGTCTGAGCCCGCGCACCCCGCTGCCCCAAGAAAAGGACGCGCTTTCTGAACACCACCGCCCGCCCCGCCCCGCTGCCGCGTCGTATCGGCTTGCTGGGCGGTACTTTCGACCCGATCCACGACGGCCATCTCGCGCTCGCGCGCCGGTTCGCCGAGCTGCTCGGCCTGACCGAGCTCGTGCTGCTGCCCGCCGGGCAGCCGTACCAGAAACGCGACGTGTCGGCCGCCGAGCATCGGCTCGCGATGACGCGCGCGGCCGCGGATTCGCTCGTGCTGCCGGGCGTGACAGTGACCGTCGCGACCGACGAGATCGAGCACGCCGGCCCGACCTACACGGTCGACACGCTCGCGCGCTGGCGCGAGCGGGTCGGCCCCGACGCGTCGCTGTCGCTGCTGATCGGCGCCGACCAGCTCGTGCGCCTCGATACGTGGCGCGACTGGCGCAAGCTGTTCGACTACGCGCACATCTGCGCGTCGACGCGTCCGGGCTTCGAGCTCGGCGCGGCGTCGCCGGACGTCGCGCAGGAAATCACCGCACGGCAGGCCGGCGCCGACGTGCTGAAGGCCACGCCGGCCGGCCACCTGCTGATCGACACGACCCTCGCGTTCGACATCGCCGCGACCGACATCCGCGCGCACTTGCGCGAATGCATCGCGCGCCATGCGCAAATGCCCGACGCGTCGGCCGAGCATGTGCCGGCCGCCGTATGGGCCTATATTCTTCAACATCGCCTCTACCACACCTGATTCCATGGATATTCGCAAACTGCAGCGCGTGATCGTCGACGCCCTCGAAGACGTCAAGGCGCAAGACATCAAGGTGTTCAACACCAGCCACCTGACCGAACTGTTCGACCGCGTGGTCGTCGCATCGGGCACCTCCAACCGCCAGACCAAGGCCCTCGCATCGAGCGTGCGCGACAAGGTCAAGGAAGCCGGCGGCGACATCGTCAGCTCCGAGGGAGAGGAAACCGGCGAATGGGTGCTCGTCGACTGCGGCGACGCGATCGTGCACATCCTGCAGCCGGCCCTGCGCCAGTACTACAACCTCGAGGAAATCTGGGGCGACAAGCCTGTACGGATGAAGCTCGGCGGCGGCAAGGGCCAGAACGGATTCGCCACCGCAAGCGAAGACGAGGACGACGAGGAAGAAGCACCGGCCCGCCCGGCGCGCAAGACGGCCGCCCGCCGCCGTTAAGTCGTTACGAATCGTCCCGATGAAGCTTTTCATCCTCGCGGTCGGCCACAAGATGCCGGGCTGGATCGCATCCGGCTTCGACGAATACACGAAGCGGATGCCGCCCGAACTGCGCATCGAGCTGCGCGAGATCAAGCCCGAACTGCGTTCGGGCGGCCGTAGCGCCGAAAGCGTGATGGCGGCCGAGCGGCAGAAGATCGAGGCCGCGCTGCCGAAGGGCGCGCGCCTCGTCGCGCTCGACGAGCGCGGCCGCGACTGGACCACGATGCAACTCGCGCAGGCGCTGCCCGGCTGGCAGCAGGACGGCCGCGACGTCGCGTTCGTGATCGGCGGCGCCGACGGGCTCGATCCGGAACTGAAAGCACGCGCCGACGTGCTGCTGCGCATCTCGAGCATGACGCTGCCGCACGGGATGGTGCGCGTGCTGCTCGCCGAACAGCTTTACCGGGCGTGGAGCATCACGCAGAATCACCCCTACCACCGCGCATGACGTGTCGTCCTCGAGACGCGCGCCGCGCGCGCTCACCGAGATAACGACACCATGCCGTCCAGCACGTCCCCCGCGCTTTTCCCGACTCTTTACCTCGCTTCGCAAAGCCCGCGCCGCCAGGAGCTGCTGCAGCAGATCGGCGTACGCTTCGAGCTGCTGCTGCCGCGCCCCGACGAGGACGCCGAGGCGCTCGAAGCCGAACTGCCCGGCGAAGCCGCCGATGCATACGTGCGGCGCGTGACCGTCGCGAAGGCCGAAGCCGCACGTGCGCGCCTCGTCGCGAGCGGCAAGCCGGCCGC